>JAFQEZ010000087.1 GCA_017398805.1 Bacteroidaceae bacterium | reverse complement strand
CGGTTACACTTAAATACACTTATTAAGGCGATCGATAGCGTCGGGGATCCACCTCTTCCCATCCCGAACAGAGAAGTTAAGCCCGACAGCGCCGATGGTACTGCGAAGATTCGTGGGAGAGTAGGTCATCGCCACTTTTTTAAAGCTCAGGAATTAATTCCTGAGCTTTTTTGTTTTATAAGGCGGCTAAGGGCTACTAAGGGAAACTAAGGGTAACTAATGTACCAAGCTTCGCTTGAATGTGCTTGAACTTAGTGTTCCTTGGCATTCTTTAGTTTTTCTTTCTTCTTTCTTCTTTCTCCTTTTTTCTTTGGATATAAAAATAATCACTTTTTTTTGTAATGTTTTTCATTTTTAAACGTCATATAAATAGAAGCCGGTTCTTTTACAATTTGCGTTTAATCTCAACTGACCTTTTGGATAATGAAAAATATGAAGACATTACGTTCTGCACTTTTACTTTTTATTGCATCATTTGCGGTATCTTTCAATGCTTTGGCCTCTGATGACGGTTACAAGAGATACTGCTCTCTGCTGAAAGATAAACTTGGTATTGTACTTGCGGTACCGGCTGGCGCCTTTGAATTCCTGCCTGAATCTTCCGCTCTCGCTGCTCCCCCTGTTATCGTTTTTGGTGACAGCTACCCTAATTTGGGCGCTGCCGGGTTTGTTATCGGTCCTACAGTGAAGCTCAACAAGAACTGTTCGGTGGTGATGATGGATATTGAGATGCAGGGGAAGCCCCGTCCTGCGCACATGCCTGCTCCTCGCGACTACACTTTTGCGCATACTGCAGCCTGGATGCTTAACAACTGTGGCGAACCTTGGGCTTACTTCTACATATACGATATCCGCGGCGTGCGTAATGAGGATTCTGTTGGGCCTTCCCCCGAGGAGTTGTGTGTCATGCAGGAGAAGGTGGATGCGCTAAGAGCAAAATATGAGCGTTGCATTGAGGATGGCGAAATGGTTGAAAAGATGAATTGTGACCGTGCCTTCATTGTACGTATTCCTGACATTGAAAAAATAGGCAAGAACCCTGAATTTGCGGAGTTATTGCCCCCCGGATATATCGAGGCTCTAAAATCCAATGCTACACAGTGTTATGGTGTCGAGTTTTACAGGAAAGCCAATTATTGGCCGCTGAAAATGTTGTTTTTTATCAATGCCGATGAAATTTCCATTGATGAATGTGTGGCAGATATTGCGGGATATATTAAATTTGAGGATATTGATTTTGAATAAAGATAATTATAATATGAAAAAGTCTGTTTTTTGTCTGTTGGCGCTGTTATTGCCCTGCTGCGTGTCTGCGCATGATTTTATTGTTGACGGTATATGTTACAACATCACTTCTGAAGAGAAGAAAACTGTTGAGGTTACATTCAACAGTGATGAAAAACTTGAGAGTATTTACCGTAAGTTCTATAAGGATGTAGTATTTGTTCCGGAGAAAGTTGAATTTGACGGCAAGGAGTATACTGTTACAGCCATTGGAGAGAAGGCTTTTCATCTCAATGACGAACTATTGTCTGTGGTTATGCCAAAGACGATTATTCTCATCAGATTCGATGCTTTTGCGTGTTGTCCAAATTTTAAGAGCCTGACAATTCCTGAGAATGTTCGTAGTTTAGATAACTTCTCTTTTCATAGTATGCCTTCATTGGAACATCTGGCTGTGGATGAGAACAATGAGTTCTTCGACAGTCGTGAAGGTTGCAATGCTATTATAAAGACCAAATCTAATACTCTGTATGTGGGTTGCAGGACTACAGTTATTCCTGATGGAGTAAAAGTTATTGCAAATGGTGCTTTCACAACCTGCTCCGTGGGACGTGACATTGAGCCTTTTGAAATTACTATCCCCAAGAGTGTTGAGGTTATTGAGAGCCAGGCGTTTGCCGGATGTCGTCCTTTGAAGAAGATAACTTTCTCCGAAGGATTGAAGAGTATCGGGCACTGGGCGTTCAATGCAACTTCGTTGGAGAGTGTTGTCATTCCGGCTTCGGTGAATGATATCAGTCCTCGCGCTTTTAATAGATGTGACTCTTTGAAGGTTATTAAGGTAAAGAAAGGAAATAAGGTCTATGACAGCCGTAAGGGGTGCAACGCAATAATTGAAAGCGAGAGTGATAAATTGGTGTTGGGCTGTAATGAGACTGAAATTCCCGAGGGCGTGAAGATTATTGGTGCCGATGCCTTCGCTGAATGTGCAATAAAGGAGGTGAAATTCCCATCGTCAGTAGAGGTCATTGAATCTGATGCTTTTGAGCACTGCAGGCTCATGAAGACGGTTGTTATTCCCGGTACTGTAAAAGAGATAGAGTCTTCTGCATTTTCGTCAAGTAGTATTGAAGAGGTTGTTATAGAAGATGGGGTGGAAATAATAGGCGATGGTGCTTTCAGTCGTTGCAATAAACTTAAAAAAGCCACTCTTCCGGTCTCGCTTAAAGAGTGTGGAAGTACATATTCTGGAATCTTCAATGGTAGTCGTGAACTTGAATGGGTTAATCTTAGTGATGATAACAAAAACTATTATTGTAATGGACGCATATTGCTTGAAAAGGAGACACGAACTGTCATAGACGGATGGGGTATCGACAAGTGTTATGTGGGAAACGGTTTTGTCCGCCTGAAGGCAAAGAAGATTGGCCAACGGGCATTCGAGGGTCACGAACTTTTGGCGGAGGTGACACTCCCCGAGACATTGGAAGAGATTGATGCACGTGCATTCTACGACTGTAAATCTTTACGCCTCATCGAGTGCAAAGCTCAGGTTCCGCCGCTGCTTGCCGATGACGCATTCGCAACAAGAAAACCAATGCATGACCACACGCTTCCATTGCAAGAGAGAGCGGTGGTTGTTGTTCCCAAAGGCACGCTCGATGCCTACAGGAACGCCCCCGGGTGGAAAGAGTTCAAGCATATAAAAGAGAATGATCACTCCTTTTAGAAACTGTGTAATATGAAAAATGTGGTTTTGGGCATAGTGCTGGCTGTTTTGTCGCCTTGTTGTTCCTTTGCACATGAGTTTATTATAGACGGAATATGCTATAATGTAACATCCGAGGAAGAGAAAACCGTTGAGGTTACATACAACGAAGATGAAAAGTATGCAATTAAGCGCAAGTTCTACAAGGATGTAGTATTTGTTCCGGAGAAAGTTGAATTTGACGGCAAGGAGTATACCGTTACGGCCATTGGAGAAAGAGCCTTTACCGACCACGAGGAACTCCTGTCGGTGGTTATGCCCAACACTATCCTCGCCATAAAGGATTGTGCATTCGCGTCTTGTTCTCAGTTAAAGAGCATTACAGTTCCGGCAAGTGTAATTGAAATTGCACCGGGAGCTTTTCAGAATCTTCCATCTTTGTTAGATTTTGCAGTTGAAGAGGGCAATGTTGTGTATGACAGTCGCAGGGGATGTAATGCAATAATAGAAAGCAAAACAAATATATTGCTGTTCGGTTGCAGGAGTACTGTTATCCCCGATGGTGTTGAGGTTATCGCCCGCAATGCCTTTTGGATAGTGCCTGAGAGTGGGGTAGAACCTTTCGATCTTGAAATCCCCGGTAGTGTCAAGGTTATCAAGTCGAGTGCATTCGCAGGACGTAAATGGCTGAATGCAGTTGTGTTGCACGAAGGTGTTGAAGTTATTGAGGGCTGGGCTTTTGACGGTACATCAATAGAGAGCCTTGTCATTCCGAAATCGGTAAAAAGGATAGAACCGAGTGCTTTCCGTAACAATCCAGAACTCACATCAATAAAGGTAAAAAGGGGAAACAAGGTCTATGACAGCCGTAAGGGGTGCAACGCAATCATCGAGAGCAGCGGCGACAGGCTTGTTCAGGCGTGCATGGGAACAGTAATACCCGAGGGTATAAGGGTCATTGCGAACAATGCATTCAGCGGTGTAGATGTTCCTTCGGTTGAGATACCTTCTTCGGTCGTAAGGATTGAGAACGGTGCTTTCATGGGCAGTGATGCAATTAAACGCATTGTTATCCCCGGAAGTGTGAAGAGCATCGGCAGCCGTGCTTTCTCTTCGTGCTTTGGGCTTGAAGAGGTTATTGTAGAGGAGGGGGTAGAGAGTATTGAAACTTCTGCGTTCAGCAACTGTATCAATTTGAGAAGAGTCTATTTACCGGTATCGTTGGAAAAGATAGGTAAGCCCGATGATAAGTACAGGTTTCTGTTCGATAACTGTCATCTGCTCTCCGAGGTCGTAATCCCTGAAGATAATTCCAATTTCTATTGTTACCGTAATGCCATTATAGACAAGAAGACACTCACTGTCATCTGTGGCTTTGCTCTTGACCAGTGCAGGATTGACCAGGGATTGCGCCTGTACATGCCAAAGAAGATTGCTTCGCAAGCATTTGCCCATTTAAACCTGCTTACAAGTATATGGCTTCCCGAGTCGGTTGAAGAGATTGAGTCATATGCATTCTACGCTTGTCCGTCATTGCGTCTCATACATTGCGAGGGCAAGGTTCCGCCTGTGCTCGGAGAGAAGGCTTTTGTCCTTAACAATCACGAAAGTGATTGGAACATTCCCATAGAGGATTGTGTGACTGTTGTTGTGCCCAAAGGCTCATTGGATGCCTACAGGACCGCACCGGGCTGGAAAGATTTCAAACGTATAATAGAAAAGTAAATAATATAAAATGACTGCCGAACAGTTCAAGAAACGTTTCGTATGTATATATCCCAAACTCTTCGCGGTTGCCGTGGCTAACATAGGCAACAGTGAGGATGCCAAGGATGTCATGCAGTCATTGTACCTGAAACTATGGGAGAGGCGTGATGAACTTGCAGGAGTAGACAATGACATAGGTTACTGCAAGACGATGCTTATAAATATTTGTCGCGACAGGTGGCGGTCAAAGATTCTGGAACCTGAATGGGCGGCAGAAGAGGAGGTGACAGTCGTAGATGATGCAATGGTGCAGGGCATTGAGGCCGATGATATAAGGATAAAAATTGAACAATTCATTGCACGGTTGCCCCAGAAGCAGAAGCGGATAATGACAATGCGCATGCAAGGGGCGACGACAGAAGAGATAATAGAGGCAACCGGGTTGAGTGTGGAGAATGTGCGCACAATACTGTCGCGCACAAGACAATTGATAAGAGAGTATTATAACATAATAAACAGATAGCTGATATGGATTACAAAGTATTGAAAGAAAAATTCTTCTCGGGCACGACCAGCCGCGAGGAGGAAGATGAGCTCCGTCGCTATCTGATGGGTGATGAGTTGTTGCCCGAAGCGAAGGAGGATAAGGAGATGATGCTTGCCATGCTCCAGCCTGTAGTATGCGATTGCGGCGCGGAAATGGAAGAGATTTCGGCTATGATTGACAATCTCGCTGCGGATGATGCTGTTCCTGTTGTGCATGCGAGCCCCGTGCGCAAGGTTGTGATCCGTTACCTTGTTCCTGCAATCTCTGTTGCAGCCGTGCTTGCACTCCTGTTTATGGTTGTACCTTATTCCGGCAATAACATCCGGCAGGGTAGTGATCCCGTTGCTGTCAATGGAAAAAGTGATGCAGTCCTGGCGGTTGCAGAAACAGATCAACCGCATAGTGCAACAAATATTGTAACTATTATACTTGAGGAACCAGAACCGGTTGTCGGGAAGATTGAGGTGACACCGGAACTCCCCAAAAAAATAAATGTACAAGTGACGGATAACTCTATGTTGGCCGATGTTGCGGATGAAGATGCCGGTGTGCCGGTTGATGAAAAAGATGCCGTTGTGCACTCCGGAAAGTTGAAGACGTTCACATCGAGTGAAGGGGAAACCGTTCTTTTGCCGGAGAATGGGAATGTGTACGTAGGTGATCTGCGTCAAATAACATATGATAATGGATATGGTAATGACACCTTCAGTGATCCCGAAGATGCAGTGACATATCTTGAGTCTCTCTTCGAGGTATTCTCCGGTGCAACCTCATGCGGTATTGAGGAACAGAGTATGCATTTGAAGCAATTTGTGGTGCTTGAGAATGTACCTTAATGTGTAAAAGAATAAATTTAGCGATATGAAAACCAGACTGTTAATGATTCTGTTTCTATGTTTGCCTTTATGTGTATCGGCAAAGGGTGCCGGAGACAACGGGTACGACGACATAGACGGTTTCTTTGAGTATTGTAGCAGTATAAAGTCTCCGGGACTGCGTTATACATATATTTCGCAGATTATGATGAAGAGGCTTTCGGCTCTTCCCGTAGGTGAGTTCGATATCAGGCCCATAAGTGAAAAGGTGGATTTTATACAGAGTGTATATGTTGTTCCGGCATTAGGCGGAGTGGACGAATGTGCTCGCAAGGCTGAAAGGATGCCGGATATTGCCAGGGAGAACGGCTTCGAGTGTGTCATGTCTTTCAATAAGGATGGTGTGCACACCAATATTCTGCTTAATAGCGGTGAGGGCGGTTTCAACTCATTGCTCATGACAAGTGTCGTTTACAACGAAGAGGGTGAATTGGAACTTGCCATCGCTGCATTGATTGGAGGCGTATTCACGTATGACGAGATACTCTCGCTTATAAGTAACAAACTATGAAAAACGTAATATCATGAATATAAGAGTGTTTTTTATAACTCTGCTGCTTTTGCCTTTGTCGGTGGCTGCACAGAAGTTTACAGAGTACGACCGCAAGGTCTTCAACGAGGGGCAGATTCTCACAAGGGCCGATGTCGAGTTCGCGCCCGAAGAGATTCGATGGGACCCGATTAATCCGATAAAGCTTTACAGTATACATGATGAGGGTGATGAGACCATAGTCACTTTTTCACATTCAATATATTCCGATTCGCAATGGGTGACATACAGCAAGGGTATATATATTGAGGATGACAAGAACGGCGACATATATAAGGTGCGCGGCTATGACGGTAAGTACACAATGGATCGTCTGCTCATTGTTAAAGGGTGTAAAGGAAAAAATGTCCTGGTGCCGTTGCGTTTTCCTAAGATGAAGCGTAAGGTGAAGAGCATAACGATACACTCTCCCGGGCATAAGGATGATATAAAACCATCTAACAGACGCAAGGAGATATGTACCGTAATAGCCTCTAAAGTAAAAGTCAAGGAGTACAGGAACAGATACCAGCCAAGAGAGGTTTACGAGTGAACCTATAAAAAATGAGAAAGAAAAAAGGAGAAAGGAGAAAAAAGAAGAAAGCTAAGGAGTGCTAAGGGCTATTGAACCTTAGTGTTCCTTAGTTTTTGTTTTTTTTAGGCGGATAAGGGCTATTAAGGGAAACTAAGGACTATTAAGGGTAACTAATGTAGCAAGCTGCGCCTTGTCATCCTGAACGAAGTGAAGGATCTCTATCCCGCCGCTGCTGTCATCCTAAGTGCAACGAAGAATCTCTATTCCGCGGTTATTTAGATTTTTCGCTACGCTCAAAATGACATTGCGCTTGACTTTAGTGCTCCTTGGCATTCTTTAGTTTTCCTTTCTCCTTTTTCCTTTTTAATTTACCTTTCTCCTTTCTCCCTTCTCCTTTTTTTGTATTACTCATGCAATTTTGTATTTTTGTACAAATTAGGCATTTTGTGCAAATTAGGATAATATTAACTAACTTATTATATTATGAAACTTAAACGTTTTTTCCTTTCGGCATTGTCGGCCATGCTAATCGGGCTTGGTGCTAATGCCCAGAGCGACTACTATGTAGTCCACGGCTCTAACGAGAACGTGACCCACGCGACACACTATCCCATTGCTGTTGGTGTTGTGGGAACACACAGTCAGCAGCAGCTGGTAAATAACATCGCTTCGGCGCCGCGTTGTGCAGCCTATTTCGACAAGACTGCCAATGTCTTCGAGGTAAAGCGTGGCGAGACTATTACTCCTCTCATCACTATCAACGGCAGCTGGATGCACGGATATGTCTATGTCGACTGGAACAATAACAAACAGTTCGATGTAAACCTGCAGGGCGAGGGCCCATACACAAAGGGCGAGGGCAACGAGCTTATGTGCTGGTCGCTCTATGGCAAGAATACCAACGGCGATACAGGCTGGAACAGTGCCGGCATCTACCAGTCAAGCGGTGATGTCCTTGCCCCGGGATCTTTCAACGTACCGACAGATGTCGAGGATGGAGCGGTGTTCCGCATGCGTTACATGATTGCATGGAACTGCATTGACCCATCGGGTAACTATGCGAATTTTATCAGTGACGGCGGTTCAATCATTGACGTAATGCTCAAGGTGAGCGGTGAGGCCGGTGATGTAGAGGTCAGTTATCCTATAGATGAATATACCGAGCCACGTGTGGGTACAACACCCGATGAGGCGGCTTGGAATGCCATTGCCGATGGCCTTAACGCAACATGGGCTTCACGTGATGTACACTATAAGCTGCACGAGGTTCCTGAGGTAACACAGAAGAACTCTGCCGAAATCTATGCATGGCAGGGCGAACGTGCAAATATCCAGGCTGTTCTCTACAGCAAGAGCGACCAGGGAATGATGACTGTTCGCATGACCGAGTGGAAGAAGGACGGAGCCGCAACAGGCATCAACGGCGGTGACGCACGTTTTGTGAACTATGTAATCACTGACGACTATGTGGCATGTGGTAATCACCCTATGACATTGCCACAATGGCTTGTTGCCGATGTCATTGACCAGGATAAACCTCATGCAGTCCCAGCAATGGAGACACGCCCGGTATGGTGTACAATAGAGGTTCCGCGCAACATCGAGGCAGGCGAGTATACAACTGCTCTTGAGGTTGTGAATGCCGATGGCGAGGTTGTGAAGACTCTTCCGTTGAAGGTGAATGTGAACAGCCGTTCACTGCCCACGGTGGCTGAACAGAAGTTCCACCTCGATTTGTGGCAGCAACCCTATTCGGTAAGCCGCTACTATCAGGTTGAGCGTTGGAGCGACGAGCACTTGGAGGCTCTGCGTCCTTATCTTGCTGCTCTTGGCCGTGCCGGACAGCGCAGCGTTACCGCAATTCTCTTCTATGAGCCTTGGGGTGAGCAGACACACGATCTCTTCGATCCGATGGTAGAGACAATAAAGAAGACCGACGGCTCTTGGGAGTATGACTATACAGTTTTTGACAAATACGTCGAACTCTGCGCCGAGTATGGCATTGACAAGCAAATCAACTGCTTCAGCATGGTGCCTTGGGATATGAGCTTCCGTTACTACGACGAGGCTACCGGCAGCTACAAAAACATAACAACAACAACCGGTACTTCACAGTATCGTGAATTGTGGACAAGTTTCCTCACAGCCTTCAAGGCTCACCTTCAGGAGAAGGGTTGGTTCGAGAAGACAAATATCGCAATGGACGAGCGTGCCGAGAGTGATTTGAACAACGCATATGCTATTGCCAATGGCCTTGGTTTCAATTGTGCCCTTGCGGGCAACTATCACAGTTCGCTCTGTGGCACTTACCGCGATCTATGCGCACAGCTTGGTCAGGAGCATATGTTTACTGCCGATCAGCTTGCAAGCCGCAAGGCAAAGGGCTGGATTACAACCTTCTATACAAGCTGTGCTAACAGCGAACCGAATATTTACACAAACTCATATCCTGCCGAGGCTGCTTATCTTCCAATCTATGCAGCACAGATGAACCTCGACGGTTACCTGCACTGGTCATGGATAAACTGGGATGAACACCCGCTCACCGACAGCCGTTTCCGCAAGTTCGGCTCAGGCGACACTTATTGCTACTATCCGGGCAATCGTTCAAGCGTGCGTTTTGAACGCCTTATCGAGGGTATTCACCAGTTCGAGAAGATACATATCCTGCGCGAGGAGTACAAAAACGACAGCGAGAAACTCGCTACTCTCAATGCTCTCCTTGGTCGCTTCTCGGGCCAGATAGCAGGCGAGGATTGTGCTGCCTTGGTCAATGACCTTGAGGATTTCCTCAACGGCAAAGAGGTTGAAGTGCCTGTTGCCAAGGATGTTACAACAGGTTATTATCACTTGGTGAGCAAGGCTACAGCACGCACTGAGCACCTTTATAACGATGCATTCCTCAATGGTAACAGCCTAAAGTTTACTCTCCAGTCAAATAACATGGTGAATACCAACAATGGTATATGGCACATCGAGGTAAAGGATAACAACAAACTGGGCATCGTCAACGGCGACGGCAACCCTGTTGTTGCCGGTGCAAGCTGGGGCGGTTCTGTTGTGGGAACTTACAATGAACTTACTGTGGGCTCTACAAATGATGTAGGCGAGTATCGTTACTACTACTTCACCGAGGCGCTCAACTGTACCAACGGAGGATCAAACTTCAAGGTCGGCGGTGTCGATTACCTCACAACATGGACCGACGGAGGTGCCGCAGCCGATGACAACCTGTGGCGCTTTGAGCCTGTCGACATGGACGGTATGAACGTGTATGATATTGTTGTTGAGGATAATGCCAATGTATATGTAACATACAGCACAACAGGCGAGAAGGCATTCAACGGTGGTTTCTTCATCACCCCAAATACAATAACAGGCGAAAACCTATCTGTTGCTATGCTTGGCAATACGCTCGAGGGTGCAGATGTAACCATAGATGGACAAACAATCAAGGTTACAAATATAAAGGCGGCAAAGATACCCGAGAAGCAGGACCTTTACAATACAAGTAAGGGCGACGGTGTGATTCCTCCTTACCGCATACCGGGTATTACAACGGCAAGCAACGGTCGTCTGATTACTGCTGCTGCACGTCTTGTGTGCGGTACCGACCCGGGCTACGGTCAGGTGGATGTCGTTTGCCGTACAAGCGACAACCACGGCGAGACATGGAGCGACATGATAGAGGTTGCAGTGGGTACAGGCAAAACTTCTGCAACAGAGAACTATTTCGATACTGCATTCGGTGACCCTGCTATTGTTGCCGACCGCACAAGTAACGAGGTACTCATCATTGCGGTTGCCGGCTGTACAGTATATGGCAACGGCAACACCACACGCCAGAACCCTAACCTCATTGCAACAATCCACAGCAAGGACAACGGTGAGACATGGGAGGCTCCGGTAAATGTAACCGAGCAGATATACAGCCTCTTCGATGCAGGCAACCCCATTCAGGCTGCATTTGTGGGTGGCGGTAAAATCTTTCAGAGCCGTATTGTGAAGAAGGACAAATACTACCGTCTTTATGCAGCAATGTGTGCACGCCCTAACGGAAACCGTGTAATCTATTCCGATGACTTCGGTCGCACATGGCAGGCACTCGGCGGTGCATCGGCTCTCCCCGCTCCCGGTGGCGATGAGCCCAAGTGCGAGGAGATGCCCGACGGTCGAGTAATACTCTCGAGCCGTGTCGGTGGCGGTCGCATTTACAACATATACACCTACAGCAACACGATGACAGGCGAGGGTGGCTGGAGCACTTCTGTTAAGAGTACATTCGCCGGCTCGGGACTCACTCCCGGTGGAAACTCCACAAACGGTGAGATTCTTGTTGTTCCCGTGCAGCGCAACAGCGACAACAAGGAGATGTACCTCGCGTTGCAGTCATTGCCTACAGGCAGCGGCCGTACAAATGTTGGTATCTTCTACAAGGAGTTGACCGACCTCAGCGATCTCAACACGGTTGCAAACTTTGCAACAGACTGGAACGGCTTCTATCAGGTGAGCAACACAGCTTCGGCATACAGCTCAATGGACTTGCAGGCCGATGACAGGATCGGTTTCATCTACGAAGAGACACTGACAGGTTTCGGCAAGCGTAATAATCCTGTATCTACAAGTTTCCCTACAGGAGCGGGCCAGCATAACTTCGACGGCTTCGACAATATTTATGTAGCATACGACCTTGAGTATATCACAGGTGGTGCATACAGCATCAAGCGTGATGTCAACCGTGGCGCATTCGTCAAGGAGTACTTTAAAGCGTTGGCTGCCGATGCCGAAATCGAAAATGCAGATCTAAATGCTGCTATCGAGTCTCTTGGCGAGAACCCCACGACTGCCGAGATTGATGCAATCTATGCTTTGCTTGCAGGCACAGCTCCTGCCGACAAATGGGACGGCAAGGTACTTACATTTACCAATGTTCAGCAGAACGGTACGGAATATGTGCTTTATGTCGATGAGAGCAATGTACTCAGTATTGCTACAACATCGGCAGATGCTATGGGCGAGGCTGCCCTGTTCAATTGCAAGAAGGAGGCAAGCGGCAAGTACAGTTTTTTTAACGAGAAGGCACAGCGATACATGATATGGCGTGCTGGAGCAAATTACGGCTACAACAACAATGCCGGAACTCTCGATACCTATAACGCGACATACTGCGACTGGAGCATAAACCAGGGCAGCAGTATTGATGATACCTATTATATAGTGGGCAAGCGCAGTAACGGTACAACAGACGGCGCTATAATCATTATGGCTGCCGGTACATTCGACGCTTGGGGCAACAGCGAAGGCTATAGCGGTAACTACAGCAACCTCTTCCGCATTGGGGTAGTGGATACTGTGACGGGAATTGACGAGATAGCAGATAACAGAGTACAGAGTACAGGTGTTTATGATCTGCAAGGCCGCAAGGTAGAGATTCCTACTAAAGGTATCTACATTTTTGATGGCAAGAAGTTTTTAGTAAAATAGGTCGTTATCAAAGCAAGAAAACGACCTTAATGCCGATATATTGATAATCCTATATATATCCAAAAATATCAAAAGGTCTTGATAAGATAATACCCATACTTAAAAAACGCCCACTTCATGTAAGTAGGCGTTTTTTTATTTGCTTTTTGTAATAATGTTTAAAAATTGATAAACAGCAGGTACTCTCCTTCTGCATGTATGGTGAACTGTTCGCCTGTGCATTCGTTGAGTGTGCCTTGCCACCAGTTGCTGAAGTCATAGATGGGGTAGAGCAGGCCTTCGGCGCTCAGTTTTTTTGCGGTTATGGAGAAGATTGATACCTGCTGCCCTTTGCGGCATTTGAGCGTGGTATCGCCGTTGCAGGGGATGAATACTCCATGGTCGGTAAAGGAGCGCACCTGCGCTCCGGCGCGGGCATACTCGATGAGCAGGCTGATGTTGCCAATGGTGTGATCCTCGCGCCGGCCTGTCGCACCCACAATGGCTATGCGTCTCTTGCCTTGTTCCAAAAGAAAGCGCACGGCTTTTGTTTGGTCGTTGGTTTCCTGTTCGGCAATGATGTGCAGCAGATGGGTATATTTGGCGCGGTTATATTCGCTTATCGAGTCGCCGTCGCCTACAATGGCATCGGGTACATGGCCTGTGGCTATGTAGCGGTCGGCTGCACCGTCGCAGCATACAACATAAGGCGCGTTGTGGAGCACCTGTAAGGCTTGCTCCGACGTGGGGTAGTCGCCTCCGGCAACAATCACTGCTTCAAAAGGATATTCCATGTTATTGCTCATTGTGCATCATCTTTTTCCATTTGTAATAGCCAAAGATAGAGATTATGGCGTAAACGGCATAGAGTGCAGCGGTAAAATATAACTCTTTGTACACGTAGAGTGCACTGCTGGCTACATCGACGATACACCACACCCACCACTGCTCGATGTACTTGCGCGCGAGCATCCACATTCCTACAATGCTCAGCGCTGTGGTAAACGAGTCGGCCCAGGGTACGGTGCTGTCGGTGTAGTTTATCAGCAGCCATGCTATGAACAGTTGGGTGGCAATGTATGTGGCTGTAATGCCCGGCCATGCAGTGCGTGGAGTATGGCTGATGGGAAGTTCGCCGTTTGTTGCACTCTTTTTGCCGAATAGTGTGAATCCGGTTTTCCATGCCAACCAACCGTAAAGCGCAATGACAAGGTAGTAGATGTTGATTCCAAAGTCGGCATACAAGCCTGCGTCGTAGTAGACGAATATGTATATCGCTGGCATTATTATGCCGGCTATCCATAGGTGTATGCTTGCGCGGTACTCTAGCCACAGATAGATGATTCCTGTTATTACTCCCAAAAGTTCAAGCATATTATTTGTTTTAAAGGGTTAAAAAGGGCTCCAAGGGCTTCTAAGGCTAAAAGGGTTGTTTGCTTTCAGTTTTCCGTTTTCAGTTTTGAAACGCCGTCTTATCGCATCCCGCAGGGCGCGACCTTGCCGCGCTGACTGCGACTGACTGCTGACGGCATTGTCTAAACTTCGCCTTCAGCTCGGTTTCCCGTTTTCCGTTTTCCGTTTTCCGTTTTCAGTTTTCAGTTCGTTACAGTTCAATACTCACGTGGCCCAGGAAGTTGGTTCCGGCTTGGGCGGCATAGCCTGCATAGTTGTAGCGCTGGCGGTTGCCGCTTGCGTCGGTGTAGTAGCCGCTGCCTGCATATCCGTTGTTCTCATACTCTTCGTTGAAGATATTGTACACGGTAGCTCCTATTGTGATGCTCTTTGTGTGTGGCAGCTTGAATGTATATGCAAGGCGCAGGTTGCTCACGAAGTAGGCGTCAAGACGGTGCTCCTCCTGGTCGCAGTTGCTCATGTACTGCTTGCCAACGTACTGCGACTGGAGAGAGGCTTCGAGTCCGCGCCATGAGTAGGCAAAGGTGTTGTTCACGATAATCTCGGGTGAGAATGAGAGGCGTGTCTCGCCGTGGTTTATTTCCCAACGTTCGTAGGTGTCGTCGTCGTAGAGAACCTCGGTGAAATCCTTTATGCGGTTGCGGCTGAAGGTGGCGTTTGCATCCCAACGGAATCCGCAGGGTAGTGCGATGCCTGCCATGAGTTCTATGCCTGCACGGTAACTGTCGGGGATATTGGCTGCCAACGGCTCTCCAATCTCATTGAGTTCGCCTGTAAGTACCAGCTGGTCCTTGTAGTCCATGAAGTAGAGGTTTGCTCCTGCCTTGAAGATGCTGTTGCCGAATGTGTAGCCAAGCTCGTAGTCTATGAGGCGTTCGGCTGTGGGTCGATCATGCAGTTTGCCGTCGGTGTAGTTGTTGCGTGTGGGTTCTTTGTGTGCCATGCTCACTGATGCAAAGAGGCGGTTGCTTCTGTCAATCTGCCATGAGAGACCTGCCTTGGGGTTGAAGAAATTGAAACTCTCGTCAATGGCAAGCTTCTGCAGGGCATCTTCGGCATCGTTCCATTTGTCGTTGTGTCCGTTTATCTTGTAGTCTATGTGGCGGTACTGCAAGTCGGCATAGATGTTGAGGTTGCCTGTAAGACGATAATCGGCTTTAAGGTAAATGTTGGCATCATTCTTTGCTCCGTTGTTGCGGTAGTATTCATGGTCGGGTGTAAGATTGCCGATGTACTCCTTTACCCAAAGTACATTACCGAAGTGTCGTCCGAAATAACGGTTTGCTCCACCACCGAGTGCGGCATTAACACGGCTGTTCCTGTAGTTGAGCGAGAATATCGCTCCGCCGAAATGGTTGTCCATCGCCTTTTTGCGTACGAGGTCGCTCTTTTTGACGACATTGCCGTCGAGAGTGAACGGTTGCAGGGCATATTCCACAAGCTTGCGTCCGCTCTTGTATTCCTGGTAGTAACCGTCGCCCTTGGTGTAGTGCAGGCCGATGTCCATGCTCCAACGGTTGTTGAACTGGTGGTCAACGAGCAACTGGAAGTTCTTCTGTACATAGTTGTCGGTCTGGTCGTCATAGTAATGTGCCTTGCCGTCGGCATCGGTATACATATAACCGCAACTGTTGTATCGGCGTCCGTACTGCTGCATCTCTTCCTTGCTTGCGTAGTTCCATGCATGGTAGGTCTCCTCCTCGCCGGCAAAGGAGATGAACCTTACAGTCGTACGGTTGCCATAGTATGCACCTTGCAGGTAATAGGAGTTGAGTCTTGTGCTTGCGCGGTCTATGTAACCGTCGCTCCCGATGTCTGACAGGCGGATGTCGAGTGCCCAATGGTCGCCGATCAATCCCGTTCCGGCACTCAGTGTCTCCTTGTGTGTGCCGAAAGATCCTGCCGAAGCGCTGAATCCGGCATATGGTTTGGTACTGAAACTGCTTGTCTGCATGTTGATGCTTGCTCCGAATGCGCCGGCTCCGTTGGTAGATGTTCCGACACCGCGCTGAATCTGTATATCCTTTACCGATGATGCAAGGTCGGGGATGTTTACCCAGAATACAGTGTGGCTTTCGGAGTCGTTCACAGGAATGCCGTTCGCGGTGACGTTGATGCGTGAACCGTCTGTTCCACGTATGCGCAGGCTTGTGTATCCGATACCTGCACCGGCATCGCTTGTGGCTATGGCGCTTGGTGTCATTGTCACAATATAGGGGAAATCGAGGCCTGTGTTCTGCCTCTTAATCTCCTCGCTGCCGATATTCGTGTAGGCAACAGGTGTTGTTTCTGTTGCGCGCACAGCTGTTATCTCCACTCCCTGCAATGCCATATGCAGGCTGTCACTCACTTCCTCCTGTGCTGATAGCAAAGAGGGTAGGGCTGCCGTCAGAAGGCAACCGAGCAATGTTCTCTTTTTCATTGCAATTCCAATAATTTTGTGGGGCAGTGAGGGTAAAAAAATAAATCCTCCATGCTCCGTCGTTAAACAGAAAATGGGGATTTTCTTAATCTGAAAACTGAAAAGTGAAAGATGAAAAGTGTGAGACTGTTTCCCGTTTTGTGCTTGTTGAACCGGCTTTCAATCGCAACTTTGCGTTTTCAGTTATTCGTTTTCCGTTTTATCCCTACGCCGGCATTACCCGGATCAGGTTCTTGGGTATGATCTCAGCCTCTGTGCTGCAAGTGCAGACAATTTTAGGCACCCCGTTCTTGAAATCAGCTGCGAAGGTAGTGAATGCCGTTGTAACGGCAAAATAAATTTTTATTTTTTTTATGAACGGTTTGTTGTAATGTTATAATGCTTCAGTAGCAAAAAGGTGTGGGGCTGCAAAGTAACACAGGTTCAAGCTGTGGAATTTAACGGTGCCGGTTAAAGAGATTACCTCTGCTTGTCATTGCGCAATTGTCATCCAGACAGAGCCTGAATTTCTATTGAACAAATGTAATTATTGTATAAAAAAGGGGGTGACTAAAAAGTAAATTTCTGTGTTACGTTTGCCTTCAAAATCCTCATTTACGCTTAGTAAATTAACCCACTAAGTGGCTTTTCCTCCTTGTAGCTCGGCATAGAATACAAGCATTCTCTGCTCTCGCATTACGGCGTCGGTTGCGGTTTTGAAGCCTGCACAAGCGCACTGCCTGCGGCGAGCCTTGGCTTCGTTCGCT
>JAFQEZ010000086.1 GCA_017398805.1 Bacteroidaceae bacterium | reverse complement strand
GTTCGTTCAACAACTTTATCGCAAATGCGTTGAGTGCAATTGCGGCATATTGTTTCTTTGAAAAGAAACCCGCCATTGAAGTGGAATTTATCAATGACGGGCAACTTTCTTTGTTCTAAAATTATATCGAATTCACGTTAATTACTATTCATTAAATGAAACCGGAACAACTTGGAGCAGGCAAAGGGAACTATTTCTCGGGACATTCAGAACTACTTCAAAAGTACTGGAATGTATACAAAAAACAGATGATACAATAATATATCCAGACCCCGCATTGGAATGCAATATGTTCGAAACTAAATTATTATGCTATCTAAAGAATAATCCAAATACAAATCTACTGGAGATTTCTAAACATTTAGGTATTTCAAAAAGAGTAGTAAACAAAACGATTTTATCATTAGTTGGTAAAGGTTTTATCAAAAAAGAAGGAACTTCACAGAATTGCAGATGGATTGTAAAAAGTTGAGATAAATATGTCAATCGATACATTACTACCCAAAAAGTTAGATAAAGCAGATGATTCGTATAAATCAGTTGTAGAATTGGATGAGGTGCTTTCGTCTGCAAAAGAGTTAAATATTAAGAATATAGCTCTTACTGGTCCTTATGGGTCAGGTAAAAGTTCTGTGCTTATTACTCTTATGGAAGATTTCCATAAAGGGCGTAATTATCTTACCATATCTCTTGCAACATTACAAGCAAATGATGAGATCTTAGAAGAACAAAAGGAAGACGATAAGAATACAGAATCAACAAAGCAACAATGTCCTTATAACAAAGAAGAAAAAAAAGAGAATCCAACGGAAAATCTTAATCGAAAGATTGAGTATAGCATTCTTCAGCAACTCATTTATAGAGAAAAAGCAAAAACTGTCCCTAATTCTCGTTTTAGAAGAATTGTGCATTTATCAAAACGAGAGCTGATTAGATATCCGATATATGCCGTACTATCTTTAGTATGTTTCTTTATACTTTTTGAACCAGACTTTGCAAAAGTAGAGAGTATATATAACTTTTTCAGTTGGGGATATACTTGTAATATGCTATTTGATTTTCTGGCAGCAGGGTATTTGTTGGGGGTATTATTTTTTACTATAAGATACATCTTTAGGTCATATAGCAATTCTAAACTTAATAAGTTAAATTTAAAAGATGCAGAGATAGAAGTTGTTGAGAATAATTCTATCTTCAATAGGCATCTTGATGAAATTCTATACTTCTTTCAAGTAACTAAATATGATGTCGTTATTATTGAAGATTTAGATCGATTTGGAACACCAAATATCTTCCTAAAACTTCGAGAACTGAATCAGCTAATAAATGAGTCTAAGATTGTTGGCAGACATATTACATTCATATATGCAGTCAAAGATGATATATTCAAAGACGAGGAAAGAACTAAGTTCTTTGATTATATCATTACTGTCATACCGGTTATCAATCCTTCAAACTCTAAAGACAAACTTAAAGCAGCTCTTAAAGCAAAAGGATGTGATAATGAAATTTCAGATGACGATTTGTCTGAAATGGCATTCTTTATTCAAGACATGCGTATCTTAACTAATATTGTCAATGAATATAAGCAATATAGTGATAAATTATGTGCGAATCAAGGAGTACAATTAAATAAGACTAAACTACTTGCAATGATAGTATATAAGAATTACTATCCACAAGATTTTGCCCTGCTGCATCGCCGTCAAGGTAAAGTATATGGATGTATTAATAAAAAAGCATTTTTTATATCTCAAGCATTAAAAGTAATTGATGAAAAAGAGAATAATCTTAGGAAGCAAGAACAAGATTATAAGAAAGATGCTAATTTAAGTAAAACGGATTTACGTAGATTATTTTTATTTTATTTATGGCATACAATTTCTCAAAATTTAATATCAATACGAATAGGTAATAAGTTTTATTCTTTAGAGGAGATTGCAATAAATGAACTATTATTCAATGAACTGCTTACGATGCAGAGTGTTGAATACCAATATTATTCAGGATATTCCTACTCACAATCCTCGCCTGTAGATTTTAAAAGAATAGATAAAGCTGTCAATTATTCTGAAAGATTGGATTTAATGGAAAAAGGCAGTCGTTATTTCCAACAAGAGTTCAAGCGAATTAAGAGAGAAAAGAATTCAATAAAATCTCAAAAAATAAGTAATCTAATAAAAGATTACAAGCTGAGTGATACGGATGAGTTTGATAAAATTGGATTAGAGCCAATGATGAATGTCTTTATTCGTAGAGGGTACATTGATGAAGAATACTACGATTACATATCATACTTTTACGAAGGAATGGTATCATTGTCTGATAGGGATTTATTATTGGCGATAAAGACAGAGGAAAGCAAACCGTATGATTATCATATAGATAAAATTGAGAATTTTGTAAAAGAGTTAAAAGAGTATATGTTTGAAAGTGATGCCATTCTCAATATAGAACTTTTGGATTACCTTGCATGTAATGATAAATATAACGATGAGTTTGAAAATCTTATGTCAAGGCTTGAACACTATAATGCACCTTTACAGTTCTTGTCTCAATATTATTTAGAAGGTAAACAGAATATAAAGGTTTTTAAACATTATATTGAATATGCAAATGCATGGAATGATATTTTAAATTGGAACAATGTCGTAGAGAAAGAAAATTTGATAGAAGCCTATCTTAATTATTCAATTGTACTTGATGATGAAGTTCAAGAGTGGCTTAATAGTAATTTTGTTTTTTTGGTTAATCATATTGAGGGCCTTGGATTGGATAAAACTTTGAATTTGGTTTCTAAAAGTTGTTTTATAAATATCAGTAATGGCTCGGATGATTTGCTTGATTGTGTGATTGAATATAATAGTTATGAAATAAACTTAAACAATATATTTATTATAGTTAGACATTTGTGCAAGGGAAGTGTTAGTATCACATCTGAAAATTTGAATTACACCCGCGTTTGTGAAACTCAGAATAGTTGTTTGATAAATTATGTTCAGCAAAATATTGCAATCACGTTGCAGAAATTAAAAGATTGTAATAAAGATGAAAGTTCTGATAGTATTCTTTATATTCTGAATTCTCCAGATATAGACTCAAATACTAAAAGAGTTTATCTAAATAAACAATGTAATCGAATTGGAAACTTTGACCAAATAGTTGAAGCTTCTGTATATGATATTGCTATTGAAACAAAAGTGATACAACCAACTTGGCAGAATGTGTTGTTCTTTTATAGATATAAAGGAAATGTGTCAGAAATATTAATTGACTATATTAACCATTATGTTAATGAGTTGTCAAAAGAGAAATATCCAGAAACATTGACGCATAAAGAAGAACTGTTTGCTTCGATATTTGGTAATAATATATTAAGTATTGAAAATTACAAGAAATTATTACCGGTTTTTACAGATGTCTATCCGAGTGTTGATAGTTTAGAAGAATTGGAGGAAAAAAGACTTCTTATTCTTATAGAATGCGGTAGGTTGCCTTTTAATCAAGAAGCACTTGATGTTATAAATGAGACAGGTGTTTTGGCAGAATATTTGATCTATCATTCTAATGAGTTTGTGACTCATCTTGATTTGAATTATAATTTCAATGTTAATAATGTCTTAAAGATATTGAAAGAGAAAACGTTTACGCTAGATGAAAAATATCATATAATTGGAATATTGCCTTCTGATGTCTTGCAAAGTTCTCCATTAATAGCGGATATCGTTATCAATGTTTTTTGTGAAAAAGAAAAGATAAATATTGAACTGGAGACCTTGATATTCCTAGTAAAAACTTGTAGTAGCGAAAAGAATAAAATTCAAATAGTTACCTTGGTCGCTAAAAAAGGTAATTATGAACATAATACAATAAGTCGACTTCTCAACGCTATTGGTGATTCGTATGTTGAAGTCGCAGACATTAATAAAAGAGCTAAATTGCAAAATACAGATATCAATAGGGCTCTGCTAGCTGCTTTAAAGAACGCTGATTTTATTTCTAATTATACGAAGGAAGGTGAAAATGATGAGTTCTTGAGAATATATCATAAAAGGAAATCTACTATAGAATAAAGAAAATACAATATAAACTCAAATTAGTATTGTCTTTTGACTAAAAAAGGAAAAATTAATAAGTTATTATGGCTAGAGTAAACTTGAATAGCAAGGAAAAAGAGGCGAAGCAATTGTTGACAGAAAAAATCATTAATAAACCTTTTGATGTCAAAAAACGGTTATCAACGATTGTTAATGATATAGAAGAGTCGCTGAGAACTAAAGAAGAAAAGATTTTTAGGCTGATACAAGAAATTGATGGAAAATTTCCTCCTGGATCGCCTAGCCGTGGGCTATATGATGCATTTTCTGCCATGTCTTTTGATACAGCTCATTCTTTGTATTTGTTAAATAATAATTCTGCTCTTATCATTGAATTGCAAGGCTTATTAGAAAGATTTTGTTTAAATACTTTAAATGATATTTTACCTATAAATGATATCGCTAAATCCATCATTGAGGATGTTTTTGATAAAAAAACATTAAAAGATATTGCTAAATATTTTATGATGTGGAATTTATGGGATAAAGAGGATTTGGATTTCGCTTTAGAACTTACTAAACTTCGCAACGGTATAGCTCATAAAAATGCAGAATTAGTAAGCCGTTCAAAATTGGTGAATTCCAATGGACAAAATCGTCATATGGAGTCTATTCATGTTTTAATGACAAAGGTTGATTGTTCTTTATATGTTGTTAAAACTGTAGAACTGATAATTAAAGCGAGTGGTTTGGCTACTCCTTCTTTTATAAAACAACCAAGATTACATGCTAGGTACCAGGTATATACATCGATAATAGGAGAAATATATAATCTTTTTTTAGACAATCCATATAGCCAAAATGGGAATCCGCTATTAGAAACTTATATAAATGAAAGATTAGCAAAGGTTTATATTGTTGGTAGTAAAGAATTAGTTGCTCTTTTAAAGATATATCGAAAGAAAGTTTTACTTTTTCACAAAGCAATAGAACTTGGTGAAGAGGAAGAAGGTAAAAGGTTATATTCTGAGTTTGGGGACTTATTAACTGATATATTACAGACTATGAGAAAAGATCTCAATGTAGATTTCCCCAATAAAGAAATGATAAAAAAGCAAACTATAGTTGATGTTGAGCAATATCTAAAAAATAGATAATGCAAATTTTATTAAGCAAATACTAAATTTACACAGCATAATTATAGAAGCCTTATAACTTTTGCGCCGTTATTCAGCAGGAAAATCTTATTCAGTGTCTGTTCAAGAGCCTGTAGAGTGGTGTGGCGGTTCTTGGGCATAAGTTCGCACCCCCAAATGATGATTGTGTGCCAACCGAGCATTCGCAACTTGATGCGTTTTTCTATGTCGCGCTGTTTGTTGCGTTCTATCTTCTGTTGCCAGAATTGGCTATTGCTCTTTGGCGGTACGTAGTACCGGCAGCCTTCGTGTCCGTGCCAGAAGCAGCCGTTTATAAATATGGCGGTCCTGTATTTGCGAAGGACAATGTCGGGTGTGCCGGGGAGCCTGCGCACGTTGACCCTGTAGCGGTAGCCCCGTGAGTGCAGGTAACTGCGCACGAGCATCTCGGGCTTGGTGTCTTTGCCCTTGATGCGTGACATACATCTGTGTCTTTGCTCTTTTGTCATCCTGTCTGCCATGATACAAACTGAAATGTGAAATGTCAAAGCGGAAAGGTTAAATGTTGCTGACTTTCATATTGCGAAGTTAGTTGTTTGGCCGGAATATTCAAAATGGAGTTTTATACTTGTTCCATTGCTTTTAATTATTTGGACATAAGTACATAAACCAACATGCGTTGGTTACATAAGATAAACTGATATGCTCTTTGTCTTAAAATATTAAGTCGCTCTTTTGTTGGAAAAACCTCTTGCGCGGATTCAAGAACAAAAGGACAGAAGATTATGCAGAACGCTGTGACTGAGATTTCTCCTCCTTGTAGTCGTCGAAATGACAAGCAATGATGTTTGAGGTGCTTGACTTCAGCAAATTAAAGTATGTCTTATTTTTCGAGAACAAAAACGCTGTTTGTCGCAGACACGTGATTATTGGTACCTTCGGCGGTTTTAGCTCTTCAGTCACTGCGTGAAGCCTCTCCTGGTTGCAAACACGAGAGGCACTGTTTTATGTGGTTGCAAACTGCTACTTCCTTATCTCCAGTGTGATGTCGATATAGCTGCGTTTGCCGTTTATGTATTCGGCATACAGTGTCTCGGGGTCGCGTCCGCGCAGTATGCGGCATTTGCCGCAGGCTTCGCAGTCGTTAAGGCATTTCCAGGCTTCAAGGACATATGCCCGGCGTTCTTCTTTGGTGGAGTTGTTTATATCTGGGGCTGTCATAGGCTTAATCAGATTGGACAGGCTCTGTTCCATCGCATCAACAGTTCCTCTTCGTTGGTCTTCGTGTCTATGCGTTCTCCCATTACAACAAAATTGTGCTTGCGGTAGAATTGCAGGGCTTTTTCGTTTTTCCTGTAAACGGTCAATGTCAAGGTGAAGTGCTGTTGCTTTATGAAGTCGATGAGGCTTGTGCCAATGCCCTGCGATTGGTGTTGCTCATTGACAAACAGCCCGGCTATGTGATTTCCGTCAAGGCCTACAAAGCCCACAATCTCTCCGTTTATTTCACATATATACACCTGGGCCTGCGGTAGTGCTTGCCGCATATATTCAACATGGCTTAACCAGTAGTCGGGTTGAATGAAAGGGTGGGCTTGCATGTTGCATTCGAACCAAATTTTAATTATCGCTTCTGTGTCATTCGGTATGGCACTTCTTGTTCTGCTCTGTATCATTGTTGTTTGCCGTTTGTTATCGCCACCTTAATTACCCCGTCCAATTTGTTTTCAAAGATGCGGTAGGCTTCTTCAATCTCGCTCAACGGGAAACGGTGAGTGATGAGTGGGGTGGTGTCAATCTTTCCTGCTTCAATAAGGCGAAGCACCTCCTCGCAATCGCATCCATCAACGCCGCCGGTCTTGAAGGTAAGGTTTTTGCCATACATGTGGGGCAGAGGAAGCACCTGAGGCTGGTCGTAAAGGGCAACAACCGTTACAATGGCATTGGGGCGGGCACACTCCCAAGCGAGACGGAAGGTGTCATCGGCTCCGGCCACTTCGAGCACCCTATCTGCTCCGCCATGGTCGCTGTTTTGTAATACGAAATTCTTGCACTCCTCGGGAGTGGTGAGCAACACATTGGGGTAATGCTCTTGCACGAATCGACGCCGTTCTTCAGACTTTTCGCATACAATGATGCGTTTGGGTTGTTTCAACATCACGCAAAGCAGCGTGCAAATACCCGTAGGTCCAGCTCCGATAATCAGTACGGTATCTTCTTCGGTAATCTCTGAAATACGGGCTGCCCAAAAACCTGTGGCCAGGACATCGCCCACAAGCAAAGCCTGTTCGTCGGTCACGCTATCGGGAATGCGGTTCAAGCCTTGGTTGGCTAATGGGACTCGAACGTATTCCGTCTGTCCGCCATCAATACGGCATCCCAATGCCCAACCGCCATTAGGGTCGGTACAGTTGTTCACATAGCCATTCTTGCAGAAAAAGCATTCTCCGCAGAAGGTCTCTACATTTACGGTTACTCTATCCCCAGGCTTAACGTCAGTGACATCCGCGCCAATCTCTTCGACCACACCCACCATTTCGTGTCCCACGGTAATGCCCGGAACAGCACGAGGCACGCTCCCGTGCTTGATATGCAGGTCGCTGGTGCAAATACTGCTCATTGTTACGCGAACAATGGCATCGGTAGGTTCAATGAGTGCAGGCTTCGGCTTCTTCGCCAAAGCGAACTTCCCTTTTTCTATGTATGTGTATGCTAGCATAATTGTAATAGTTTATCTGTTTACGGAATGGCTATAATTCATTAATAACCCTCTGATGCTGCTCTAAAAAAGCGGCACCGTGCCTTTCCTATGCACCAACATAACAGGGCGTGAATTTGATTCCACGTCTCTTGCTTGCCCTGATCAGCTTGGTTGCATTGCGCTCGTTTGCACTATTTTTGTGCCCTATAAAAAACTTGGCAATATAAATTTAAACAGCTTCTTAAACGGTTACTGAATTGTTTTTTGTTAATTATTTCTTATGCCTGCAGGTTTCATCTCACAATATCGTTCATACCATTGTTGTTTTTCTGGGGTATCTATAGGATTGCACTCACTGATGATGCAACCTGTAGAAAGGTCGTTTGCCAAAGCAAGTATTATCTCAGAGAGTTCAAGTGTATCCTCTAACAGTTTACCTTCAGGGCAGAATATGTTGCGCTCCTTGATATGCTCATAGCCATAAATTGCTCCCATAATATTGCCGCAAACAGAACCGGTTGAGTCACTGTCGCCGTCGTGGTTGACCGATGCAATAATAGCGTCTTCCACGCTGTCAATGTGGCGTACCGCGGAGTAGAGTGCAATAGCCCAAGTTTCCTCAGCAACCCAGCCTTCACCAAGTTCACGAATAGCATCTGCATCAGATATATCGGAATGCGCCAAACGAATGGCTTTTTCACTTAAATCCCTAAGATATTGCTTTTCCGATTCGTACTTATCAATGTAGATAAAATCGAGCATATCCAAAGTCTCGTTTATGATACGGTCAATATCTTCTTGCACTTGTTTGACCGCCATCGGAACAACCTTGTATAGAAGTATGGTTAGTAGCGATGCCGGTAAAAATGCGAGCGGATGTTTGTGAGTACATTCCGCAATTTTCCCACCAGCTTCGGCAAGTTCCACTAGTGAATAGGTGTTTTTATCTCTTGACGCATAGCCTGCATCAAGCAATGCCATTGGGGCAACTCTCATGATACCTCCACAACCTTTGCTGTTGTTATGAACATGCTCTCTTCGAAACATACTCTCACATGCTTGTAAACAGGTATTGCCAGGAGCACGACATTGTGCCATCTCGGGTAAATCGCGAAGCCATGTATAGTGAAAATCATTGATCAGAATTTCCTTCTTTTTTCCTGTTTGGGTATAATACCAATCAAGATAAGCTCCATCGACATACTCTTCAGGACGACCACCAATACCACGCATATAACCACGAGTAAGTCCCATCAACATTCCGTTGGCAGTAAAGAGCGTCATTTGTGTATCATCGCTGATAAGAGCTTTACCTTTGTTATCAAGAGTAAACTTTGTGATGCCTTGCTCACCAAAACGTGAAAGGATTGCACGGCGGCTCATAAACTCCACCTCGTAACCCAAAGCATCACCGGTTGCACCTGCCATCAAGCAACCACGTATAGAATCAGTAACCCTCTTTGCTTTCTCTTCCTTATACCCAGTGGTGGTATTGATAAATTGTTTAATAAAGTCAATCTGCTCTTTAGTCTCTGGAGTTTTCTTGTATGCCGATTTTGGCATTTCTGAGAAATTTTTGCGCAGGGCATCTAAAACGAGGTTCAAATCAGGTTCTCCCCAATTCTGAGATAGATAGCACGCCACTATAGTTCCGGTGCGGCCTACGCCGCCCCAGCAATGTACATACACATAGCCATTCATCTTTTTGAGTTCCTCAATGCGAAGCAACAGGCTTTGAACGCTTTCAATACTCTTTGGCGCGCCGCAGTCTGCTATCGGGAAGCGGGTGTATGTAGTGCCTGCGGGCAGCAGATGGCTGTACGGACGAAGTTCGCCCTCTTCGGTGAGGTCTATGAAGTGGCGGATGCCGAAGTGGTGCATCTGTTCTATTTTCTGCCTGGCAAGTTCGTCACTCTTGTCCCCTGGATATTCGCCTGCATATATAATGCCATTGGCACGTACTTCATAGGACTGGTGTAGCGGCCGGCTGATAAAATCCAGGAATCTGTCATTAATATCCAGTAAATCGGCTGGAAGAAGAGCTCGGCATTTATCTTCAATCTCGTGAGAAAGGCTACTACTGCTGATTACGTAAGGTCTTTCAGTTGCAGCAATAGATGCAGTCATACATCCGATAGTATCAGAATCACCGCCCATTGAAACTGCCAGACGGATAGCCTTTTCTGCGTTATGCGGTTCTTGCAGGAATGCCATAATCGCAATGGGAACGCTGCCTTGACATGTTACATCAAAAGAGTAATCATCACGTATATCTCGGATGTTTACATCAAGGTTGTAACCAAAATTCTGCTCGACAAAGCGTTTGATATTGCCTTTCACATCAAACATCTCTGTTCGCTTTATGTAGATCGAGGCTGCAATTGCCTGTGCACCCTTAATGCCTTCGGGATGATTGTGGCTCACAGATGCTGTGATGCGGGCAAGCTCCAATGCCTCCTCCATAGAGTTGGCATACAATCCAACAGGGCTTACACGCATAGCAGAGCCATTTCCAAAGCTATTATATGGCTCTGGATTGTCGGTTGAGAGCCACCTGCGGAACATCTCGCCATAACCGGCATTGGGATATTTGCGTCCCAAACGTTGCATACACTCTACGAGAGTGTGCTCGCTGTGCGTAGGGTCTGTCATCAACCACTCTGCAACTGCCAAAGTCATAACGGTATCATCCGTAAAGGTGCTGCCGGCTGGTAACAACTCGAAATTTTCGTTCTTGACATTTTTCCGTTCACGGGTTGAGCCGATAATATCACCGACAATTCCACCTAATATCTTATTGTAATACATATTATTTTCTCCTTAAAACTCTAATCTAAATCCTTTTTGTTTCAGTTCCGCATACTTCTCCGAATTGAAACGATACTTTGTCGGTGTCCGACGAGAAGCGTTTGCAGGGCGTGGCTCTGCTTCAGAGAGTATGCCAAGTTTAAGCATCTTATTATAGAAGTTTCTTCTGTCGAATTTCACTTCCAAGATGGCTTCATACAAGTTCTGTAACTCGGGCATAGTAAAGACCTCGGGCAACAGCTCAAAGCCTATCGGTTCGAAACATATACGCTCTTTGAGACGATTAACAGCCATGCGCAGGATACGGTCGTGGTCGAAAGCAAGGCTTGGCACTTCATCCATTGCAAACCAACGAGCCGAAGCTGCATCATCGCCACCTTTAACCTCAGAAAGTCTTACCAAAGCATAGTGCGCCACGGTAATTACTCGTTCACGTGGGTCACGGTTTACATCCGAGAAGGTATAAAACTGCTCGACGGCAGCATTCTTTAATCCCGTTTCCTCCTCCAACTCACGTCTTGCGCATTCCTCGGCGGTTTCATTCATATTCATAAACCCGCCAGGGAATGCCCACTTTCCTTTGAATGGCTCAATGCCTCGCTGAATCAAAAGTACCTTGATGGAAAAACCGTCGAAGCCGAAAATTACACAGTCGGCAGTCATCGCAGGATGCGGGTACTTATAGCAAAAATTATATTCACTCATATTTTATTGCGTTAACTTTACGCAAAGTTAAGCAGGATATTTGAATTTGTCAAATATTTTGCGTTGTTTTTACGCAATAGAGATTCTTTTATAACTTTTATAAGTTGCTTTATTTGTTTTGGGGAGTATAAAAGTAGGGTGGCGAGTGAGGTAAATTTTCCTTTTTATATGTATGCTGGTGTAAACTTGTAATAGTTTCTCTATTTGCTGAGCTGCTATAATTCATTAATCACTCTCTGGAGTTGCTCTAAAAAACGAGCGCCGTGCCCGCCGTCCATCTGCACGTGGTGAAACTGAAACGATATGGGCAATGTGGTGCTGAACCAATTACGGCGATACTTGCCCCACATGACCATTGGGTTGCAGAATTTGTCGGTGTATTGGTTTACAATGCTGTTGAGTTCGGTCTCTATCATTGCCGATGTTCCCACAATCATACTATCCTCAAGGAATGAGCTCTTGCACTGCGTTGCTGCCTGCGCTGTCAGACGGTTGTATGCCTTGGCGAATTGTCCGGCATCATTGGTGTATGCAATGTCGCAAGAATTTATTCCCCCTTTGCTGTTGTTTACGATTACGTTTATGGCAATGCTGTCATATTTGAAGAGCTTCCCGTTCTCGGGCAGAATATAGAACTCTTTTATGTTGTTTGCAGCCTTTCCAATGCACCAACATAGCAGGGCGTTGAATTTGATTCCACGTCTTTTGCTTGCCTTGAGCAGCTTGGTTACATTGAATGTTTTTGTCAATGTAACCATTGGCATCGGTGACGTCATCCAAAGCGAAAAGGCTTCGGCACGTGTGGTTTCTTGAGGAGCTACTTCTATTTTCATATTATAGTCTTACTGTTTTTGTTTTGTAATAATAATAGTGCCGGCAGTTAATTTAGAGATCCCTCGTCGCTTTGCTCTGTAGGGATGAGAATGCCGGCGTCGTTTTTACATTGCTGTCATGTTGAGCGCAGCGAAACATCTCTTTCTTAGCGACAGAACCACCAACATCTTCAGTTCCTTCGCTTCGCTCGGGATGAACAAGCAGCGGTGGTTCAACTTGTTTTACTCCAGCCGCAATCTCCGTGGTAAATCATCTGCTTGGTCATACCACCGTCAATGCATATATTCTCGCCCGTAATAAACCCAGCCTTGTCGCTGCAAAGGAACAGCACCATATTGGCAATGTCCATGGGGTTGCCCACACGGCCGGCAGGTTGCTGCGTGGCATCGGGGCCTTCGTAAACGGTGTAGGCTGTATCTATCCAACCCGGGGATATGGAGTTTACCCTTGCTTTCCCCGACAGGCTCACGGCCAATGCGTGAGTGAGTGCGGCAATGCCACCTTTGGCAGCTGTATAGCTCTCGGTCTGCGGTTGGCTCATGCGGTCGCGTGACGAAGAGATGTTGATGATGGATGCGCCTTCAGCCAAATGCTCCTTCAGTAATTTTACCAAGTAGAATGGTGCAGTCACTCCCACACTCAAGGCATACTGGAACTCTTCATAGGAACATTCATCTATCCCTTTCATCAACGGCAAGGCATTGTTGATGATGACATCCACTTTATCATGCTTGCTCAGTACCTCGGCAGCAAATGCCTCAAGCACCTCTTTCCTGGAGATGTCACCGACGAAGTGCTCTCCATTCTGCTTGTCAACCACATATACTTTGGCTCCCCGGGAGCGGAACTCTGTGGCAATGCAACGGCCGATTCCGTTGGCACCACCTGTCACTATAACAACTTTGTCTTTGAATCTATTTTCCATGCTTTGTCGTTTATTTCACAAATATACTTATTCCTTTCAAATTCTTGCATTAATTCTTTATATTTGCAGTAAACCCCAAAGATTACTTTGGGGCGGTAAGCCGCACTCCTTTGTAAATATGAAAACAGCAAACCGATACTATGAGTACACTTGAAAGGGCTATTGAGATTGCGACCGAAGCGCACCGTGGACAACTGGACAAAGCCGGTAATGATTATATAGGTCATCCTTTGCGTGTGATGGCGGCTGGCAGGACCACAGAGGAAAGGATTGTGGGCGTTCTGCACGATGTGGTGGAGGATAGTGATTGGACATTGGAGCGGCTTGCCGCAGAGGGCTTCTCCGTCGAGGTGATAGAGGCACTGCGTTGCGTGACAAGACTTTCAAAGGATGAACCATACGACAAGTTTATTGTCCGTGTGAAGAGTAATCCTCTTGCTGTTGCTGTCAAACTGAATGATCTGTCGGACAATATGGATATCCGTCGTTTGCCCTATCTCTCGGACAAGGATGTTAAGAGGCTGAAAAAGTATCTCAAGGCATATAAGCAACTGACAGGTGAACCAACCTATTCGGTCTATGCCTGCAGGCAAGAGTTCCCGAATGCCTATAACCAATGGAGTGCCGATGATGATGCAGAACTTGAGCATCTGTGGTGCAAGGGCGCTACAGTGGATGAACTCGCCTTGCATTTCCAACGCAAGCGTGGAGCGATACTCTCGCGCATAAAGAAACTTGAACTTGAAGAGAAGTACGGATGAGTATGTTGTTTTGTACCAGAAATCTTTTTTAGTACGGTATTAAGAGACTTTTCATAAATATTTGTTAATTTTGAAAATGACTTTGAAAAAATAATAAAAAGATAAAGCATACTATGGGTAAGGAATTGAAAATTGAGATGAGTTATCTGCCTGTCGTGAATTTTGCGTTACAGCAGAATCATGTGCCGGTTGTGCGTGAGATAAAGGTTGCCAATGTGGGCGACGAGGTTGTGGATGATGTGGAGATTACCTTGAATTTTGATCCTGATTTTGCGGTTGAATACAAGACGCATCTTGATATGATACAGCCAGGTACAGAGGAGAGAATATCTCTTGTTCCTGTAACGATCTCTACCGATTATCTTGCAAATCTCACCGAGAGGGTGCTGGGTGGTATCAGGCTAACTGCGACTTCAGGAGATGAACAGTTGGTCGAGAATCACTATGAAATCTCCCTATTGGCATTCAACGAGTGGGGTGGCAGTGGGATAATGCCAGAGATAACTGCCGCTTTTTCAATCCCGAATCATCCAGCTCTGAACCAGATAATTATAAGGGCTTCAGAGTTTCTTGCATCGTGGACAGGCGATCCTTCTTTCGATGATTATCAGAGAAGAGACCCGAACAGGATAAAGTTCCAGATGGCTGCAATATATGAGGCTATCTCGGAAAAGAACATTATTTATTGTACGGTGCCTGCCAGTTTTGAGGATACAGGACAGAGAGTCAGGACTGTTGACGAGATATTCTCTTCAAAGATGGGCAACTGTTTCGATATGACCATGCTCTATGTGAGTTGTCTCGAAGCGGTAGGATTACATCCTTTGGTGGTGTTTGTCGAAGGACATGCATTTGCCGGATGTTGGCTTGTGCCGGACTCATTTGCTGATAGTGTGAATGATGATCCTTCCTTGATAACCAAACGTATGGCTCAGGGTATAAACGAGATATTGGTCGTGGAGTCTACCTCTATGAACTCGGGCAATCCCTCGGACTTTGACAGGGCATGCAAAGCGGGTGAGCAGAATTTCGAAAACAAGAAATTCCACTATTTTTTGGATATCAGCCGTGCGCGAGTGGCTCAGATACGTCCTTTGCCGTTGAGAACAATTGACGAGAACGGGCGCTATGTGATAGAAGATAGGGACATAGTCAGGAATGCAGATGCTCCCGTGGCGATGAATGCAACTGATCTCATTATCGACAATAAAGCCGAAGTGAACAAGCAGACAATATGGGAAAGGAAACTGCTTGATCTCAGTTTGAGGAATAGCCTTCTTAACCTTAGGATTACTAAGGGTACGGTGCCGTTCCTCTCGGCCAATGTGAATGAGTTCGAGGATGCTCTTGCCGACAATGAGGATTTCCGCATATGTCCGCGTCCCGATGATTGGGATGCAGAGTTGCATAGTGACGGCCTATACAAAATGTTGAATTCTACAGATCCGATATATGAACTTGTCCTTAAAGAACTCTCGCAGAACAGAATTCATTCCTGCCTTGATGAGAAGACATTGAGAACATCTTTGACACACCTCTACAGAACATCGCGCACCTCCATGGAAGAAAATGGTGCCAACACACTGTATTTGGCAATGGGATTCCTCAAATGGTATGAGACTCCCGGAAGCAAGAAACCGAGATTTGCACCGATTCTTCTCATTCCGGTGGAGATTGTCAGGAAGTCCGCTGCAAGCGGATATACAATAAGAAGTCGTGGCGAGGAAACCATGCTTAACATAACGCTGCTTGAGTTGCTGCGCCAGATGTTCGATATCAGTATCGGCGGTCTTGACCCTCTGCCCAAGGACGAGAAGGGAATCGATACATCACTCGTCTTTAATACCATACGCCGGAAAATTATGGAACAGAAAGGGTGGGATGTCCTTGAACAGGCAATCTTGGGTAACTTCTCGTTCAACAAGTTCATAATGTGGAATGATATCCACAACAATTCTGAAGAATTATGCAAGAGTGAAATAGTATCGAGTCTCATGAATGGTGTTGTCAACGAGAATGTCGTTGTCGATATTGAAGAGGAGGGAGACCTCGACGAGAAATTCAAGGCCGGTGATATTGTGTTGCCCATCAGTGCCGACTCTTCTCAGGTAGAGGCTATAACTGCGGCCATAAGCGGCAAGAGCTTTATCCTTCATGGCCCTCCGGGTACAGGTAAATCGCAGACAATCACCAATATTATTGCCAATGCATTGTACAGAGGCAAGAAGGTTCTTTTTGTTGCCGAGAAAATGGCTGCTCTTGAGGTTGTGCAGAATAGGCTTAATTCCATAGGTCTGGGACCATTCTGCCTTGAACTCCACTCCAACAAGTCAAGAAAGTCGGCTGTCATGGAACAACTGAAAAGGACAGTTGAGGTTACAAAGAATGCATCCCCCGAGGAGTATAAGTCACAGGCGGAACATATAAATGCCGTACGCAACGAGATGAATGCATATGTCAAGTCTCTCCACAGAAAACATCCTCTTGGTGTCTCTTTGTATGACTGTATATCAAGATATCTCTCTGTTGATGAAGCATGCCCTCTTTTCAATATTCCCATCTCAAAAGCCGAGGATATGACAGCCGGGCAGATTGCTGACATGGAGATGGCAATCTCGGAACTCAAGAGTGCATTGGGTATAATTGGAACACCGGAGAAGAATCCATTGTACGGAATCGGTTGCCTTGAGTATTCTGCCGATGTGGATAATATGCTATCTTCACTTGCAGGGTTGGTTGAAATGATAAATGAATACAATGTCAAGGTCAAGACTCTTCTTGGGAATATACAGTGCGATATGCAGTGTCCGTTAAGAGAGGATGACTATAATTTTATACTTAATGTGTCAATCCTTCTCGCCAACTCTGAGGTCTATGCAAATTTCATGTCTGAGAGTGATTACTCTATTGATGCAATCGAAGCAGCAGCCTTGCATGGAAAAGAACGCGAGGCTATAAAGGCGCAGTTGATGAGAAGGTATGATGAGAGTATTCTTGACATCGATGCAAAGGCATACGAGGCCGAGTGGAGGGATGTGCAGTCGCAGTTTGTTCTGTTACGTATCTTCTCCGAGAAGAAGTTCTTGCGTAAGTTAGGTACATACAGCAAAGGGGAGGTTGTAAAGGATGAGGTGCTCGAGTTGTTGAAGTCGGTGGCTATGTACAAGAAGGAGAATGAGGCTATGCTTGCTGCTGCAAACGGTAATGCTCTTATGGGTAGCCTTATCGCAAAAGGAAATACCGATTGGGAGAAGGTTATCAGATCCTGTGCTTTTGTACGCGAGATAAAAGGGCTGGTAAGAAAGTATGCGGCAGATGCTGTAACCGGAAATGGAATTTTGACAAAAATTTCAGAAGTTGTCGAACAAGGCAAGAGCGATGCGTTTGTTGTACTTGTGAATTATAAAGAGGAACTGTATGCGGCTCTGCAGAAAGCCTTTGGGCTACTTGAAGCAGAACAGTGTATGGAGAATTGTGCAACAGCGAATGAAATCAAGGATAGGCTTGAGTCATGGATTTCCGGTAAAGAGAAGATCAGGAGCTGGATAATGTACAACAGGGTCAAGAACAGTATCAATGCTATCGGTTTCAATGAGATTATTCCACAGGTAGACAACGGAGAGATTTCTCCCGATGAGTTGGACGGTGCATTCCACAAGTCCATATACAAGAGCTATGCCGAGTACATACTCACTAAGGAACCTGAATTATGTATCTTTCATGGAGTCATGTTCGAGGAGAAGGTCAAGCGTTTCAGAGGGTTGTGCAAAGATTTCGAGAAGCTTACACAAGAAGAGATTTTTGCAAACATTGCCGCAACTCTTCCGGCTCTGCAAAAAGAGGCCTCGCAGAGTTCGGAGGTGGGCATACTTCAGCGCAATATCCGTAACGGCTGTCGTGGAACATCGTTGCGTGCTTTCTTTGCAAGCATACCGAACCTGCTTCACCGTATGTGCCCATGCATGCTAATGAGCCCGATTTCTGTTGCCCAGTACATAGAGGCCGGTGGAACAAAGTTCGATCTTGTAATCTTCGATGAGGCTTCACAGATGCCTACATGCGAGGCTGTGGGTACGATAGCAAGGGGTAACTGCATTATAGTCGTAGGTGACCCCAAACAGTTACCGCCGACAAGTTTCTTTGCCTCGAATACATATGACGAGGAGAATTCACACCTCGAGGATATGGAGAGTATCCTTGATGAGTGTCTGGCGCTATCTTTGCCGTCTAAGCATCTGAGATGGCACTATCGAAGCAAACATGAGAGCCTTATCGCGTTCAGCAACAGGAAGTATTACGATAACAAACTTTATACATTCCCGTCACCCGATGACCTGACTACACGAATTGGTTATCAGTATGTCGAAGGTGTGTATGACCGTGGAGGAAGCCGCCAGAACAGGGCTGAGGCCGAGGCTATCATCAATGAGATAAAGCGTAGACTCATGGATTCCGAACTCTCAAAACAGAGCATCGGCGTCGTTACTTTCAATACAAACCAGCAGTCGCTTCTCGAAGATCTCTTGAATGACTTCTTTGTCAAGAATCCGGAACTTGAAAAGATTGCACTCCTGAGTGAAGAGCCGATATTCATAAAGAACCTTGAGAATGTACAGGGTGATGAGAGGGATGTCATTCTCTTCTCGATAGGATATGGTGTGGACAAGGATGGTAAGGTTTCACTTAATTTCGGTCCGTTGAACCGTGACGGCGGTTGGAGAAGATTGAACGTGGCTGTATCACGAGCACGTAGCGAGATGATAGTCTTCTCAACACTCCGCTCGGAGCAGATTGACCTCAAGCGTACATCAGCTGAAGGAGTGGCCGGTCTCAAGGAGTTCCTGGAATATGCCGAGAGAGGAAAGAAAGTTAATGTGACGCCAACTGTGGCAAATAAGGATGTTTATGACGGTTTTGTTGAGGCGGTAGCCCGGGAAATCCGTGGTAAAGGTTATGAAGTAAAGACGAATATCGGTGCTTCGGGTTACAAGATTGATATAGGTGTAGTAAACCCGGCCGACAAGTCAACCTATCTTATAGGCATATTATGCGACGGATACAACTATATATCTTCAAGGTCGGCAAGAGACCGTGAAATTGTTCAGCTTGGCGTTTTGCGCAGGTTGGGATGGAATGTTATGCGGTTGTGGGCCATGGATTGGTGGACAGACAAGGAGGCTGTAATGGAACGTGTTCTCTCAATGATAGATAATGTTGTTGCGGGAGAATATGTTGAAACCGAAGAGGAACCAATCAGGTTCTATCTTGGAAATGCTAAGCAAGAGGATGATGAGTTGGTGGTTTATGTGGCAGAGGATTCTGGATTGAACGATGTGACCCCATATGAGTTCGCCTCCTTGAGACACACTCCTCTACAAGTGGAGAAGATTTTGAACGGAAACCATGATGAACGAATCACGAACTATATTACAACTGTTGTTGAGACAGAAGCTCCAATAAGGGAGGAACTGTTGATAAAAAGGGTGCTTAGGGCTGTAGATATTGCCCGTGCCGGTGCAAAGACAATGGATTATATGAAACAGCTCATAGCAAACATTGGCATCAAATATACTGTTGACGATGCAAAAACCCTATGGCGCGATGAGCAAACTCCGGAAGAGTATAAAGGGTTCAGAAGTTCAAATGAACGCGATGCCTTGCATATACCATACGAGGAGGCACGCAATGCTGCAGTCATGATACTCGACCAGCAGGGTGCCCAACCGCAGGAAAGCCTTGTGCGCGAGATGTCAAAGGCATTCGGTTACAGCAGAGTTGGAGACAATGTAGCCAATGTCATGACAAAAGGCATTGAACTGGCCAAGAAGGAGCAATACGTTATAGAAGAGAACGGGAAACTGAAAATCTCCTGTTGACGGATGGTGGTATCGGTGGTAAATATACTAAGATGGCACAAATCTTGAACTAATCTTGATACTAATGTTCCAACACAATACGAGGGTGACCGCGGTCACCCTCGTATTGTGTTGGTGTAGAAGATTCTTACTCTGCAGGTGCCCATTTGCAACGGACCGGCGATACTATTGCACCTTCGTCCTTGAGCTGCTTCATTGCCTTGTCGACCTCCTTGCGGTCGAGTCCGCTGAGTTCTGCTATCTTGCCTGCGTTGAGCGGTTCGCCCGCCTCTTTCATAGTCTGTAGTACTTTCTCTTTTGTTTCCATAATTTTTTCTTCTTAGTTATAGTTCGTTTATTTTTAATTTTCGATATCAAAGATATATATATTCTCCCAAAATCAATTCGCCGATAATGTAATTTAGTTTTTTATAATAAAAAATAACATATACGGTTGCGTGAAGGATTAGGATTAACCAATATTTTTTAATAAGTTTGCTTGCCGCAATAAGGTTTGCACGCAATCCGGTTGCGGAAAACAGAAAAATAACTTATAACAACCATTTCTATAACTATGAGCAAATATCCAAAAATCGGTATCCGCCCGACAATAGACGGACGTCAGGGTGGTGTGCGTGAGAGTCTTGAAGAGAAGACAATGAATCTGGCTAAGGCTGTGGCTGAACTTATCTCTGCGAATGTGAAACATCCCGACGGCACTCCTGTCGAGTGTGTCATTGCTGACGGAACAATCGGCCGCGTTGCAGAGACTGCTGCCTGTCAGGCGAAGTTCGAACGTGAAGGTGTCGGGGCTACAATATCTGTGACATCGTGCTGGTGCTACGGCTCCGAGACAATGGATATGCATCCTCATTGGCCAAAGGCGGTGTGGGGTTTCAACGGTACAGAGCGTCCGGGTGCAGTGTATCTTGCGGCAGTTTTGGCAGGACATGCACAGAAGGGACTTCCTGCATTCGGCATCTACGGACACGATGTTCAGGATATAACAGATAACACAATCCCGGCTGATGTCGCCGAGAAGATTCTGCGTTGGGCCCGTGCGGCGTTGGCTGTCGCTACAATGCGTGGCGAGAGCTACCTCTCTGTCGGTAGCCAGTGTATGGGTATTGCAGGAAGCATCGTCGACCAGAACTTCTTCCAGGAGTACCTTGGTATGCGCAACGAGAGTGTCGATGAGACCGAGATCCTGCGCCGCATGGATGAGGGCATCTACGACCATGAGGAGTATGCAAAGGCTATGGCATGGACCGAGAAATATTGCAAGGTCAATGAGGGCTGGGACAAGAACCGTCCCGAAAAGCAGAAGGATCGCGCAGGCAAGGATGCCGATTGGGAATTTGTTGTGAAGATGACTCTCATTGTACGCGACCTTATGCTGGGCAACCCTAAACTCCGTGAGATGGGTTTCAAGGAGGAGGCTATCGGACACAACGCCATTGCAGCCGGTTTCCAGGGACAGCGTCAATGGACTGACTGGAAACCAAACGGTGACTTTACTGAGGCGCTGCTTTGCAGTACATTCGACTGGAACGGTATACGCGAGGCTTATGTGCTCGCAACCGAGAACGATGCATGCAATGGCGTGGCAATGCTCTTCGGCAAGCTGCTTACAGGCTGTGGACAGATGTTCTCCGATGTACGTACATATTGGAGTCCGGAGGCAGTGAAGCGTGTTACCGGTAAGGAGTTGACAGGCTTGGCTGCAGGCGGAATGATACATCTCATCAACTCGGGTGCTACAACACTTGATGCAACAGGTGCGAGCATCAATGCAGCCGGCGAGCCATGTATGAAACCATCATGGGAGATGACCGAGACCGATGTGGAGGGCTGTCTCAAGAATACCAACTGGATGCCTGCCGACCGTGACTATTTCCGTGGCGGCGGTTTCTCAAGCAACTTCCTGTCAAAGGGCGGCATGCCTGTTACAATGTCACGTCTGAACCTTATAAAGGGTCTTGGTCCTGTGCTTCAGATTGCCGAGGGCTGGACAGCCGATATTGATCCCGAAATCCATGATGTACTGAACATGCGTACCGATCCTACATGGCCTACAACATGGTTCGTTCCACGTCTTGACGAGACAAAGGCACCGTTCAAGGATGTATACTCTGTAATGAACAATTGGGGTGCTAACCATGGTGCAATCAGTTATGGACATATCGGTGCCGATCTCATCACTCTGGCATCAATGTTGCGTATTCCTGTATGTATGCATAATGTACCCGAGGGTAAGATCTTCCGTCCGGCTGCATGGAATGCTTTCGGTATGGACAAGGAGGGCGCCGACTACAGGGCATGCCGGAACTATGGTCCTATATATAAATGATGTATCAAAACATTTGAATAATGATTACCAACCTACATATTGAAGAGTTTATCAGGCAGGCGCATCGCGTTGGCGATGCCGGCCTGACAGTGTGCAGTAGCGGCAACCTCTCATGGCGCATAGGCGATGAGGCTCTTGTATCGGGAACAGGCTCCTGGGTGCCGAATATCCGGAAGGAGAAAGTCTCGCAGTGCGTTGTGGCTACAGGCGAGGTTCTCAACGGCGTGAAGCCATCAATGGAGAGCGGTTTCCATTTGGGTGTCCTGCGCGAACGTCCCGATGTCAATGTTGTGTTGCATTTCCAGTCGCCATATGCGACATCGGTCTCATGCATGAAGAAAAAACCCGAGAACTTCAATGTTACAGCCGAGGTACCTTGTCATGTAGGGCGTGAGATTCCAGTTATTCCATACCTGCGTCCCGGCTCGCCTGAACTGGCTAAAGCTGTGGTGGAGGCAATGAAGGAACATAATTCTATTCTTCTTACAAACCATGGTCAGGTGGTGTGTGGAAAGGACTTTGACCAAGCTTTTGAGCGTGCCATGTTCTTTGAAATGGCATGCCGCATAATAGTGCAGAGTGGTGGAGATTACTCCGTACTCACTCCACAGGAGATTGATGACCTTGATATATATGTATTGGGCAAGAAGAGTCCGATCTAAAGCCAAGTGCCGATGAGAAAAGTATATCTTGCTGCGGACTTCGGCGGAGGAAGCGGCCGCATTATGGCAGGTTGGCTCGAAGAGAGACGCATTGTAATGGAAGAGGTACATCGCTTCGGTAACCGTCAGGTACGTCTTGGTGAGCATCTCTATTGGGATTTCCCTGCATTGTTCGAGGATATGAAGACCGGACTGAAAGTGGCTGCAGCAAAAGGCTATGATGTCGAAAGTATTGGAGTGGATACTTGGGGTGTTGATTTCGGTCTCATTGACCGTGACGGAAATCTTCTTGGCAACCCGGTCTGCTACCGTGACGGACGCACAGCCGGGGTACCTGAGACTGTATCGAAGATAATTGACCCCAAGGAGCATTACAGCACTACCGGTATTCAGGTAATGGAGATAAACACTCTTTCACAGCTCTACAGCATGAAGGGGAGTGCACAGCTTGAGGCGGCTGATAAACTGCTTTTCATGCCCGACCTTTTCGGCTATTTCCTTACGGGTGTGCCGGGAAATGAATATTGCATCGCATCTACATCGGAGCTTCTCGATGCAAGGGCTCGTAACTGGTCATGGGATACAATCCGTGCATTGGGCTTGCCGGAGAGGATATTCGGCAATATCGTGATGCCCGGCAGTGTACGTGGAACACTCCTTAGCGACATAGCAATGGAGACCGGGCTCGGCAACGTAAAGGTAGTGGCTGTAGGTTCGCATGATACAGCTTCTGCGGTTGCAGCGTTGCCTGCAATCGAAGGCGATGGTCCTGTGGCTTTCTTAAGTTCCGGGACATGGTCGTTGCTTGGTGTTGAACTTGCCGAACCGTTGCTAACAGAAGAGGCACGTCTTGCCGGATTTACAAATGAGGGCGGAGTCGGCGGCAGAATACGTTTCCTGCAGAATATAACAGGCCTTTGGATATTGCAACGCCTGATGAGTGAATGGAAGGAGCGTGGCGAGGAGATATCATATTCCGAACTGATTCCCGCCGCAGAGAAGGCATGCATTGAGAGTATTATCCCTGTTGATGATGCCGTGTTCATGAATCCTCTTTCAATGGAGAAGGCGTTGTGCGACTATTGCGCTGCTACATCACAGGCTGTGCCGCAGAATAAGGCTGAGATGGCGCGCTGTCTCTTCCTCTCTTTGGCAAAGAGATACCGCGATGCAATTGCCGGTGTGAACGGTATGCTTCCCGAACCGCTGAAACGTCTTCATATAATCGGCGGCGGTTCGCAGAATGCACTGCTGAACCAGATGACAGCCGATGCGCTCGGTATACCGGTGTGGGCAGGTCCTGTTGAGGCAACAGCAATGGGCAATATTCTTGTCCAGGCTATGGCTGCAGGAGAGGTCGATGGTCTGTCCGGGCTCCGCGATGTGGTACGTCGCAGTGTTTCGCCAAAGATATATGAACCATGTAAAAAATAATCGATAAAAAATTATATAATGGAGAATCCAAAGAACGGTTATCATGTACAGGAGTATAATGGACCAGTAAAACGTTATTGCCAGACACTTGACTTGCGCGATAATCCCGATCTCATTGCAGAGTACCGCAAACGCCATACCCGTGAACATGCATGGAAAGAGATTCTTGACGGCATACGTCAGGTTGGTATCCTTGAGATGGAGATATACATTCTTGGCACACGCCTCTTTATGATTGTGGAGACGCCGCTCGATTTTGAGTGGGATGATGCCATGGCACGTCTTGCGACATTGCCGCGCCAGGCAGAGTGGGAGGATTATATGGCTGAGTTCCAGCTTGTAAAGGCTGGAATGGCTTCTGCTGAGAAATGGCAACTTATGGAGCGTATGTTCCATCTTTACCGATAAATAATTAACACGTCAGTTAAAACATGAAATCAAAACTTGTAGAGAAGAAATATCTAGTAACTTTCATTCTCATAACATCGCTTTTTGCACTGTGGGGATTTGCCAATGATATAACAAATCCTATGGTAGCGGCATTCCAGACAGTAATGGAACTCTCTACATTTGAGGCCTCATGGATACAGTTTGCCTTCTATGGCGGATATGCTACAATGGCTGTTCCTGCTGCTCTTTTTATACGCCGTTACAGCTACAAGAGCGGAATACTTTTGGGCTTGGGGCTGTATGCTGTAGGAGCATTCCTTTTTATTCCGGCAGCCTATATGCAGAGTTTCATTTTCTTCTGTCTGTCACTTTATATCCTTACATTCGGTCTGGCATTTCTTGAGACAACCGCGAATCCGTTTATCCTTTCGCTCGGTTCAAAGGAGACATCTACCCGTCGCCTTAATCTGGCCCAGGCCTTCAATCCTATGGGCTCATTGCTTGGTATGGCTGTCGCTTCAATGATAGTGTTACCATCGCTCAAGTGTGATGTGAGGGATGAAAACGGTGATATAATATTCGGATCTCTCAGCGAGGCAGCGAAGGCTGATATCCGTCTGCATGACTTGGCTGTTATCCGTGACCCATACGTGATGCTTGGTCTTGTGGTGCTGGTGATTTTTATTGTGATTGCACTCAAGAAGATGCCAAAGACCTTTTCGGCAGATAAACAGTATAAGGCTTCTGCAACACTCGGACGTCTTTGGCGCAACAGTATATATCGCGAGGGTGTAGTGGCACAGATGTTCTATGTGGCAGCCCAGATAATGGTGTGGACATTCATTATCCAGTATGCCGATAACCTTGGTATAAACAAAGCCACAGCCCAGAACTACAATATTGTTGCGATGAGCATGTTCCTATGCAGCCGTTTCATTACCACCTTCCTTATGAAGTATGTGAATTCACGTGTATTGCTCGCTGTTTTCGGTGTAGGTGCAATGCTTTGTTCTCTCGGTACAATTCTCTTTGTGGGTATGGCCGGTCTATATTGCCTTGTTGCGATAAGTTTCTTCATGTCATTGATGTTCCCCACAATATACGGTATTGCACTTGAGGACGTAGAGAGCAAGGACGCATCGCTTGGTGCAGCATTCCTGGTTATGGCGATTGTGGGCGGTGCGGTGATGCCTCCTCTTCAGGGGCTTATTATCGATGAAGGTGTCATTGCCGGACATCCGGCTGTGAATGTTTCTTTTGTATTGCCGCTTATATGTTTCCTTATCGTGACAATATATGGCTTGAGAGCCTATAGCAATGTAAAGAAACAAGGTGCTGTATAATTTGGAATGTACAGATGCGAAAGGGAAGCCACCATTCAAATAGTGGCTTCCCTTTCGCATCTGTGAACTTTGTTTATCTGTTTGCAGCTTTGATTCTCTTGATGCAGTACTCCATGGATTCTCTCCAGTGGGGGATTTCTATATCAAAAACGGTCTTGATTTTTGTCTTGTCGAGAACAGAGTAGGGCGGACGTGTGACAGGAGAGGGGAACTCGCTGCTGTGGCAAGGGTTGATGCGGCATGCTGTGTTTCCTGCAACTTGTGCAATTTCAACAGCAAAGTCATACCATGAGCATACGCCTTCGTTCGAGAAGTGGTATACACCTTCATTTCCTTCGTATACTCCAGCCTCAATTATCGAGAATATTGCAAGCGCAAGGTCACCGGCATATGTTGGAGTGCCCACCTGGTCAAATACTACATTCAGCTGCTCTCTTTCTGCTGTAAGGCGCATCATCGTTTTCAGGAAGTTGTTCCCGAACTCGCTGTAAAGCCATGCTGTGCGGAAAATGAGGGCCTTGCATCCGCTCCTCTCTATTGCCTGTTCACCATGGAGTTTTGTGCGTCCGTAAACGCCAAGAGGGTCGAGTGGCATATCCTCGGTGCGCGGGGTGTTGCCCTCGCTGCCGAAAACATAGTCGGTAGATACATGAAACAGTGTTGCACCAACCTCTTTTGCCGCTATGGCAAGGTTGCCTACAGCTGTGGCATTGATGAGTTCTGCTGTGGCTTCGTCACTCTCAGCTTTGTCCACATTGGTGTATGCAGCACAATTGATGATGGCATCAATTGAGTATTGCTTCACAAAAAGAGCAACGGCAACTGAGTTAGTGATGTCAAGCTCTGCAACATCGGTGAATATATAATTATTGGGCGATACTGCTCCCAAACGGCGCATCTCATTGCCAAGTTGACCGTTGGCACCTGTAACAAGTATGTTCATGTCAATAAAGTTTTTCGTTATAGTCAAAAAGGAACGGGGCATCTGAAATGCCTTTGTTGCAGCTGTCTTTTGCCGAGAGGATGACTTTCTCCGCCGGGATTCTCCAATCTATTGCAAGTTCCTGGTCATTCCATGCTATTGCACCTTCACTCTCCTTGCAGTAGAAATTGTCACATTTGTATTGGAATACTGCCTCCTCGCTCAAAACAGCAAAACCATGGGCGAAACCGCGTGGAACAAAGAACTGGCGGTGATTATCCTCTGTCAATTCTACGGCAACGTATTTGCCGAAGGTGGGTGAGCCTTTGCGTATGTCTACCGCAACGTCAAGCACTGCGCCTTTGATGCAGCGTACAAGTTTGCTTTGGCAAAAGGGCGGTTTCTGGAAATGAAGACCGCGCAGTACTCCGTATGATGATTTGGATTGGTTGTCCTGTACAAATACAGTCTTGCATACTTTCTCCTCAAACTCCCGTTGCGAGAATGATTCGTAGAAGTATCCGCGTTCGTCCTTGAAGATGCGCGGCTCTATTATTACGACGCCTTCGATATCGGTCTTTATTACTTCCATATATATATCAAATGTTGTCTGTTTCTTTTGTTATGTTATTTACTTCTTGCTTTTCTTGCTCTTTTTGCTTCCATAGTTGTAGCTTCCGTAATGGTATCCGTATCGGTAACCATAACGGTATCCGTATCGGCTTCCTTTGGCTTCTACACTGTTGATGATGACAGACATGTTCTTGAGCTTACCCTCGGTGTAGATGTTTTCCAACTCATCGAGCATAGAACGCTCAAGCACCCCTGTACGGACAAGGAAGAATGTTCCTGTCGCGTGGCGCTCGATTATGTGTGTGTCTGCCACGATATCGATTGGCGGACAGTCGATAAAGATATATTTGTATTCCTTCTTCAATATTTCCAACATCTCGCCGAAACGTCCGTTCTCAAGCAACTCGGTAGGGTTGGGTGGGTTCGTTCCAACCGGAAGAATGTGCAGGGTAGGGAAATTGCTGTCTGCAACGATGCCTTCTCTTGGGTTGTCGAACTCCTTGGCAAGGTAGTTGCTGAGTCCCTTGTCCGGGGAGTCGACGTAGTTCGAGAGTGACGCATGTCGCATGTCACCGTCTATTATAAGTACCTTTTCATTCTTTAATGCAAGGCTTATTGCCGTGTTGAGAATGCAGAATGTCTTTCCGCTGCCAGGGTTGAATGATGTAAAGGCGAGTATATTCTCTTCCTTGTTGCGTGACATGAACTCGATATTGGTTCTGAGGACTCTGAATGCCTCATTTACAATATTTCTGTTTCCTTCCTCGACTACAACAGTCAGTTTTTCCTTGCCTTTGAGTGTTCTGCTCTTCTTAGCAGTGATACCTGTCTTTATCTTGGGAATCTCTCCGACAACAGGTGCGGTAATCACATCAAGGTCTTTGCGTCCCCTGACTTTTGTGTTTGTCACCTCCCTGATGATTATTATTACTGCCGGAATGAACAAACCTACAAGAAGTGCCATCAAAATAGTTCGATTGCCTTTTGGAGCTGTCGGCTCGTCGCTGCCTGTAGGTGGAGTTATGATACGTGTGTTGTATGCGGTAAAGGCTTGGGAAAGCTGATTCTCGGCCTCTTTCTGCAGAAGGAACATATATATCTTCTCCTTTACCGAGAGCTCTCTCTCGGCACTTTCAAGGTAAGTGGCCTGCTCGGGTGTCTTGGCGATTTCCTTGCGCACCTGTCCAAGTTCTTTATCCAACTCTCCGATCTGTGCTTTCAAGTGGCGTATATATGTGTCCATCGAGGTGATGATTGCGCTGCGCATCGATGCCAGCGCGACGTCTGCGTCCTTTACCGACGGATTGTCTTCACTGCTCTTGCTTGCCAATGCGTTTCTCTCTAGCATAGCGTTGTTGTATCTGGTAATCTGTGAGTTGACATTGGCATTCTTTATCGCCGAATTGATAGGCAAAAGATTATTGTTGTTGGCTTTGTTCCTGATGCTTTTAAGTATTGATTCTGCATAATTAAGTTCGTTTCTCAATTCTGCGGCCTTGTCGCTGGCAGTTCTTTCTTTGCTCATCTTGCTCTCAATGGATGATGCCATATCGGGCAGGAGATTGTCGCTTTTGAATGTTGAAATGTTACTCTCGATAGTGTCAAGTTCCTGACTTATTGATGCCAATCGGTTCTTTATGAACTCTTCTGTCCCGACAGCATCCTTGTTCTTCTCCTTTATCCAATTCTCGTTGTATACGTGGACAAGTGTTTCAAGAATGTCGTCAGCCCTTTCAATAGAGTGGTCGTTTATTGAGATGTTTATGATATCACCGGCCTTGTTGCTTTTTTTATTCTCGTCGCCATCTCCTTCTACTGCAAAACTTAATTTTCCGCTTAATTGCGATGCTGCATTGCTTAGGCCTATGTGACGTATGTTTATTGTCAACTGCTCCTCAAGTCTGCAACGTTTGTTCTGCTCAAGTATAATATCACCCAATGGTGTGCATAAAAGTGTTATTGAGTCGCTCTTGAAATTACCTTCTACGGGTTTGCTGTCCGAAACCTTGTCCGATTTGAAATTGTACAGTCTGAATGAACCATCGGGCTTTATATCCATGTCGAGTGATGCTGTACAGCTATCGCCGATATTTATCAGATTCACCTTTGCCGGGAGATTTTCACCGTAGAGCGTGTTCTTGTGGAATCTTCCCTGGCTCTCATACTCCATGTATAGTTTGAGCCTGCGTGCAGTCTCTTCTATTGTTTCAGGTGCTTTGAATGCATAGATTTCATTGTAGGCATTGGTTGACTGTTTGTAACCGCCCAATGTGGCAAAATTCTCCATCTGTTCCGAAAGGTTGTTCGAATTGTCACTGGAGTTTACCTGCACTTGCATGTGGCGTGTGTATATTGGCTGTGTAGTCAATGTCTTGTGTACAGCCCAACTTACGGTAATCAATACTGTAAGTACAAACCAATACCAACGTGACAGGAATATATATGCGATCTCGCCTATGCTGTATCCGCCAGTACTCTGTCTGTTTTTCTTTTTCTTATCTGATGGTTTCATCTTTATGGCACCTGGTTTTCAATGTGTGTGAATGTGTTTTGTTATGCTATATGAGTGGTTTAAATCCATTTATTCAACAATTCTTGCAAAGTTATTAAAAATATATAATACGTGCTAATTTATAATTAAATTTATTTTATTATTTATGTTGGACTGTTTTTGCGAAAAATGTATACTATCTGTTATATGTGCAGAAAACGTTTATGCAATCATTGATTTATGTAAAATAATTTTACTAATATATAGTGTGGGTTTTTATTAAGGTTATGTTTTGTATTATGTATATGCTTGTTTTGCCTGGTTGTGTGTTTAATTTTGCATTCATGCGATACTTGATGTTGTGACTGTAATGTTGTTCTTCTATGGCTTATATTGCTGTGTATAAGTCGTGTGGTTGTTGATTGCGTGCTCCTTATATAATTATTCCCTTTCTTTTGTATGATAATGTTGCACATCACCAACATTGCCATCTTGCCGATTCAGAAGCACGAGTGTTGTCTTGAATCGGTGTATGGGCATGTTTTGAGCCCTTTTATATTGATTTTTGTGTCATTGATAGGTTTTTTTATAAAAGTTTCAAAAAAAATATTCCCGTTTTGTGGTTTAATTGTATTTTTTGTTATCTTTGTGCATCATTAACCTTATTAATTGAAATTGTTATGAAAGAACTTATTGAGAAAATTCAGGAGACTTATGCTGCATTTGCAGCTGACGCTGCAGCTCAGGCTGAGAAGGGTAACAAGGCTGCCGGTACACGCGCACGTAAGGCTTCTTTGGAGCTTGAGAAGGCTATGAAGGCTTTTCGTAAGGCTTCTCTCGAGGCTGCTAAGAACTAATAGCACCCCCGTTAAAGCATAATAAAAGTCGCCAAAAGGTGGCTTTTATTTTTTGTATCATTGTGAAGGAGGCTTTTGTCTCCTTTTGCTGTATTATATAGTGATTGTAAATTATATTTACTAAAATGAATTGTGCTCTTGTCTCTGATGCGTGCAAAATGTTGTTTCTTGGCATTGAAATTGAAAAAAAAAGTGTTAACTTTACAAAGTTTTGTGTGCGCGCATGACGCATGCGCACGCGATATTCAACAGAAACAATGTTAAATTTATAATAATCATAATTTATGAAAAAACACTTTGTAATGGCAGTTCTTGCAGCATTCTCGCTTTCAGCAGCGGTCAATGCGCAGAATCTGAAAGGCTTTGCGTACGGCGATGTCGAGGCACCGCGTGGGTACAATTATGTGAAAGGGCAGGAACCCGGTCTTGCCGAGTGGGAATCTCCCGAAGAACTCTCTTTAAACAAAGAGCAACCCAAGGCATGGTTCTTTACTTTTGACAGTGAAGATAATGCGCGCAAGGTACTTCCCGAAAATAGTGAGTATTATATGTCGCTTGACGGTACATGGAGCTTCAATTGGGTAGGTAATCCCTGGGAGCGTCCCGTTGATTTCTTCAAGCCTGGTTTTGATGTCTCAAAGTGGGACAAGGTGCAGGTACCTATGAACTGGAATGTATACGGTCTTCAGGCGGATGGCTCGCAGAAGTACGGAACTCCTGTTTATACCAACCAGAAGGTTATTTTCCACCACCGGGTTGCGGTAGGCGACTGGAAAGGTGGTGTAATGCGCGAACCGGCTAAGGAGTGGGCTACATACAAGAACCGCAACGAGGTAGGTTCCTATCGCCGCACATTTGTTGTGCCCGAGAACTGGGACGGCCGTCAGGTATATATCAACTTCGATGGTGTAGACTCTTTCTTCTACCTATGGATAAACGGCAAGTATGTGGGCTTCTCGAAGAACTCGCGTAACCTTGCAGCGTTCAATATCACAAAGTATCTTGTTGAGGGCGAGAACGTGGTGGCAGTTGAAGTTTACCGTAACAGTGACGGTTCGTTCCTTGAGGCACAGGATATGTTCCGCCTCCCGGGTATCTTCCGTACTGTATCTTTGACATCTACCAACCCTGTCGAGCTGCGCGATATCCGCGTGCGCACCGACCTTGACGCGCAGTACAAGGATGCTGTCGCAAACATTGAGGTTGACGTTCGTAACCTCACTGCAAAAAAGGTAAAGAAATATCAGGTTAAGGTTCAGCTTTACAAGAACGCTCTCTATAGTGATGAGAACGAGATTGTAGAGGGTGCGACAATGACAATGCCTCTTGAGCAGTTGCTTGCCGGAGATACAAAGACCTTGAAACTTGACATGCCTGTAGCAGACCCTGCAAAGTGGAGTGCCGAGGAGCCTAACCGCTATACATTGGTTGTCTCATTGCTCGACAAGAAGGGCAAGGTGCTTGAGACTGCATCTACATACATGGGATTCCGTGAGATTGAAATCCGCGAGACAAAGGCTGAGGATGATGAGTTCGGTCTGGCAGGACGCTACTATTATCTGAACGGTAAGCCTATCAAGATGAAGGGTGTGAACCGTCACGAGAACAATATCCACACAGGACACTACATTACACGTGAGCAGATGGAGAAGGAGGTATTCCTCATGCTCCAGGGAAATATCAACCACGTGCGTAACTCACACTATCCCGATGCTCCATACTGGTACTATCTTTGCGACAAATACGGTATCTATCTTGAGGATGAGGCCAACATTGAGAGCCATGAGTATTACTATGACAAGGAGTCTCTTTCTCATGTTCCCGAGTTCCTTGACGCTCACATTGCACGCGTAATGGAGATGGCTCATGCAACAATCAACAGCCCTTCAGTCTGCATATGGTCACTCGGTAACGAGGCCGGCCCGGGCGAGAACTTTGTTAAGGCTTATGATGTGCTCAAGGCATTCGATGCTTCACGTCCGGTTCAGTATGAGCGAAACAACAGCATTGTGGATATGGGTTCTAACCAGTATCCTCCAATCGCGGCAACACGTAATGACGTCAAGGGACAGAACCCTTATGTGAAGTATCCTTTCCACATCTCGGAGTATGCCCACTCTATGGGTAATGCAGGTGGTGGTCTTGCCGATTACTGGGAGGCTATCGAGAGCACCAACTTCTACATCGGCGGTGCTATATGGGACTGGGCCGACCAGGCATTCCTGCACTACGATTCAATAGGTCAGTCAAAGTATTATGCATATGGTGGTGACTTCGGTGACCGTCCTACAGACTTCACTTTCTGTATGAATGGTGTGATGTTCCCCGACCACACTCCAAAGCCCGAGTACTATGAGGTTAAGAAGGTCTATCAGAATGTAGGTGTAAAGATGCTCGAGAACGGTGAGGTTGAAATCTTCAACAAGCGTTACTTTACTTGCCTCTACGACCTTGATATCAGATTCTCTCTCTGGGAGGATGGCAAGCGCATTGATTCTTACTTCATGCCCGGCATGAAGATTGCTCCACGTACAGCAAAGAATGTAAAGCTCAAGTTCAACAAGGCAAACTTCGCCGACAACAAGGAGTACTTCGTAAAGGTCGAGTTCCTTTTGAAGAAAGATATGCCTTGGGCAAAGAAAGGTTATGTGCAGATGGATGAGCAGTTGCCTTTGAAGGATGCTGTCAAGAGTGCATTCATTGCTGATGTCGCTAACAACGGCACAAAGGTAACAGTGGAAAATGACAAGGCTGCAGCGCAGACAATCCTTACGGGTGCTGACAACTCATTCAGAATTGTCTTCGACAATAACAAGGGCTTGTTCTACAGCGTAGATTATGACGGTACAACAATCCTTGAGGGTGGCAAGTCTATGAAACTGAGTGCTTTCCGTGCGCCGGTCGACAATGATACATGGTTCTTCAACCGTTGGTTCGCAATTGGCTTGCACAACCTGCAGGACAGCGTTCTCTCATTCACAAGCAAGAAGAACAAGGACGGCTCTGTAGTGCTCCAGTATATCGTACGCACACAGGCAAAGCATCAGGCAACATGCAACCGTTTGCCTAACAGCAGCTTCGAGATTGTTGAGTCGGAGCATGATATGGCGCCTACTGCCTTCCACTTTATCTCTAACAGAATATGGACCATCTATCCCGACGGTTCGGTTGAACTCAACAGCGTTATTGTCGGTTCTGAGGCAAGCCAGATTGTTGCACGTCTGGGCTTCGAGATTCAGTTGCCTTCTGAACTCAGCAACTATACATATTATGGCCGTGGCCCATGGAACAACTACAATGACCGTTGCGACGGTGCATATGTACAACAGTTCAGCAGTAAGGTTGCTGACCAGTTTGTTCCGTTCCCTAAACCACAGGATATGGCAAACCGCGAGGATGTACGTTGGGCGGCGCTTACAAATGAGGCCGGTAATGGTGTAATGTTCGTGGCTACTGAGGGTATGTCTACAAGCGCACTTCCTTGGAATGCTGTCGAGATGACTGAGGCCGGCCATCCGCACCAGTTGCCTGCTTCTTCAGGTACATGGCTAAATATCGATACCAAGGTTACCGGTCTCGGCGGTGCAAGCTGCGGTCAAGGCTATGCTCTCGACCATCAGCTCGTAAAGGGCGGCGAGAATATCATGGGCTTTATCATGCGTCCTGTAAAGGCCGGTGATGACTATGTGGCTAAGGCTGATGTGAAAGCCTCAGGTGAAACTCCTGTTCTTGTTTCGCGCGACCTCCGCGGTATTGTGAAGATGAGCTGCAACAAGCCCGGTTCAGAGATATATTATAAGGTCAACAATAAGGGCAAGGCTATCAAGTATACCGAGCCTGTTGACCTCAATGCCGGTGGCAGCGTCACTGTTTGGGAGAAGGCTACACCTGACCTCAAGGCAACATACTCATATGATAAGATAACATCAGTACCTGTACTCGTAAAGGCTTCTTCAAGCTCAGAACCAGGTAATGGTCCTGACAGGATGCTCGACGGTGATCCATCTACAATTTGGCACTCAATGTACTCTGTTACAGTTGCAAACTATCCTCACTGGATTGAGTTCGATGCAAACGATGAGGTTTCAATCAAGGGCTTCAAGTATATGCCTCGCCAGAGCGGAAATAACGGTAACATCAAGGGGTACAAGCTCGAGGTTAGTGTTGACGGCGAGAACTGGACACATGTTGCCGAGGGTGAGTTCCAGAACAATGCCGAGAAGCAGACTGTACTGTTCAAGAAGGCAGTGAAAGCGCGCTATGTCCGCTTTACCGCTACAAGTTCACAGAACGGTCAGGATTTCGCTTCGGGTGCGGAATTTGAAATCGTAAAGGAATAATCATGTAATGAGGATGACCCAAAAGTCATCCTCATTACAACTTCTTGCTTATCGCCTTGTATTCAATCAATGGCAATGTTAATAGAGAACTGGTTTATGAAAAAGAAGATTATAAAAATAGCGCTACTATCGCTGGTGGTGATTCTGGCTGTTGTTGCTTTGATTATGCTTTGGGGTGGTTCTTCCGACAAAACGGAGAAAAGTGCCAAAGTCAAGAAACCAAAATACTCCAATAAGGTATATTTTGCAGGCAATTATATTGACGCTCTTCCCGAAAAGCCATTGGCTCTTATACGTGTACGTGTTGACAAGATGCTTGAAAAGTCAGAGGCTCTCAGCAATGATGACCTTAGAATGATGTATTCTGCTTTTGGAGTAGTTTTGCCTGATAAGGTCCGTAAGAATGCCGATGCTTTTTTGAATAATCCTTCAAGCGCAGGTATTGATATTTCAAAACCTCTATATGCCGGTGTCTATCAGAATGCTTCTGGTGATAATGTCGACATTGTATTAGCGGCATCGATATCAGACAAGCAGAGATTTACAGAGGTTCTTGAATCCGTTCTTGCTGAATTTGATTATGATATTGTTGAGCAAAAAGATGGGCTTTGTTATGTCGTGGATAATAGTGGAACAAGGGTTGTGAATGCAGTCTTTGACAATAATACATTGCTTTGCTCGAATGCGGATGTGATGAATTATGTCTCGGCTGGCGGTAGCACCCTGAGCAAGAATGAACAGTATAAGGCTCTTTCTGAGTCCACCGATGATATTGCAATGGTTTCTGATATTGACAACGTACTCTCTTCTGGTAGCGACTCTTTGCAATACGGTGGCGTTTCAAAGATATTTGCCGATGCATGCGTGGAGGCTAATCTTGATTTCGTCGCAGGAGGCGCTGAGGGTGTAGTAGAGGTAAAACTCCAGCCAAAGTATCAGGTATTGACGAACGTGCTTAAAGGTGCTACAGGAAAACACATGAAGTATATGCCGGACAATGCCGTTGCCATATTCAACTTCAATGCCGACGTCAATGTCCTTTATGATATGTTGCCGGTTCTTTTTGATGGTCTTGTTGATAAGAGCATGATTGACCAATACCTGACCGACAAGTCTTTCTTGAATACATTATCTACAGAATATACGATAGCTGTACTGCCGAGCGCCTTCAAAAAGGCCGGCGGTGACATTTCGAATTGCATAATAGCAATAGATGATCCCGACAAGAAAGTGTTGCATATGTTGGCAAATGCAAATCTCCAGAAGATGGACACCGACTTGTATACATATAGGTATAAGGTTGGGAATAGGCCTTGCACGGCCACGCTGGGGCATATGGAAGGAACTTTGTTCCTGATACCGGATGCCAGGAATATTGATTTGTTGCCCGATGGATCAGCCAAGCGTTCTACATGGTTCAATGGTCTTGAAGGCAAGGAGGTATGCATCAATGCCGCTGCATTGGATGAGAACAGCAAAGCTTTTGTTCCCGAGTTCCTGGAATTGTTGGATTTGATGCAGGTAGAGACTGTTACTCTTGATTTCGACAATATGTCACGTATTGACATGAGATTGGATGTGGCGGACAAGAGCCGGAACATCTTGAAGTTGATTTCCGATACATTCTTTATCCAAATTAAGGATATGATACCACAAAATATTTTCTGATACAGATTATGATACAAACTATTAAATTGAGCAAAGTAAACCTTAAGGTCTTTGTAGATATGCCGCCAAGCGGTCCTGTTTCCGAGGTTTGGAACTCGGACGTCGCTTTCAATAGGGGAGGTTCTTACCTTATTGAAGCCAGTTCCGGTCGCGGTAAAAGTTCTTTATGCTCTTTCCTCTATGGTCTGCGCAATGATTATGTAGGCGAGATCTCCTTTGTGGGCGATGATGGCCGCGAGTTCACCGGTGACAAGTGTGATTATGTGAAGATACGTCAGCAGTCAATGTCAATGATGTTCCAGGAGCACAGGCTTTTCCCTGAACTCTCATCTGTGGACAATGTGATGCTAAAGAGCCAGCTTACGGGTTTCACAAAGGAAACCGAGGTGCGCGAGATGCTTACACGTCTTGGTCTTAAAGACCGTCTTGATACCCTATGTGGCAAAATGTCATACGGACAGCAGCAGCGTGTCGCTTTTGTAAGGGCATTGTGCCAGCCATGTGATTTCATTTTCCTTGATGAGCCTATCAGCCACCTCGACGAAGGCAATGCAAGGATAATGTCCGAAATGCTCCGTGAGAGACAGCAGAAGGATGGTGTGGGTGTCATTGTAACCTCTATCGGCTACAGATTGCCGTATGATTATGACACGGTGTTGAAATTGTGATTCATTGATTAGAATATTACAGATATATGAGACTGTTATTTAAATTGTTAAAGCAGAATGTCAGTATCACTCAGATATTGGGTTTTGTCATAGTTAACCTTATCGGTGGTGTGATAGTTCTGTTCGGTGTACAGGCGTTCAAGGATTTCAATACCCTTGAACAGTCCGAAGAACAGCTGCTCTCAAAAAGTTCAATAGTGATAACCAAAAGCGTTTCGGCATTGAACACAGCGAGTGGTGTTGCCCGTACGTTCTCCGACAGTGAGATTGAGGAGCTTAAGGAGTTCGCTTCTGTAGCCTCTGTCGGTGAGTTCAGGACATCGAACTTCAAGGTAAAGGCTATTTTCCAGTTCGATGAGAAGAGTGGCTTCAATACAGATTTGTTCCTCGATGCAGTACCCGATGAGTTTGTCAAGAACTCATACGATGCTATAAATGATGAGAATATCGAGTGGCAAGCCGGTGTGGATAGCGATACGGTTCCTTTGATTCTGCCAAGAAATTACCTTAACCTTTATAACTTCGGTTATGCGGCATCTTCGGGTAGGCCTGTAGTGAGCGAGAAGATTCTCGGAAAGTTCCCCATAAAACTTGTAGCGAAGGATTCCAAAGGCAATCAGAAGGAGTATACAGGTATAGTCTGTGGCTTGACAAACAAGATTAATACGATACTTGTTCCTTGGAACTTCGTTACAGAGGCGAACGAGAAATATTCCAACGGTGAGAAAAAGCGTCCCACAAGGCTCATCATTACAACAGATGCCAAAGAGTTCGACGACTCTGTTGTTGATTTCATTGATGAGAAGGGATATATCATTGAAGGTGATTCATCACATGTGCGTCTGCAGAACTTTATCTATGCACTTCTGTTTGTTGTGATTGGAATCGGTTTCATCTTCTCGCTTCTTGCCTTCTTCATGTTGGTGATAAGTATCATGCTTCTTATCGAGAAGAACAAAGAGAAGATATCGAATCTCTATTCAATGGGCTACTCGGTAGGCCGAATAGCAAAGACATACCAGTACATGGCTTATGGCATAGATGCTGCGGTATGGTTTGTGGCTGCAATAATTGCAACATGCATATATCCGATGTTCTCGGAACTCATGGCAAGTGCTTCGCCCGATTTCGTTGCGGCATCGCTTTTCATCATCTGGGCAGTTGCTGTTATCCTTGCAGTGCTGTTTGCATCAATGCACGGTCTGGTTGTCTACCGTCAGGTTAAGAAAATTTGTAAATAAATGTAGGGTAGTGCTCTGCTGGTCAACAACGGAGCACTCCGAATAAACTTTAGAAATATAAACAGCTACTTATATTATGAAAGGTATAGTTTTGGCTGGCGGTTCAGGAACCCGTCTTTATCCTATCACAAAAGGTGTAAGCAAACAGATGCTTCCTATCTATGATAAGCCGATGATATATTACCCAATATCAGCACTCATGCTTGCAGGTATCAGGGAGATACTTATCATATCCACTCCACAGGACCTGCCCGGTTTCAAGCGTCTGCTGGGCGACGGCAGTGACTATGGCGTGCAGTTCGAGTATGCCGAGCAACCTTCGCCCGATGGTCTTGCACAGGCATTCATCATCGGTGAAGAGTTTATCGGTGACGATTCGGCATGCCTTGTCCTCGGTGACAATATCTTCCATGGTGCAGGCTTCTCTGCTATGCTCAAGGAGGCTGTCCGTGCAGCCGAAGAGGATGCTAAGGCAACGGTTTTCGGCTATTGGGTGGATGACCCCGAACGTTACGGTGTAGCAGAGTTCGACAAGGAGGGCAACTGTCTTTCAATAGAAGAGAAACCTGCCGATCCAAAATCTAATTATGCTGTTGTCGGTCTCTACTTCTACCCGAACAAGGTTGTAGAGGTAGCAAAGGGAATCAAACCCTCGGCACGTGGCGAACTTGAGATAACATCAGTCAACCAGCAGTTCCTTGCCGACGGCGAACTCAAGGTACAGACACTTGAGCGTGGTTTTGCATGGCTTGATACCGGAACACATGACTCTCTTGCCGAGGCATCTATCTTTGTTGAGGTCATCGAGAAACGTCAGGGTCTTAAGATAGCCTGTCTTGAAGGTATCGCATACCGCATGGGTTGGATAGACAAGGAGAAGATGCAACAGCTTGCACAGCCCATGATAAAGAACCAATATGGACAATACCTCCTGAAGGTTGTGGCTGAAATGGAGCGAAGATGATATTTTAAAAGAACCCCTAAAAGATTAAGGAATGAAACGCAGTATAATAGTTACCGGTGGTGCCGGCTTCATTGGTTCACACGTCGTAAGGCTTTTTGTGAACAAATACCCCGAGTATCATATCATCAATGTCGATAAGCTGACATATGCAGGCAACCTTGCCAATCTCAAGGATATCGAGGAGAAGCCTAATTACACCTTTGTCAAGGCAGATATCTGCGACTTTGACATGATGCATAAACTCATGATTGAAAACAATGTCGACGGCATCATTCACCTTGCTGCCGAAAGCCACGTCGACCGTTCAATTAAAGATCCCTTTACCTTCGCACGTACCAATGTGATGGGTACTCTGTCGCTGTTACAGGCTGCAAAGCTCTATTGGGAGTCTCTTCCCGAGAAGTACGAAGGCAAGCGTTTCTACCATATCTCGACCGACGAGGTATACGGTGCTCTTGAACTGAGCCATCCCGAGGGCATAGAACCGCCGTTCACGACAACAGCCTCTTCGGGCGAACATCATCTTGCCTATGGCGAGGATTTCTTCTACGAGACAACGAAGTATAATCCTCACAGTCCCTATTCGGCATCCAAGGCTAGCAGTGACCACTTTGTACGTGCGTTCCACGATACATACGGCATGCCTACAATAGTGACAAACTGCTCAAACAACTACGGACCTTACCAGTTCCCCGAGAAACTGATACCGCTCTTCATAAACAATATACGTCACCGCAAGCCGTTGCCTGTGTATGGTAAGGGTGAGAATGTGCGTGACTGGCTATATGTAGTTGACCATGCACGTGCCATTGATATTATTTTCCACCAAGGCAAGGTTGCCGATACATACAACATCGGTGGTTTCAACGAGTGGAAAAATATTGATATCATCAAGGTGATAATTAAAACCGTAGACCGTTTGCTTGGCAACCCCGAGGGTGCATCGCTTGACCTCATTACTTACGTTACCGACCGTGCCGGCCACGATATGCGCTATGCCATCGACTCTACTAAGTTACAGAAGGAACTCGGTTGGGAGCCCAGCCTGCAGTTCGAGGAGGGTATCGAGAAGACCGTACGCTGGTATCTTGACAACCAGGAATGGATGGACAACATAACCAGCGGTGAGTACGAGAAGTATTACGATGACATGTACAAGGGGAGGTGAGAACTGAGAACTGAAAACTGAAAGCTTTGCTTGAAGTTTAGACAACACTGGCAGCAATTAGTCGCACGAAGCATAGACGAAGTTTATGCCGTGCGGGTTGCGAATAGACAGTGTTGTCAAAACTGAGAACTGAAAGATGCAACCAGCATCTTCGGCAATGCGAGCAGCGACGGGTCAAGCGCAGCATCGCAGAATGTGATGCCGCTTGGGTCGCAAAAAGCGAGCGTTGCCAAAACTGAAAGAGTAAAGAGAACAGAATTTTTATGAAATTATCAGCAGGGACATTGCTGCAAGGCGGCAAGTACAGAATTGAGGATCATTTAGGCAGTGGAGGCTTCGGTTGCACATATAAGGCCTATTACAATACAATGGGCTGTTATGTTGCAATAAAGGAGTTCTTTGTAAAGGATTTCTGTAACCGCGAGGAGAACGGAACGGTAAAGGTTGCAACGCAGGGAAAGACAGAGCTTGTTGATAAACTCCGTAACAAGTTCTTCAACGAAGCACGTACCCTTTTCAGTTCAAAGATGTATCATTCCAACATAGTCAGGGTGTCCGATGTCTTTGAGGAGAACGGTACAGTCTATTATGTAATGGATTACATTGAGGGTTCTACTCTTGCAACTCTTATTGAACAAAAAGGACATTTGGCCGAGGATGAGGCTTTGCGCTATATACGTCAGGTGGCAGATGCCTTGAAGCACCTGCATGCCAATAACTGTCTTCATCTTGATGTAAAGCCTGCCAATATAATGATCGACGGCAGTGGCAAGGCTGTTCTCATAGACTTCGGAGTTTCTAAACAGTATGACGAGGCAAATGGAGAGAATACCTCTACACTTTTGGGACACACTCCCGGTTATGCTCCAATTGAACAGAGTGGCCGCGGATTGATAAAGTTCAACGCTGCATGCGATATCTATGCACTCGGAGCAACGCTTTACAAGGCATTGACCGGCACGACTCCCGTTGAGGCAACATTGCGTGCCGGTGACAAAAGTCTTTGTGAACTCACTTATCCGGAACATGTATCTGCTGAAATTCGCACTGCAATAGATAAGGCTATGCAGATTAGCCGTGGCGACCGTCCTCAGAGCATTGCTGAGTTCTTGTGCTTAGTGGAAAGTGGAAAGATCAAAGATGAAAGCGGAAAACCTGACGCTGGCGAGACTGTGCTGAACGGAAATGTGAAAGGTGCGAGTAAGCGAGAGGGCGAGAATTTATTCACGCACACAGCGAGCGAAAGCAGTTTCGACGAAGTCAAAGGTGAAAACGGAAAGCTTGTTGCCGACCAATCTCAATCCATTGATGTAGTAGAGGTTCCTGATTCCGCGGATACTGTCATTTCGAACGAAGGTGAGAAATCTCATTCCGCCGATGCTGTCATTTTGAACGATAGTGAAAAATCTCAATCCGCGAATAACGAGATTCTTCCTCCTTTCAGTCGTCAGAATGACAAAGGGGAAAAATCTGAAAACATCGCTCCTGATGATTCTACCAGTGATTCCAGGGCCGCTAATGTGTTGATAGTATTCTGCTTGCTGCTTCTTTCTGTCGTTGGTGCATGGATCGTGACTAATCATATTGATGACAATAAACTTGAACCGACAGGTACAATTAACGGTCACGAATATGTAGACTTGGGTTTGCCCAGCGGTACAAAATGGGCTACCTGCAATATTGGTGCAAGTACTCCTGTTGAGGCAGGTGATTATTTCTCATGGGGTGAAATAGAATCAAGCAAAAACCGTCAAGGAGGTTATTTCAAATCCAATACAAGACTATACGGCAAGAATGTTGATGAGAATGATGTCAAAGGAGTTGCAAAATTCGATGTAGCTACCTCTATGTGGGGCGATGATTGGCGAATGCCGACAAATACTGAATTTCAGGAACTCATTGACAATTGTACTTGGGAATGGACAACAATTAATGAATCTAAAGGTTACAAGGTAACAGGAAAGAACGGTAACAGCATCTTCCTGCCTGCTGTTGGTAGTCAATATACTATACAACCCGACACCCAAGAGATTGGTTACTACTGGAGTGCTTCACCAGGTTGGGACAATTATGATGCATACCATTTGTGTTTTACCCGAGACAATCCTATTACGAAGTCAAGCAGGCGTTATTACGGCTTCAGTGTACGCCCCGTATGTAAGTGAACGGAAAGCTGAACCGAAGGCGAAGTTTCAAGAGCTGCGGCCCTTTGCTCGCGCGGTTTTTGTTAGGGCACCCACAAGGGATGCCCCTACGTTTTCGTTAAGGGCTACTATTGCATGGTATCTTTTGTTCTTATGTTCTTCTGTAGGGACAGGTCTGCCCTAAAAGAGCAAAGAGCAAAGTGGAAAGCTTTTACAGCGAGCGCAGCCAAGTTTCAAGCCCACAAAGTGGGGTTAAAGATGAAAGTTGCGAAAGCTACTTCGACAAAGCTGCGAGCAAGCGAGTGTGTGGAAGTTTACTTACACACAAAGCGAGCGAAAGCAGGTTCAACGTAGTTAACACCGGCAGCGACAGGTCGCGCGTAGAACCCCTCAGTCCTTACGGACAGCCAATTCCAGAATTGCTCCCCTGTTTTAGGGGAGCTCCGCAAAGCGGTGAGGGGTATTTACAGGGGAGGTGCCGCAGGCGGAGGGGTAACAGGGGAGCAATCCAGGTGCCGCAGGCGGAGGGGTACTCTTTGCTCTTTTGGGCGGACACGCCGGTACCGCCCCTACTGTATCTGTACTCTGTACTCTTTCGTGCGCTTCTTTTTTACAGAATCCTTATAGAATATCCTAATCTTACCGATATTGTCTGGTTGGCAGATCGGCCGAAGTCATCGGTCTTCGAGTTGTTGAAGATGTCGCTCAAACCGTAATAGTATCTTCCTTCTACAAAGAAATTTCCTGCTTTGGTCTTGAGTTCAACGCCCAATCCACCGACAATACCGTAGTCGAAAGTGTTGTATATCTCCTTTCCGTATACGGGACGTATTGATGTGGGGCGTTCTTCGGGTTTCCAGCTGCCTTTGTATTCTTCGCTGTCACCAATGCAGAACCCGAACTGCGGACCGCCGTTGATAAAGAACTGGAATCCGCGTTCCTCCTTGCCCCATGATAGATGAGCAAGCAGAGGTATCTCAATGTAGTTGAGGGTCCTGCTATAGCTGTTGCCTGTACCGTCGTCAAAGTCCTCTTCCCAGCCGCGCTGTGCAAAGTTTACTTCGAGTTGCGCTGCACATATCATGCTGAAGTATTTCTCGCTTGTATATCGCAGACTTACACCGCCATTTGCTCCATTTAGTAGCTTCTGACGTATTGTGGGCTGGAAATCCATCTTGTTGAGGTTCAAGCCTCCGGCAATGCCGATTTCCAACACTCTGCGTGGCTGCTCTATCTGTGCATTTACACCCGTCGTGATAAACAGAAGGAATATGCTTGTCAGAAGATACTTTCGAATAATGTTTCCTCTGTTTTTTCTGTCTCTTCTTCCTTGCATTTGTCCAAATCTATCTTCGTAATTGTGAAATCGTTGTTGTAGTGGATAAAGAATACCTTTTTATTGACCATTCCTCCCCAGTTGTTCACTCTTGAGAACTTGAAGCCCGACTGCAATGGCGAGAACTCAATGTCGTTTATCCTGTCGGGGAATTCATTGCCGAATTCGTTGATTGCATAAAGGAAGTAGTATCCTATGTCGTATCCCATCATTCCGTATCGTGGAATGATTTCATTCAGAGGTCGGTTATACCAACGGATGAATTCATCCTGGAATTCCATTGATTCCTTGAACGAGAAGTGGGTATACAGGTTTGTATAGAAATATGTATCAATCAGGTATAACTGGTCCTTAGCCATTGGAGCATGTTTCTGCCATTCAGGGTAGCCAAACAGCGTGCAATTAGACATGAAATCGGGGTTTTCATAGTGTGCATTGGAAAGTATTGCTGCCAATTCTGTCATTGAAGCAGCAGAAGAGGATTTTGGTATGATGATGTTCCTGCGTCCCGGTTTGCTGAGTCTTTTCAGTTCTTTCACCGCTCCTTCATCCAATGTTTTTATGTTCGTTGTGGTGTAGGGTATTGAATGTTTTGAGAATTCGTCGGTCATCACTTCTATGAACTCTTCCTTGATGCTTTTGTTTTCATCCTCGACGAATATAATATTGGCGTCGGGGAACATCGCTACAAAGTTTTCGGCAACCTCGGGCAGCAGATATGACTGCATGGCATTCACCGTGTATACCATCGGATTTTTGAATATCTCATCTTCTTTATTAGAGAACGGTATGACAAGCGGTATCTCTTTCTCCTTGGCGAATGCTGCAAGTTCCTTGTTGTGGTTGACAAAATATGCACCGATAATCATATCCATATTGTCCAACGAACCGCTTTTGATAAGTTCATCAAGGCTGTCTGTCTTGGAACCTGAGTCAAAAGTGTTTATTTCAAAAGAGTAACCCTCCTGCTTGAGTCTGTATACGGCCATTAGGAATCCTTCGTAAAACTCAACCATTCGTGCCTGCTCGTTAGGGGAGTATTTGTCCAGCATAAATGGAAGGATTACTGCAACTCTGGTCTTGCCGTCATCAAGATGTGACTTTGCTTCCAATAGGGAATCCTTATATTCTGCAAACCTGTCGAATACTTCTGCATTGCTGAGTGCTGTCTCCTCTTTAGGCGAGATGCCTGCTTTGCTCCTTTTTTCGGGTATGTTGACTATTGTCTTCTTTCTGATTTCTGTGCTCTTGAGATGAGGGTTGACCCTGACAAAGTCTTCCTTGAGAACTCCATGAGCGGCGCATATTTCATCGATTGTTTCGCCTTTGCTTGCCTTGTATCTTGATACAACAGCAATTTCGCTTTCGGTAACAGGAAGGCTCTCCTCCTTTTTTGCATTTTCGCTTACCTTTGAAAGAGGAATTACAATGACTTCACCTATCCTGAAGTTTGTAGGTGATAGTCCCGGATTGGCGTTGCATATCTCAATATAATCGATTCCGTACTCCTTGCTAAGGCTGTAAAGTGTCTCTTTGGCTTTTATGGTGTGGAACAGGTCTCCTTTCCATATACCTTTACCGTCTTTACCTTCCGGGACCAGTGTCGTGGTCTGCGGAATCCTGAGCTGCTGGTTGATTTTCAGTACTTTGGTCTTGCCGGGATTGGCTTTTTTGATGGCTTCCACAGTTGTACCATACATTTGTGAAAGTGAATAGAGTGTCTCGCCTTTCTTGACAATGTGGGTAAAGTATTGTTTGCCCTCTTGAGCATATCCTGCCAAGGCTACAAACAAAAGGAATATAAGTAATAGCGGTCTGTATCTTTTCATGACGTATCTGTTTGTGTATAATAACTCAAATTTATGCGAAGATACGATATAATTGCCAATAATGGAAAAGTTGGGCAATATTTTTTTTGAAAGGAGTAAGGCCTTTCACTATCTTTCGCTATCTTTAGATAAGATAGGATGCGGGGGCAACAGGTTGCACTCCTTTGTAAAGCTAAAGCTTCAGTCGTCGCAAGCAGTGCTACGGTTTCGCACTGCCGGCATAAAAAACAAATAAATTTGTTTTGTTCTGCTCTCGCCTTTCACTATCTTTGGATAAGATAGGATGCGGCTCGGCATAAAAAACAAATAAATTTGTTTTGTTCTGCTCTCGCCTTTCACTATCTTTGGATAAGATAGGATGCGGCTTGGCATAAAAAACAAATAAATTTGTTTTGTTCTGCTCTCGCCTTTCACTATCTTTGCAATAATGCGCCTGCATGATAATTTTTCATGGTGGATTACGTTATTAGTGTAGGTTATTTATTTGATGAAGCTTATGAAAAGATACATGATATTGCTCCTTGCCTTGTTTGCAGTGGCAGGGATATATGCTCAGGTAAACATCGATGCGCCGGAACCGTTGTTACGTGTCATAAATTCCGACGGGGAGTCTGAGGAACTCACTGCCGGAGGGGAGTATTCGGGCGAAGCGCCAGTTACTTTGCAAATGTCTGCCAATGCCCAAGAGGTAGACGGCTATTCCCTCGTGTGCTCATGGGAGTTCTTCAAGGAGGGCGAGGTGGAGCCTTATCTTGTGCGTTATGACGCCGATGTGGAGTTTGAATTGCGTGAGAGCGGTGCAACAATCATACGACCGAAATTTGTATATACAAGCCGCGAGAACAGCGATGTCTTTTGGGAGTTCGGCAGTGAGGTGTATGAACCTTTCCGTGTGATACTTTCCGAGTCGTCACTTGAGGCACCCAATGCATTCTCGCCTAACGGTGACGGAATAAACGATTACTATAATGTATACAACGTCAAGTCTATCGTGTCGTTCAGTGCTGCCATATATAACCGTTGGGGACAACAGCTCTACTCATGGGGTATCGATCAGATAGGTTGCGAGGATTGCGGTTGGGATGGTACATACAAGGGCAAGGATGTGAAGGCAGGTGTCTATTATGTAGTTATAGATGCCAAGGGTGCCGATGGCATAAAATATGAGATACGTCGCGATGTAAACCTGCTCCGAGGATATACCGAAGAGAGTGCGGCACCTTGATTAGTTAAGTTTGGTAAGATGAAAAAAGCAGAAGAGGAAAAAGGAAAGATAGAGGTCTTTGGAGCGCGTGTCCATAACTTGAAGAATGTTGATGTGGAGATTCCGCACGATTCGTTGACGGTGATAACCGGATTGAGCGGCAGCGGAAAGTCCTCACTTGCTTTCGATACGATATTTGCCGAGGGACAGCGCCGTTACCTTGAGACCTTCTCTACATACGCACGCAATTTCCTTGGCGGCATGGAACGTCCCGATGTTGACAAGATCACAGGTCTCAGCCCTGTCATTTCCATCGAGCAGAAGACTACGAACAAGAATCCCCGTTCAACAGTGGGAACAACTACCGAAATATATGATTATCTGCGTCTTCTTTTCTCGCGTGCAGCCGAGGCTTACTCATATCTCTCGGGCGAAAAGATGGTGAAGTATACCGAGGAACAGATACTTGAACTGATTCTCGGTGAGTACGACGGCAAACGCATATATATGCTTGCCCCATTGGTGAAGAACCGCAAGGGACATTACAAGGAACTCTTCGAGCAGATGATGCGGAAGGGCTACCTCAATGTGCGCATTGACGGCGAATTGTGCGAGATGTCGCGTGGCATGATGCTCGAACGTTACAAGAATCATGATATCGAGGTTGTGATAGACAAACTTGCCGTCGATGCCAAGGATACGCAGCGTCTCAAGCAGAGCCTTGCGACTGCTCTTGCCCAAGGTGACGGCCTTGTAATGATTATGGAGATGCCGTCGGGCACGGTGCGCCACTACAGCAAGCGCCTTATGTGTCCGGTCACCGGCCTTTCTTATAAAGAACCCGACCCGCATAATTTTTCTTTCAATTCGCCCCAAGGTTTCTGCCCGAAATGCAAGGGTTTGGGGGTGGTGAGCAGTGTCGATGTCGACAAGGTTGTCCCTGACCGCTCTTTGTCGGTGCGTGACGGTGCGCTTGCCCCGTTGGGCAAATATCGCCGTTCATCCATCTTCCAGGAGATTGATGCAGTCTTGCAACGTTATGATGCCACTCTTGATACTCCTGTTGCAGAACTTCCCGACGAGGCACTCGATGAGATACTTTATGGATCGCCTGTGCCGTTGAAGTTGAGCAGTACATCGGAAATGTTCTTCGATAGCATTGCTACATATGACGGTCTTGTAAAGTATATACAGCAGCAGAAGGATACAGGTGTCTCGGCAAAGGAACTCAAGTGGGCAGAGCAGTTCTCTGCCATGAAGGAGTGCCCCGAGTGCGGTGGTGCGCGTCTGAATAAGGAGGCGCTCCATTATCGTCTGGCAGGAAAAAACATTCATGAACTTGCTTCAATGGATATTTCGCAGCTGCATGAGTGGCTTGCCGGGGTCGATTCGCTTCTGGGCGAGAAGCAGCGTGCCATTGCTGCAGAGATAGTCAAGGAGATTCAGTCGCGTTTGGGATTCCTGCTTGATGTTGGTCTGGGTTATCTGTCGCTTAACCGTGCATCGGCATCCTTATCGGGTGGCGAGGGGCAGCGTATACGTCTTGCAACCCAGGTGGGTTCGCAACTTGTGAATGTTTTTTATATACTTGATGAACCGAGTATCGGATTGCATCCGCGTGACAATGACAGGTTGATAAACTCGCTCAAGAGCCTGCGCGACATCGGCAATACGGTAATTGTAGTGGAGCATGACCGTGATATAATGCTTGCCGCCGACTATGTAATAGACCTTGGTCCTAAGGCCGGCCGCAAAGGTGGTGAAGTTGTCTTTGCCGGCACTCCCGATGAGATGCTGAAAGGCAATACCATGACAGCGCGTTTCCTAAACGGTGAAGAGAAGATAGAGGTGCCTGCCGTGCGTCGTGAAGGTAATGGAAAGAGCATAAAGATTTTCGGTGCACGGGGAAACAATCTCAAGAATGTTGATGTGGAATTCCCGTTGGGCAAGCTCATCTGTGTTACCGGTGTCTCGGGTGGCGGTAAGTCGTCGCTTGTGAATGACACCCTGCAGCCGATACTTGCGAAGCATTTCTACCGCGCTTTGCGCGAGCCGCTGCCGTATGACAGGATTGAGGGCATTGAACATATTGACAAGATTGTGGATGTTGACCAGTCGCCTCTCGGGCGTACTCCGCGCTCCAACCCTGCTACATATACAGGTGTTTTTTCCGATATCCGCAACCTCTTTGTGGACCTTCCCGAGGCAAAAATACGCGGCTACAAGCCCGGACGTTTCTCTTTCAATGTCAAGGGTGGCCGTTGCGAGGAGTGTAGCGGAAACGGCTACAAGACACTTGAGATGAACTTCCTGCCCGATGTTATGGTCCCTTGTGAGGTGTGTCATGGAAAGCGCTACAACCGCGAGACCCTTGAGGTGCGTTATAAGGGCAAATCGATAGCCGATGTGCTTGATATGACAATTAATATGGCTGTGGAGTTCTTCGAGAATGTCCCCACAATACTCAACAAGATAAAGGTGTTGCAGGATGTAGGCTTGGGTTATATAAAATTAGGCCAGCCATCGACTACATTGTCAGGTGGCGAAAGCCAGCGTGTGAAGCTTGCCACAGAACTATCGAAACGTGATACGGGAAAGACACTGTATCTGCTCGACGAGCCTACCACAGGACTTCATTTCGAGGATATACGTGTGCTCATGAATGTGATAAACCGCCTTGTCGATAAGGGAAACACGGTTATAATAATCGAACATAACCTCGATGTGATAAAAATGGCTGACCATATTATTGACATGGGACCGGAAGGCGGACGTGACGGCGGTATGGTTATGGCTACCGGAACCCCCGAAGAGATAGTAGCAAAGGGAGTCGGGCGCACGGCTCCTTACCTGGCAGCGGAACTTTCAAGGTGAACAGAGCCTGTAATAACACTGAATAGAACAAAATAGTATGCATCTGCCAATTGGAACTCTCCTTCAAGGAGGACGTTATGAAATTATCAGCTACATAAGTAGCGGTGGCTTCGGCTGTACATACGAAGCGCGTGATACCAAATTCAAAAGTAGTGTAAAGAGCGTTGCTGTAAAAGAGTTCTTCGTAAAGGACTTCTGCAACCGCGATGCAGGCAGCAACAGAGTAGTTGTCGCTACACAGAGCAAGGTGGAACTTGTGAACAAACTGCGTGATAAGTTCTTGGAAGAGGCCGACGCCCTCTTTGAATTGGAGCACCCGAATATAGTGCGTGTTACAGATACTTTCAAGGAAAATGGTACTGCATATTACGTAATGGAATATATAAGAGGCACTTCTCTTGCAGCTGTCATAGAGAAAGAAGGTGCTTTGAGCGAAGAGAAAGCATTTGGATATATACGTCAGATAGCCGATGCCCTTGAGTATGTCCATTCGTTGAACCGTCTTCACCTTGATGTAAAGCCTCAGAATATAATGATAGACAACAGCGGCAAGGCCGTGCTCATTGACTTCGGTGTTTCCAAACAGTACGACGAGGCCAATGGTGAGAATACCTCGACCCTTATTGGTTCTACGCCCGGTTTTGCCCCGATTGAGCAGAGCGGCAACGGTGTTTCGGTGTTTACCCCCGCCACTGATATCTATTCTCTTGGTGCAACGCTTTATAAAGCCCTGACCGGTGAGACGCCCATTGAGGCCTACAAACGTGCGGGCGATGATGATTTGAAGGAGTTGCCTTACCCCATGAATATTTCGCCTGCAATGCGTAATGTTATAGACCGGTCAATGCATATAAGTCGCGGCAACCGTCCTCAGAGTATAGGCGAATTTCTTGCCCTGTTTGAACAAAGTACAAACTATGATGATGGCAGGACTCTTCTCGACGTTGACGCCTCATTTGGGAATAAGAGTGAAAAAGTCAAATGGATGGATTTTGTACAGTTCTGCGATGAAAACAGGTTTAAACTGCGGATGTTGAAATGGGTTTCATTCGTAAATAACAGGTATTGGCTTTTGGCACTCCCTCTTCAATTGTTCATATTATATTTTACGATTATTGGCATATTGTTAATTCCTGTATTTTTGGTATATTTTTTCAGTTATCGTTTGGTGATATCTAAGGTACATGATATAGAGGATACTCCCTCGTTATATAAGATGATAAGGAGTGAAGATGGATTATATGGTCTTTCAAAATGGGGCAAAAAGAGTTCCCGAGAGAGATTGGAGATGAAATATGAATATATAAGTCGAATCTCCGATGATATGTTTATAGTAAAGAGTAACAGCAAATATGGACTTTATAATGCCACGAAGAGAGAAATGATTATCCCCATAGGCTGTGAAAAGATAGAACTCAAAGGTGACAGAATCCTTGCCACAAAAGAAGGAACGGTGTCTGTATATACAGACAGAGGCTATCGTGTGGTGGAGTAGGTGATTTGTGCAACGTAAAGCAATTATAAAATAACTGCCGCGTCGCTTGCCGTAACTACAACTCTCCCAACTACCGTATCATCTTCGGCGGCGGCCTGCGCCTCGCCCTCTAAGTTTACAATATCGTTTTCAGAAAATCTGTAAGCTAAATGTTTTCTTCGTAACGTAAGCACACGGCTTGGCGGAGCAAGCCTCTTTTGGGCGTTTTTAATTTTGAGGGGACAAAAGAGGCATTGCGTTGTGAAGTTATAGGTTGCAAGTGAAATTATGCAACTTTGTAAGTATTGGATAGCAGCAATGAGAAATAAGTTCTCTCATTGCTGCTATCCAATACTTAGAAGGAAATATGCGATTTCCAATCATAACCTCACACTTGCAATGTTATGAATCATTCAATAGTGAACTTAAGTTTGCTGTTTTCGTTGTCGACATCCACATGTATGTAGTCTCCGGGTTTAAGTGCTCCGTCGAGCAGCAACTCGGATATTTCATCCTCGACATAGTTCTGGAGTGCACGTTTCAATGGACGTGCTCCGTACTGTATGTCGTAACCCTTGCCTGCAAGGAAGTTCTTTGCTTCCTGTGTGAGTTCGATGTTGTAACCAAGCTCTGTCACTCGCTTGAGTATCTGTGCAAGCTCCAGGTCTACAATGTTCACGATAGCATCCAGACCGAGCTGGTCGAAGTTGATGATCTCGTCGATACGGTTTATGAACTCAGGAGCAAAACGCTTGTTGAGCGCCTTCTGTATCACTCCTCGTGAATACTCCTTGTCACCGGCACGCTCATCCTTGGCGAAACCGATTCCAGCACCGAAGTCCTTGAGCTCGCGTGTTCCCACGTTGGATGTCATTATGAGCACGGTGTTGCGGAAATCAACTGTACGCCCGTAACTGTCGGTGAGACGGCCCTCGTCCATTACCTGAAGAAGGAGGTTGAATACGTCGGTGTGTGCCTTCTCAATCTCGTCGAGAAGTACAATGGAGTAGGGGCGACGGCGTACGCGCTCAGTAAGCTGTCCGCCCTCCTCGTATCCAACATATCCCGGAGGTGCTCCCACGAGTCTTGACACGGTGAACTTCTCCATGTATTCGCTCATGTCTATTCGTATCAATGCGTCGGCACTGCCGAACATGAACTTTGCAAGTTCCTTTGCCAAAAGGGTCTTTCCCACACCGGTGGGTCCAAGGAACATGAATGTTCCGATAGGCTTGTTGGGATTCTGCAGGCCAACACGGCTACGCTGTATCGCTTTCGTGAGTTTTTCAATAGCATTCTCCTGAGCAATGACCTTGCCGGTGAGCTCCTGCTTCATGCCCTTGAGGCGTGTCCACTCATCCTGCTGCATGCGCTGCATAGGGACACCTGATATCATTGATACAACCCTTGCAATCTCCTCTTCATCAACAGTCTGGCGGTTGTCGGTAAGGCTCTTCTCCCATTCGGCTTTCATCTTCTCAAGGCCTGCCTGAAGTTCCTTCTCATTGTCGCGGAAATTCGCTGCACTCTCAAAGTCCTGTTTCTTCACGGCCTCATTCTTTTTCTTGTTGGCCAAGTCGATTAGCAACTCCTGCTCCTCAATCTCTTTGGGAACCTTGATGTTGCTTATATGCATGCGTGCACCTGCCTCGTCCATAGCATCGATAGCCTTGTCGGGGAAACAGCGGTCGGTGACGTATCTGTCTGTCAATTTGACACACGCAAGCAACGCTTCGTCAGTATATGTGACATTATGGTGCTCTTCGTAACGATCCTTGATGTTCTTGAGTATGGTATATGTGTCCTCTTCGGATGTAGGCTCCACAAGCACCTTCTGGAATCGGCGCTCAAGTGCTCCGTCCTTCTCTATTGTCTTGCGGTACTCGTCAACAGTCGTTGCACCTATGCACTGTATCTCACCACGTGCAAGAGCAGGCTTTAGGATGTTGGCGGCATCCATTGAACCCGGAGTTGAACCGGCACCCACAATGGTGTGTATCTCATCGATGAATATGATGATGTTGGGGTTGTTCTCCAATTCGTTGATAATCGCACGCAGACGCTCCTCGAACTGTCCGCGGTATTTTGTGCCTGCAACAACAGCAGTCATGTCAAGGGCAATAATGCGTTTGTCGAAAAGCATGCGTGATGTCTTGCGGTCGACGATGCGCTGTGCAAGTCCCTCTACGATTGCCGATTTACCTACACCCGGCTCTCCAATGAGTATCGGGTTGTTCTTCTTGCGGCGGCTCAGTATCTGCGATATGCGCTCAATCTCCTTGGCACGTCCGACTACTGGGTCAAGCTTTCCCTCTTTGGCCGCTTTGGTCATGTCTACTCCAAAGTTGTCGAGCACCGGTGTGTCGTTCGACGGTTTTGCCTGTTGGGTGCTTGAATAGGACTGCTTGCTGTTGCTGTTGCCGGGCAGTGCTTCGTCATCCTCATCCTCGTGGTCGGTGAAACCGAATCCGTTTGTCACGTTGCCGCTGTTGCTGTCAGGGGTCTTCGATTTTATCGCATCAATCATTCTTGAGTATGTGATGTCGTTTGCTTCAAGAATCTCTGCAGCAAGGTTGTTCTTCTCCTTGAGTATGCCAAGGATAAGGTGCTCGGCATCAGCAGCAGTCTTGAATGCGCGCGCCTCAAGTGTGCTGAAACGGAGAACCCTTGCTGTGCTCAGGCTCATCTCCACATTGTCATCGTATGGTTTGTCGGCCATATCCGGTGTCATGAAACGGCTCTCGATAGCCTCTTTCAGCTCCTGGATGTTGATTTCCATGCTGCCGAGGATGTCGAGGGCGCTTCCTTTGCCACGACGTATGATTCCAAGCAGCAGGTGCTCGGGATTGATGGTCCTGCTGTGAAGGCGTGTGGCCTCTTCCTTGCTGAGGGAGAGAATCTCTGTTATTATCTGTGAAAATTCGTTACTCATTCTTTTTTAACAATAAATATTATACAGTTTCTTAGCTGTGTTCTCTAATTTCCGGTTGCAAAGATAGTGGCATCAATGGTGCCGATTGCAAACTTTTTACATAATCTTTCTTACAAAAAGCGTGCCAAACTGTTATTTTATCAAAAAAAATACTCTTTTGTCAAACAAATTGTGTAACGAATGTGTAGTGACAGGTTCTGTCTTTCATATAAAAACCGGTGCATCTTGAATTCAAGACGCACCGGTTATAAAAATCTTCCGTTTCGGCAGGTTTATTCTTTGGTTATATTATATCCCAACTTTATGAGAACCTTGAGTGTTCCTTTTGCTGTGTTGCGGTCATAGTCCTTCTCTTCTTCCGACAACTCCTCATACGGAATGAGGCTGGGGTGCTGTTTCAGCCTGTCGTTGCGCTCAGGACCGAATACCCATCCCTGATTGATGCGCGATTTTGCCCATACTTCGTGTACATTCTTTGCTATTGCTTCAACAAGCTCCTCAATGTCACGCGGAAGTTCTACCGTATCGATATCAATAGGTCTTGGGGTGTATTCTGTCTTCATTATTTAGAAGTTGGTTTAATTTATATTGCCAAGTTTTTGGAATTATAAACGGCTTCTTAATCGTAAAGGCTCCAATCTATATCTATCTTCGTTCCGCATTTATCGCAGAACACCTGATGCTTGTATATCGGTGTCATCATGCCGTCTTTCTCGCAATGTGGACAATAAAATGTCTGCTTTGCGTTTGCAATGCGTCCCAGCAGTACCCTGTACAGTTCTGTATCCTCTCTTTTTACAATATCATAGCCGATTTTCAGCATCAGTTTAAGGGTTTGCATGGCCATTTCTCTGTCATACTCCTTCTCTTTCTCCGACAAATCCTCATACTTGACCATATCCGGTGTCTGCTTCAGTTTGTCGTCTCTTTCTGGGCCGAATCTCCAACCCTCTGCCTGTCGTTTCTGTGCCCATATTTCGTGGGCATTCTCAGCAATGGCTTCGCGTAGTTCAATCAGTTCGTCCGGCAGTTTTACATCTGCCAGTTCAATAGGTTTCGGTTTGTAGCTCATATCAATTATCTTTTTGTCTGTTTTTCATTTCTGTGAATTCTCTCTCTCTTTATACGATTTCTCGATGAGCATCAGAATATCCGGGATGGCGTTATTGAATATATAATCGACATCCTTTGTATTCTTGCCAAGCATTTCGAATGGCCTAATGTCAACATGTGCTTTCTCCCTCCCTTGTTTCAACAGCTTCTTGTAAGCAGGGTCTTTCTTTATCATATCGCTCTCTTCGCTTGTGCAAGCTCTGAAGCCCATCAGCAGTTGTTGTACGTTCCAGCGGTTGTGTTCACATTCTGCCATTGCATCCCGATACTTGTGGAGATTCTTGCAGTTTGAAACATAGTTGATGGCATAGTTGCTGTTCGCAGAACCGATGCTTCTTATCTTTGTCTCGAAACTATTGGCCAAGTATTTGTTAGACCAGCGGTCAAATATCTTGAGGCTTTTCCACAGGGCTCTTGCCCTTTTCATTGCTTCTTTGTCAAAGACATCCTCTATGCCGGCAATTGTTGCATTAATTGCATCATTATTGAGATTGTCGTCAAATATAAGGTTGTATGTGTAATTGCACAGCTGTGAGCGGTAGTAGTACTCTTTTACAGTGGTAAAGTCGGCATACTGCATACCGAACGGGCGCAGTTTCTGGTATTTCTTGTGACTGTTGCCCTCCTCGTTGTAATAGAGGTTGAATACAATATCCGATGCTTCGCGCTGGTATACCCAAATCTGCTGTGCGTGGTCATATATAGCATCGGGCATATAAATGCTTGCCGCAATTGCTTCGTGTGCCAAAGGCAGGCAAACAGCAATGGTCAGCAACGAGCCGTTGCCTTTCTCCTTGTCTGCCTTTTCTGCTGCCATTTCAAGATATCTCCTCACGCCGGTGTTCTCTACATTGCCTTTGATGAATTCCCATTCGATATCGATGAAATTGTGCCCTAAATATGAGTATCTGCTGCCGGCATCAGCAACAGGATCATTGAAATCATCCATATCCGGCAGGCATACATCCCCCGATGCATCGATGTATCTGCATCTCGACAGGTCGAAGAGGTTCTTGTATCGTCCTTTGAAGAAGTCCATCTCGCTGTCGGCATTTGTATCAATGAATGTTATGCGTGTTCTCAAATTGTCACTGCCGTTGATTTTGAAATTGGGGTAGTGTGCAGTCTGTGCAGCCTGTATCGCCATAGCCACGCCCATCTTGGACATTCCTACAACAACAAAATGTACGTGACTTGCCGATTCGGCACTGATGCCGCTGCCGTCCAGTGGGGTGTATTCTATTATCCGTTCCTCATTGTCGTTCTTTTCGGTTATTGCCTGCAGTTTGTTGATGGCTTTGCCAATAATTCTGTTCCATTTGCTATTGACAAGGCTCTCCTTTCTTTGTCGTAGTGAAACCTTGGCTGTAGTCTCGGTGTATCGTCCCTTGACAAGAACCTTCTGCGCCCAATTCTCATAACTGTTGAAGGGGATGAAGACAATGTGATCCCTGACATTCTTCGGTATCTCCGAGAACTGGAATACCGAATATGTTGTCTGATACTCGAACTGCACGCGACATACAATGCGTCGCTCAACATTCTTGTTCGTAAGATAGCTGGCTATGTTGTGTACGCACTTCATATTCTGCGTGTCGTGGTAGCTGTTAGCCTTATCCTCGCCAACCTTCTCACCAAGTACATATATTTCGGTTGCCTTTCTCAGGTGCAGGTTGTAAATCTCTTTTATGGAGTCCATCTCACCACGATATATGATAAGTTGCGTTGTCTCTTTCTTTGTCAGGTAGGATGATATCTTGCTCCTAACCGTCTCTACATCTTCATTCGTTAGCAACAGGACATACTTCACGGCATACTCTCCATTGCCATTGAGGAGATTCTTTATGATAACCGGTGCCGTTTCATTGGCTCCTATCACGGCTGCGAACTTTCCTTCGGGCAATCTTCTTTCTTTATACCTTATCTCTCCTTTTTTCCATCGCTCCTTGCGTCCGTCAATCCATCCTATTATAGACGACACAAGGAAACCGTTCAGCATAATTACACCCAGAATGGCTGTAAGCCCGGCCCATCCGCGCCCCTCCTTGCTTGTTGTCATATGCTGGTTGCCCGGGTCCATAAAGTGGTAATATACCGACCAGAATATGGTCGGGGACTCCTGTTTTACAGCAATCTTCCCGGGTATTGTATCGCCTTCATTTTCGTATAGGTTCTTTTCGTATACTATCTCCATCGGTGAGTCACAGGCCGATGAATCCGCCTTGTTGATAACCGACACTACCAATGTTACGCTGAATGGGAGCAATATGGCAAGGCAGATAACCCTGCGCATAAAATTGCCGTTCACCAGGTGCCAGTCGAATGCAATTTTGTGAAAGAACCACAGGCGTGCAACATAAAATATGTATATGAAACCTATGAAACCGGACAGATAACATATCCCGTTGCTTATTTCTCCTTCAGTGCCATTCTGCGGCAGAATAAACTGTGCCAGTAAGGATACCAATCCTAATATAATGGCACAAATGTCTATTAGTGTCGACTTTCTTATCTCTAATTTCATATTACAAACCAATTCTTATATCAGCGCAAACTTTTCCAAAACAAAGGTTTTGTTCACCTATTGCAAAAATAGTGTAAAAAAGTTGACTAGCGCAATAAATCACACTCATTTAATTTGCATTTGTTTGCAATTCAGGGATTAATTGCCTAACTTAGCATAATATTTATATAGTTTTTTCAATGTCTGTATAATATAAAGCCTGTTATTATGAAGCACCATAAACTGTTTTTTGCAATAATCTTCTCGTTTTTGATGCCGTTCTGTGCCACAGCCCAGGTTCAGCGGGGATATGTAAAGACCCGTGGCCGTTTGGGCAGTGATGGAGCAGTCATCCCCGGTGAGGGCATAGAGAATGTCACCGTCAAGGTGAAGAACGAAGGCACGGTAATCAGCGACAACAGCGGCTGTTTCGAGATAGCCCTTCGCAACGAGAAATACTACCTTGAGAATGTGACCAAGAAAGGCTACCTGCTTGTAGATGCCGACATCCTCTCCAAGCGGTACACCCGCTCCGTCGACACTTTCAAGATAGTCCTCACCACCCCCGAGCAGCAGCTCGAGGACGAGCTCGCCAGTGAGCGCAAGCTGCGCCGCACCCTCACTTGCCAGTTGCAACAACGCGAGGATGAGATAGAGGAACTGTATGAAACAAGCAAGATAATAAAAGCCGAGCGCGACAGCGCATTGCGCAAGCTATATGCCGACCACGCCGATAACGAGAAACTGATAAAGGATATGGTCGAGCGCTATTCTCGCATCGACTACGACCAGTTGGATGAGTTCAACCGCCTGATAAGCGAGTATATCTTTAATGGTGAACTGCTGAAGGCGGACTCTCTGCTTGGCAGCAAAGGCGATATCCTTTCTCGCATCGAAGAGTACCGCACCCACAAGCAACTGAACGATGATGAACGCGCCGAGCTTGCCGAGCGTGAAAAGGATTTGGCAAAAAGCGAGGAGCTGGAACGTAAGAGACTCGCCGACCTTGCCGGTGACTGCTACAGCAAGTTCGAGATTTTCAAGCTGCAACACCTCAACGACTCGGCAGCCTATTACATAGAACTCCGTGCTTCGCTCGACAGCACAAATGTCGAATGGCAACTCGAGACCGGTTATTACATTAAGGAATATCTTGCATATTATGACAAGGCTGAACAATATTATCAATGTGCATTGCAGTCTGCTTTGAATAAATATGGGGATAAGCATCCTGATGTTGCAACCATTTATAATAACATAGGTTCTGTATATTCTAGTCAAGGCAATTATTCCCAAGCCTTGGAATACTATAATAAAGCACTTGAAATCCGGTTGGTAGTTTTTGGCGAGCAGCATTCCAATGTTGCAACCTGTTATAATAACATAGGTGGCGTATATGATAATCAAGGCAATTATTCCCAAGCCTTGGAATACTATAATAAAGCACTTGAAATCTGGTTGGCTGTTTTTGACGAGCAACATCCCAATGTAGCAACCAGTTATAATAACATAGGTGACGTATATTCTAGTCAAGGTAACTATTCCCAAGCATTGGAATATTATAATAAGGCACTTGAAATCCTGTTGGTAGTTTTTGGCGAGCAACATCCGGATGTTGCATTGAGTTACAATAATATAGTTGGCGTATATTATAACCAAAGCAATTATTCCCAAGCCTTGGAATACTATAACAAAGCACTTGAAATCTGGTTGGTAGTTTTTGGCGAGCAACATCCCGATGTTGCTGCCTGTTATCACAACATCGGTGTTGTATATTCCAGTCAAGGCAATTATTCCCAAGCCTTGGAATACTATAATAAAGCACTTGAAATCCTTTTGGCTGTTTTTGGCGAGCAACATCCCAATGTTGCAACCAGTTATAATAGCATAGGTGGCGTATATGATAATCAAGGCAATTATTCCCAAGCATTGGAATATTATAATAAAGCACTTGAAATCCGGTTGGTAGTTTTTGGCGAGCAACATCCCGATGTT
>JAFQEZ010000085.1 GCA_017398805.1 Bacteroidaceae bacterium | reverse complement strand
TTTAGCTCACTTGCACAAGCCTTGACACAAAGTGTCTTGTCTTGGCTGCGCTCACTTTGTGTGTAAGCAAGCTTCCACTCGTTCGTTTGCACAAGCCATGAACTTTGCTTTTTATTCACCCTCAACACAAAGAGGATGACTCAAAAGTCATCCTCTTTCATCATCGGTTTCTTGTTCAAAATAATGTCTTCTCAAATTATTATGTTCACAATCCTTGCGACTATAAATAATAGCAATACAATGGTTATCAGGATGGCTAACAGTATTCTGTTCGTTGCTTCCATTTTATTATTTTTTTCTACTGCAACCTTTAACTTGGCGATTATTGCGTCTGCTCTTTGGGCATTCACGCCTCTTTCAAGTAGAAGCTCTTTGGTTCTCTTTGCGCTTCTTCCTTGTTTCATCATAAGATCTGCTGCGTAGCGTTCATCTGTCATACGGCCTTTATCTCTCGATTTGCCGCGAACTCCTTCATGCTCCTGCTTTGTAGCATTGCTGTGCCGCTTTCCGCCCCCTGTGCCTGACCTTTCAATGTCATTAATAGGACTGTAGCCGCCGTTTCGTACTCCATGAAGCCCTTGTTCCTCTGCTTTTCTGTACCATTGTTCGGCTTTTGTGTGTGATAGTTCAACACCATAGCCATGGCGATAGAGATTTCCAAGACCTTTTTGCGCCTCGGCAACTCCTCGTTCCGCTGCTTTTCCGTACCATTTTGCCGCCTCTTCATATGACCCTTCAACACCATAGATAAAAAAATAGCAATGGGCAAGATTACTCTGCGCTTTAGCATGCCCTTGTTTTGCCGCCTTGCGGTACCATATTGCTGCATCAGTGTCTGATTGTTTAACACCTTTGCCATTGCGATAGCAATTTCCAAGGTTGTACTGTGCAGTTGCATTTCCTTTGTATGCTGCTTTTCTGAACCATTCTGCCGCCTCTGTGTACGATTGTACAACCCCGCATCCATAGTAGTAGCAATAACCAAGACTGCATTGCGCGCCGGTATTCCATTGCTCCTCAGCTTCCTTGTGCAATTTTGCCACCTCTTCCTTTTCTTTTCCCAAAACAGAACGAAGCATATACTGCGCTTCTTTATTTCCCTCTTTCGCTGCCATGCGATACCACCTTGCTGCCTCAATGTATGATTGCTCAACGCCTTCACCATCTTTATAGCAATTGCCAAGGTTGTATTGTGCAGTTGCATGTCCATACTTTGCCGCCATGCGGTACCATTTTGCCGCCTCGGTGTATGATTGCTCAACACCTTTACCATTTTTATAGCAACTGCCAAGATTGTATTGCGCATCAGTATGCTCATGCTTTGCTGCTTTCCTGTACCACTTTATAGCCTCGGTATCTGATTGTTCAACACCATTACCATTCTCATAGCAACTGCCAATATTGCATTGTGCATCAGTATGCCCATGCTCTGCAGCTTTTCTGTACCATTTTGCCGCCTCAGTGTATGATTGCTCAACACCTTTACCATTTTTATAGCAATTGCCAAGGTTGTATTGTGCTTCAGCGTGTCCCTGCTCTGCAGCTTTTCTGTACCATTTTGCCGCCTCAGTGTATGATTGTTCAACACCTTTACCATCTTTGTAGTAGCTGCCAAGAATGTATTGTGCAGTTGCTTGCCCTTGCTCTGCTGCCATGTAGTACCACTTTGCGGCTTCGGTATCTGATTGTTTAACGCCAAAGCCTTCTTGGTGGGAATAACCAAGATTGTTCTGTGCTTCTACACATCCTTGTTCTGCAGCTTCTCTGTACCAATTTGCTGCTTTGGTGTATGACTGTTCAACGCCATAGCCTATGGCATAGCAGACTCCGAGGCAGTTTTGTGCTTCTGCCAATCCTTGTTCTGCTGCTAAGGTGTACCATCTTACAGCCTCTTCATATGATTGTTCAACACCATCGCCGTAATAGTAGAACCCTGCCAGATTAAATTGCGAAACGGCATCTCCCTGTTCTGCTGCTTTTCTGTACCACTTTGCCGCTTCTGTGTATGATTGCTCAACACCTTTACCATTTTTATAGCAATTGCCAAGATTGTATTGAGAGTTTACATGTCCTTGTTCTGCGGCCTTTATATACCATTCTATAGCTTTTGAATATGATTGCTTGACACCAAGTCCACGCTCGTAGCACCATGCCAGATTGTGCTGTGCTTCGGCAAAGCCTTGTTCCGCAGACTTTTGCCACCATTTGATCGCGTCAGTGATTGATTTTTCAACACCTTCTCCTTCGTTGTACAGACATCCAAGGTTGTATTGTGCCGCTTTATTACCTTGTTCTGCTGCCTTGCTGAACCATTCTACCGCTTTTTCATATGATAACTCAATGCCATCGCCGTTGTAGTAGCATAATGCCAGACTGTACTGCGCAGCAGTAAATCCTTGTTCTGCTGCCTTACGGAACCATTCTACAGCTTTTTCGTGTGATAGCTTAATACCCTCGCCTATATTATAACATGTTGCCAGATTGTACTGTGCAGCTGCGTATCCTTGTTCTGCTGCTTTACGGAACCATTCTACAGCTTTTTTGTACGACTGTTCCACGCCCTCGCCGTCGTGGTAGCACATTGCCAGACTAAACTGCGCTTCTGCGTCACCTTTTTCTGCATCTTCCCTGTATTTCTCTGCGAGCGATTCAAAAAGTCGTCTTACACCATCCAATGAAATTTTAAGTTCTGCCGTTTCTTTTTCATCATCATCATCATCTTCTTGTTCCGCCTCCTCATAATTATCCGGCTCATCATCATTCACCTCTTCTTCATCATCGACTTCTATGTACTCTTTCTCCTCTTTTTCTTTCAATATCTGGTCAAGGTTAAATTGGGCGGAAAAGTCTCCTTGTTCTGCTGCCAACGAGTACCATTTTATAGCCTCCTCGTCGGATTGCTCAACACCATATCCTTTATCATAGCAAAAACCAAGATTGTGTTGTGCATATGCCAATCCTTGTTCTGCTGCCAAGGTGTACCATTTCACAGCCTCTTCATAAGATTGCTCAACGCCCTTGCCATCATAGTAGCACTTCGCCAGATTGAACTGCCCAACGGCATCTCCTTGTTCTGCCGCTTTTCTGTACCACTTTACTGCCTCTTCATATGATTGTTCAACACCCAGGCCTTCTGCATAGCAGTTCCCAAGAACGTATTGTGTGTGTGCCAATCCTTGTTCTGCCGCTTTTCTGTACCATTTTACACCCTCTTCATATGATAGTTCAACGCCCTTACCCTCAAGGTAGTAATTGCCAATATTATTTTGCGCACGTGCCAATCCTTGTTCTGCTGCCAAAGTGTACCATTTTGCCGACTCAGTGTATGATTGCCTAACACCGTAGCCATTGTGATAGCAATTGCCAAGTTTATGCTGTGCTTCTGCCAATCCTTGTTCTGCTGCCAAGGTGTACCATTTTACGGCCTCTTCATAAGATTGTTCGATATCCTTGCCCTCAAGGTAGCAATTGCCAAGATTGCATTGCGCTTCTGCATCGCCTTGTTCTGCTGCGCTCATCAGTTCTGTTATCTCCTTATAGTCTACCTTAACTGTTCCTTCTGTAGTTGTTACTTCCTCTGACGAATTCAACAAAGGATCGGATGTGTTCTTGGAAAGTTTCATAGTCGTATTTTTGTTAATTATCTACAATTGCTTTTTATCTCTGTTAAGTGGTACTGTTTCTTTCCCTCTTTTTCTGTGACAAAAGTATATCCGTCACGAAGGCAAATCAACATCCGTTTCATACTAAACAGCGTCTTAATCTCCTTTATTTTCACAAAAATAAATACTGTTTCTAATGTTTCAAACATCTTTGTCGCTTTTTAAGGTGGTAATCCTCTGATTATTGACAATATACCCGTCTATGGCTTTGTAGCATTCATTTACATGCTCTCGGCTCTGCCTCTCTTGGGTGTCCGTTTCTGATGCAAATGTATTGTGACTTCCGTTATGTTCTTCCGGTGTGCCGTTGCATAACTGCAAATAGCAATAAAAACCGGGATTTGCAACGTTTTGCAACCCCGGTTTATGGTTAGTTTGGCTTTTTATTATGCAAACGAGTGCCGTTGTATCTCTTCAATGAAAGCGAGTGCTGTCTCTACATTTTTCACGTTTTCAACAGTGATTATGCAGCGTCCGTCGCCTTCGCGCACACGGCAGTTGAATTGGCTTGTGGGGATGTAACCCATGATATGGCCGAAGGTCTCGCTTGTGTAGTAGCGTTCGTTACGGGTATCCACAAGGAAAAGGTTCATTCTGCCACCCTTGAGGTATATCTTTTCCACTCCAAGGCTCTGTGCCTTGCGGCGCAGGGTCACCATGCGTATAAGCTCCTCGCCTTCGGGCGGTATCGTGCCGAACCTGTCCTTCATGCGTGCCTTGAATGCTGCGATGTCACGATCTTCGGTGAGCGAGTCCAGTTCGCGGTAGAGCAGTATGCGTTCATTGCTGTCGGGTACATAAAGTGCAGGGAATAGCAGTTCGAGGTCGCTCTCCACGAAACACTCCCTTACAAAGCGCTCTGCATCGTTGCTGTTCTCCTCTTCGGGTGTGAGGATGTCGCCGAACTCCTCGTCCTTGAGTTCGCGTACTGCCTCGGCAAGAATTTTCTGGTATGTCTCATATCCAAGGTCGGCAATGAATCCGCTCTGCTCGGCACCCAAAAGGTTGCCTGCTCCGCGTATGTCAAGGTCCTGCATGGCAATGTGCATTCCGCTGCCGAGTTCGCTGAAGCTTTCTATGGCCTCAAGACGGCGGCGTGCATCGGTGTTGAGGCTCTCGCGTGGCGGAGTGAGCATGTAGCAGAATGCCTTGCGTTTGCCTCGTCCCACACGTCCACGCATCTGGTGCAGGTCGCTCAGGCCAAAGTTCTGTGCCTGGTTTATGATTATGGTGTTTACATTCGGTATGTCGATTCCGTTCTCCACAATGGATGTGGCAATGAGCACATCATGGTCGTGGTTGATGAACTCGTACAGGATTTTTTCCAATTGGGCAGGTTCCATCTGCCCGTGTCCTATGCACACTCTTGCATCGGGTACATGACGCCTTATAAGGTTGGCAAGTTCCTCCATTCCCGATATGCGGTTGGTGATGAGGAAAACCTGGCCGTTGCGGCTAAGTTCAAAGTTGACCGCCTCCTTTATCACTTCGGCATCGAAGTTGTGTATCTCGGTCTGGATAGGGTAGCGGTTGGGCGGCGGTGTCTGTATCATCGAAAGGTCGCGTGCTCCCATGATTGAGAACTGCAGGGTGCGCGGAATCGGTGTCGCAGTCATTGTAAGTGTGTCGACATTTACCTTGAACTGGCGCAACTTCTCCTTCACCGCGACGCCGAACTTCTGCTCCTCGTCGATGATGAGCAGTCCCAAATCTTTGAATTTCACCTCTTTGCCGGTGAGTTTGTGTGTGCCTATAACAATATCGACCTTGCCCTCCTTTATCTCTTCAAGAACTTTCTTTGTGGCAGTTGAACTTCGGGCACGGCTCAGATACTCGATGTTGCAGGGAAAATCCTTTAGGCGATCCTTGAAGGTGAGGTAGTGCTGGTATGCCAGCACGGTAGTTGGAACGAGCACTGCAACCTGTTTGCCGTCGGTTGCGGCCTTGAAGGCTGCGCGTATGGCAACCTCGGTCTTGCCGAATCCCACATCGCCGCAGATAAGACGGTCCATGGGGCGTTTGCGTTCCATGTCGCGCTTCACCTCGTTGGTGGCTTTCAACTGGTCGGGTGTATCTTCATATATGAAGCTTGCCTCAAGCTCGGTCTGCAGGTAACTGTCGGGCGAGAAGGCGAATCCCTCCTCCTTGTTGCGCTGAGAGTAGAGTTTGATAAGGTCGCGTGCGATATCCTTGATTTTCTTCTTGGTGCGCTCCTTCATGCGCTCCCATGCGCCTGTACCCAGTTTGTTCACTGTTGGCGGTTCTCCCTCCTTGCCCCTGTATTTTGAAATCTTGTGCAGGTTGTGTATCGAAACAAAGACGACATCATCATTCTTGTATATGAGCTTGATTGCCTCTTGTGTCGCACCCCCGTTGGGTATGCGCACAAGTCCGCCGAACTTGCCCACTCCGTGGTCTATGTGTACAATGTAGTCTCCAATGCCGAACTCTTTCAGTTCCTTTATTGTCAGTGCCACTTTGCCGTTGCGTGCACGGTCGCTCCTGAGACGGAAATTGTGGAAACGTCCGAACAGCTGGTGGTCGGTGAAAAAGGCAATCTTCAATGTGTTGTCGCAGAATCCTCCATGTATCGTGCGGCCAACGGGTGTGAAAGGAATCTCATCGCCGCGTTCCTCGAAGATCGCTTTCAGACGCTCGGCCTGGTGCAGGTCGTCGGTGAGCAGGAACAATCTGTACCCTTTTTCAATGTATCCTTTGAAGTTCCGGCTCACAAGGTCAAAGTCCTTATGGAACAGCGGTTGGAGCGATGTGTCGAACTTTACCTTTGTGGCGGCAGTGCTGCTGTTGCGCAACTCCCAATGCTTCACGCTCTTGGCGAATGTCTCTACCTCTACGGCCGACATCAGTTCGGGCATCTCAGGCAGTTCGCTCTCCGAGAGCCTTGCCTGCAAAGTGAAACCTTCGTTTCGCAGTTTTTCTATGCTGCCTTTTACAAACTCAAGGTCTTTTGTAACCAATATCGTATTCTTAGGCAGGAAGCTTGTGATGGGTACAGCCTCTTTTCCGCTTATCTTTGGCACAATGGAGGCCTCCTCCACACGCTCCTTCGAAAGTTGGCTCTCAACCTCGAAAGTCCTTATACTCTCAACCTCGTCTCCGAAGAAGTCTATGCGGTAAGGAAACTCCGATGAAAAGGAGAAAATATCGATGAGGCTGCCTCGTACGGCAAACTCTCCGGGCTCGTAAACGTATGTTACCTCCTTGAACTTGAGTGCGGTGAGTCGCTTCTCGACCTCATCGCGGCTTATGCAGTCACCGACGGCAATGGATAGCGTCTTCTCCTCAAGGTCGCTCTGCGATGCCACCTTCTCGGCAAGTGCGTCGGGATGTGTGACTATCACAAGCCCCTCTTTGCGTCGGCGTCCCGTGAGGCGGCTCATCACCTCGGTGCGCAGAATACGGTTGGCATCGTCCTCCTGCCCGTACTTCATTGCACGGCGGAACGACGAGGGGAAGAAGAGAATGTTGCTGTCGCTGCTTATCTGCATCATGTCATGATAGAAATAACCGGCCTCCTCGGCATCGTTCATCACGGCAAGGATTGTCTGTTCGGGTGCTCTCTGCTTAAGACCGCATAGCATCATGGCTGCGCTTGAACCCAATAACCCTTCGAGGAAAGCACGCTTTTTGCCTCCCTCTTCGCGCAACTGCATCAAGGCTTCCACGCCGGGATGCTGCGAATATATCTGCTGTATCTCTTTCGGTTCCATATTGAAATGCCTTGCGAAGTTAGCAAAAAGTTCCTTAAGTAGGAAAGGAAACCGAAAAATGATAATCCATCGGTAAAGTATAAATTTCATTAAAAAGTTTTTTAATAAATATATTGTTGTATATTTGCTGTTAACAGCGAATATATACTGCACTCGCTGTGAAAATATCAAGCAAGCTTGATTATTCTCGCTCGTTTGTTGTATATTTGCTGTTCCAGAGAATATATACTGCACTCGCTGCGAAAACACACAAGCAAGCTTGACTATTCTCGCTCGTTTGTTGTATATTGGGTCATGTTTGGATAATGGATATCTTATGGAGAAGTATAGCTTTGAGTTTGAAATGAAGGTTCGCGACTATGAGTGCGACATTCAGGGCGTGGTGAACAATGCGAACTACCAGCACTACATGGAGCATGCGCGTCATGAGTTTCTGGAGTCCTTGGGTGTGAGTTTCGGTGAGTTGCATGAGAAAGGCATCGACCTTATGGTCTCAAAGATAACCATCGAGTACAAACGCCCTTTGCGTGGCAGTGACAGGTTTGCAGTGCGCATAAACATGGTGCGCAAAGGTGCTAAGCTGGTCATTCTGCAGGATATATATAATCTTGCCGACGAGAAGCTCTCTACAAAAGGCGAAGTCGAGGTCATCTGCCTCAAGGATGGCCGTCTTACACGCGGTGAACTTTTCGACGAGATGTTCAGTGGTTATTTTAATAAGTCACTCAATAAATCAGAAATAGGATAAATTATGGAAGGTCTGTTTTTTATTGTCATTGCGGCATTTGTATATTCGGTATACAGTGTGGTAAAGAGTTTTACCTCGGATGATGCCGGTGTCGATGTAAAGCCGATTACCGGTGAGGTGTTCCCGACCATAGATGTATTCAACACCGTGGTCGAAGAACCCGTAGTGCGTGAGAATAATCGGGCCAAACATAAACCTGTGGCACATAAGCGTGTTGATACGGATCGCCCAAGAACAGTCGTGCAACAGAAGGAACAGCCGCAGGAGGAGAAGGCCGCCGGTGAGCGACTGGTCCGTTTCAGCAACAAGTCCGATGCCAAGCGTGCATTCATATATTCCGAGATATTCAATAGAAAATATTGATGCGTTATTCCCCACAAGATACAGACATTAAAAGAAAAACATATGAACTACCCGATTATTACAGCCCAGGAGGCTGCTTGCTACATTAAAGACGGTTATGGTGTAGGAATAAGCGGTTTTACCCTTTCCGGAACACCAAAGACAGTTCTGCCCGAGGTTGCAAAGATTGCCGAAGAGGAACATGCTGCAGGCAGGCCGTTCAAGATAGACCTCTATTCAGGTGCATCTACAGGTGATGCCATTGACGGTGTGCTCACACGTGCCGATGCAATCCGTTTCCGTGCCCCCTTTATCTCTAACCCCACTGTGCGCAACGGAATCAATGCCAAGCAGATGAAATACTGCGATCTGCATCTCTCGCTCATGGCGCAGGACCTGCGCTACGGTTATATGGGCAAGGTGAATGTGGCAATCCTTGAGGCTATCGACATAACTCCTGACGGCAAGGTTTACCTTACCACTGCAGGCGGAATCGGTCAGACGGTGGCAAATCTTGCCGACATAATAATAATCGAGCGAAATAGTTTCCACCATACCATGGGGTTGCACGACGTTTATGAGCCCCTTGACCCGCCTTATCGCAAGGAGATACCCATATTCAAGGCGTCGGACAGAGTAGGCAAGCCATATGTGCAGGTCGACCCGAAGAAGGTTGTGGGTATCGTTGAGGTTTGTCTGCCAAACGAGCAGGTCATCTTCAAGGAACTTGACCCTGTAACACGCAAGATAGGTGAGAATGTTGTCGATTTCATTGCGCGTGACATGAAGCGCGGTATAATCCCTGCCGAAGGACTCCCGATACAGAGCGGTATCGGCAACGTTGCGAATGCTGTGCTAAAAGGCCTTGAGGAGTGTAACGGCATTCCGCCGCTTGACCTCTATTCCGAGGTGCTCCAGGATTCCGTAATCAAACTTATGGAACTTGGCCGTGTGAAGGCCGGCAGTACATGCTCGCTCTCGCTCAGTCAGGAGTGCCTGCAGCATGTATATGACAATCTTGATTTCTTCCGCGACAGGCTAATCCTGCGCCCATCGGAAATCTCCAACCACCCCGAGATTATACGTCGTCTTGGAATAATTGCCATGAACACGGCTATTGAGGTCGACCTCTACGGCTGCGTCAACTCATCGCACATCTGCGGAACACGTCTTATGAACGGTATCGGTGGCTCCGGCGACTTCGCACGCAACGCTTTCGTTTCAATCTTCACCTGTCCTTCGACACAGAAGGGCGGCATGATAAGTTCTATCGTTCCTATGGTGACGCATGCCGACCACACCGAACACGATGTGCGCGTTGTGGTTACAGAGTGGGGTGTTGCCGACCTGCGCGGCAAATCTCCTGACGAACGCGCCCGTCTGCTTATCGAGAACTGTGCTCATCCCGATTACCGCAATCTGCTTTGGGATTACCTGAAGATAGCGAAGTGCGGTCATGTGTCGCACAATGTTGCAGCTGCATTGGGCATGCATGCGACATTCGAGCGTGAGGGTGATATGCGCAATACCGATTGGAGCAGGTTCGTATGACAAACAAGAAGAAACTGGTAACGGAGATGGGGCGCATCGATGCCGATGCGTTCCGTGCTGCCGGGAAACTCCCTCTTGTGGTGGTTCTCGATAATGTGCGCAGCCTGCATAATGTAGGTTCTGTGTTCCGTACAGGCGATGCTTTCCGTGTGGAACGCATAATGCTGTGCGGCATAACCGCCACACCGCCCAGTGCCGAAATCCACAAGACAGCGCTCGGCGCCGAGGACGTTGTCGGGTGGCAATACTATGAATCCACAATGGATGCGGTGGATGCCCTGCGTAGCGAAGGTTACAGGGTCTATTCAATCGAACAGTGCCGGGGCAGTATACCTTTGCAATCTTTCCCTACTGAACCGGGTGAACGTTATGCAGTGGTACTCGGAAACGAGGTGAAGGGTGTGCAGCAGGCGGTAGTGGATGCTTCGGAAGGCGCTATTGAGATACCTCAGTTCGGCACAAAACATTCGCTCAATGTCTCGGTAACAGCAGGAATGGTCATCTGGGAATTCGCCAAGAAACTGGGGATGGTTGAATGATTGTTTTCATAGGTATGTATATGTGAATGCTTGTGAAGTCTGTGGAAAATGCTGATATATGAAAAAATATAACTGAGTGCAAAAAATCTTTATAATACAGATAAAATATCATGTACTGTCCAGAATGTAAAGAAGAACGTAGTGGCAAGTTCTGCCATATATGTGGTGCAAAACTTGTGGAGAATCGGCAAGTGGATGCACAAATCAATATTGGCGACGGGAATGCAATAAAAGATCTCCAGTTCCATCATCAGGTCAATAACGTATCTAATGTAACGAACAATATTGTAGAAAGACAAAAGACTGCAGAAGAACTGAAAAGGGAGGCGGAAGAACAATTTGCACAGTTTTGCAAAGATGTGTTTGAGGATGGAATTCTGACAGCAGAAGAAAGAAATCTGCTGAGAAACAAACAATTGGAACTTGGATTGAGCGATGAAAAGGCTGGGCGGTTCATTGAGCAGTTCCGTAAAGCATCAAATCACAGAAACAGAGTGTTGAGTGCAAATGCCACAATAGTGCTGGACCATTGCGAGAGACAAGTGAAAAATAATGACATAAAGAAGTTAGGTTCTTTTTTATTGCGTTTGAAGACACTCGCAGAAAATTATGATGTTGAAAAAGTTCAGTTCCTGTATTATATGGTCCTGGCTGCCATTAAGCCCGAAGAACTTATAAGGGAGTACGAATGTGATATTATAGACAAGTATTGGAAGACATATTGGGTGGCTATCGCTTATCATAAAATCGGTAAAGGCGAAAAATCATTTGAGGCAATTGAAAGACTTGGGGTATTCAGCGAGAATAACGAGGATAATTGTATACTTCTCAATGCTATTGAACTGTACAACAGTGATGGCCCAGAAGTGGCAAGTGTCAGTTTCAATTCCATTATCCCTGAGTCATGCAGCACATTGCTTGGAGAGGTAGTCCAAGCAATGTCTGTTGCGATATCACATAAGAATACAGAAGATATCAATAAATACAAATTCTATATTGACAATATAATAACGTTCGAAAGCTTGGCTGAGAAAGAGGCAAAGCGCAGGGCTGAGGAAGAGGCAAAACGTAGGGCTGCAGAGGAGGCAAAGCGTAAGGCTGAGGAAGAGGCAAAGCGCAGGTCTGAGGAAGAGGCAAAGCGCAGGTCTGAGGAAGAGGCAAAACGTAGGGCTGCGGAGGAGGCAAAGCGCAGGGCTGAGGAAGAGGCAAAACGTAGGGCTGCAGAAGAGGCAAAGCGCAGGGCTGCAGAGGAGGAAAAGCGCAGGGCTGCAGAGGAGGCAAAGCGCAGGGCTGAAAGGCAAAGTTCTGGCTTTGATGCAAAACGTTGTTTTGCAATTGGAGAAGAGTATTTTTATGGTCGCAAAGGGAAGGACATATCTTATAAAGATGCTATAGAATGGTATCGTAAGGCCGCTGAACAAGGGGACGTTGATGCTCAGAATAAATTAGGTCACTGCTATTATAATGGTAACGGTGTATCTCAGTCATACGTTGAGGCTGCAAAATGGTATCGTAAGGCTGCCGAACAAGGGGACGTTAATGCACAGTTCAATCTGGGGTGTTGCTATTATAGAGTTGAGGCTTTTGAAGAAGCAACCAAATGGTTGCTGAAGGCTGCAAAACAAGGAGATACTTATGCACAGAAGAGTTTGGGTCACTGCTATTATAAAGGTAAAGGTGTATCTCAGTCATATTTCGAGGCTGCAAAATGGTTTCGTAAGGCTGCCGAACAAGGGGACATTAATGCACAGTTCAATCTGGGGTGTTGCTATTATAGAGTTGAGGCTTTTGAAGAAGCAACCAAATGGTATCGTAAGGCTGCCGAACAGGGAGATGCAGTGGCGCAGCGCAATCTAGGTTTTTGTTATTATAATGGTAACGGTGTTGCTCAATCATACGAAGAGGCTGTGAAATGGTATCGTAAGGCTGCCGAACAAGGGGACGTTGATGCTCAGAACTCCTTGGGTGACTGGTATTATAATGGTAACGGTGTTGCTCAATCATATGAAGAGGCTGTGAAATGGTATCGTAAGGCCACCGAACAGGGATATGCAGTGGCACAGTGCAATCTGGGTTTTTGTTATGAAGAGGGTAACGGTGTTGCTCAATCATACGAAGAGGCTGTGAAATGGTATCGTAAGGCCGCCGAACAAGGGGACGTTGGTGCTCAGAACTCCTTGGGTGACTGCTATTATAATGGTAACGGTGTTGCTCAATCATACGTTGAGGCTGCAAAATGGTATCGTAAGGCTGCCGAACGAGGATATGCAGTGGCGCAGTGCAATCTGGGTACTTGCTATTATAATGGTAACGGTGTTGCTCAATCATACGAAGAGGCTGTGAAATGGTATCGTAAGGCCACCGAACAGGGATTTGCAGTGGCACAGTGCAATCTGGGTGACTGCTATTATAAAGGTAACGGCGTATCTCAGTCATATTTCGAGGCTGCAAAATGGTATCGTAAGGCTGCCGAACAAGGGAACGTTGATGCTCAGAACTCCTTGGGTAACTGCTATTATAATGGTAACGGTGTTGCTCAATCATACGAAGAGGCTGCTAAATGGTATCGTAAGGCTGCCGAGCAAGGACATGATGTTGCAAAGCTTAGTCTTGCTGTTTGCGAAAAAAAGATTCCCAAAGGAATATGGAGGCTTTTCAAGGGGGGGTAAAAATGGAAATGACTATGATCAGAAGATTTACATTCATTGTTTCAAAGAAGATTCCTTAGGACGCTTTTTATCGGGGTGTTTTGTTCATGATGATTATTTGAGGAACAGGATATGATTTGACACTTTGGGTGTTTCATGTGAAAAATTTTTACCAAATAGAAATTTAATCAAAAAAGACATGGATGTCAAAGAACGTATGGTGGAGTTGCAGAATAAGCTCGAGGGTAGAATAAATAACATTATAGATGGAGGCATATTGCCCACTGCAAAGGCAAAGCAGCGGGGAACTTTTTGCCCCAATTGTGGTACAAATGTAAACAGCGTGGATAAATTCTGTCCTGATTGCGGTTGTCGTCTTTCCATGGAATGTCATGACGCAGCATGCAGAATGGACGTCAGTACTGAGATGACAGGCGTTATAATGACGGATATACGCCTGCTTGCAAAAAAATACAATACAAGTAAATTGACTGTTTGGGAAATAATAGACAGTTTCATTGAAAAGTGCCGTTGTCTGGGACTTAATTGGCATTTGCTTGATATTGATAACCATCAATATGAAATTGGCGAGGCAACATGGATGGACTACAGCGATGTCTTGGAAAAGTTCTGCGATATAAATGCAATCAAGAAAGGACCAGCCCTGTCGCTTTTCATAATTGGCGGTAATGATGTCATTCCACAACCAAGTGAAGAGAATCCATGCTTTGTTCCAAATGAGTTTTATGACGATGAGTATCATAGAAATGTATATTCCGACTTCTACTACTGTTTCTATGACAGAATGAGGCTCGATTTCCTTGATTATAACAGTGCACGTTGCAATGTGGCGCGTTTGCCTTTGGAGAGCGGAACGATGGGTACGACTGTACAGGACGATCTTGGTGGGTACCTCAATAGGGCTCTGGAGCATATGGGGAATGGCGGTATAGATATTGGATGCGCAGTTATGACCTCAAACATAGACTGGATTCCTGCCAGTCGTGAAATGTCGCGTAATTTGCCTACGGAGCGCATGGAGAACCAAGATAACGTTGTGCTTGATAATATGTATCTCAGCCCGGCAATTCTCAAGGACATGGATGATGCTTTGCGCAAGAGGTATTACGAATCTCTTGCCAATGCAGATATGTTGGTGTTTAACCTACATGGCGTTTGCGATCCCAATTTTTCAGGATTCTATAGCCATGGGCTTGCTTTCGATAAAGAGATGCTCAAGGAGAGCAGGGCAAAGGTACTTAACACTACCGCATGCTGGGGTGCAAGATATATTAAGTATAAGCGATGCCAGAGCATGTTGCTGACAGCTTTATATGAAAATGATGTAATGCTCTATTCTGGTGCATGTGTGCCGGCAATGGGCAAGTGTGACAACTACCAATGCGACAGCACGTGGAAAATACAGCCTTCAGCATATTCCGAAGCGTTCATAGCATGTTTTGCCCAATATCAGTGCCTTGGCATGATGAGTTCCGGGGAGGCTTTCCTTAAGGCAAAATGCGACTATTATAACACCAGCCGCATTCTCGAGGTGGATGAGGTTACGCTTGCTACAATACTGATGTTCAATCTGTATGGCTGTCCGGCCTTGTATACAAAACCGAACATAGATGCAATAGCGGAGATTCAGAATGAAAATACATCCAAGGAGATGTATAGAATCCCGTTCCGTGCCCGCAAGAAAGAAATTATTATGCGTTGCAGTACAAATGGACGGCAGTCAAATGGTGGTATACTCGAAGCCGCGCGCATGGCTGTGGACAAGAATCTGTACAGGATTCATGAGGTTATTGTTGAGAGGTTATACAAAAAAATGGGCGTAATGCCACGTGAACTATCCTTGGTTGAGCAATACTCTACGACGGACATTAGCGGTAATCTGCGAAGGGGGTATATATATCACTATGATAAGGAAATTTACCGCAACTTAAGAACACATATCCAAGTGTCGCTTGATGAGGATGGAAATATTCGTGATGTAATACAGACCAAATAGGCCTGAAACAGGGCCATAATATTGATTTATTTCGATGCGTTAAAAATATTTTTACATTATATCTGTTAAAAAAAGAAAAAAACAGTAACTTTATCACCTTAGTTGGTATTACAGATTACGATCTGTAAACATTTATATTATCGTCTGAATTTAATCAGACTATTATTGCGAGGGAACAATAATTATTAAAAAGAGATACTATGAAATGCACAAAATGCGGTAACGAATTGAGTCCAGAACAAAGATTCTGTACAGAGTGTGGCAAACCAGTGACAACTTCAAGTCATGAAATGAAGAATATGCTTGAGGAATCAATGTTGCAATGTCCGGAATGTCGGAAAGTATACAAACGCGGACAGAGATATTGTACAGAGTGCGGACGCTCTTTGGTAGCTTTGTCAGAGGGGGGTGAAAAAGGGTTCTGGTCCCGTGTAGGTGCCGGTATTAACAGTGCAATGGACGGAGGCTCTTTTGCGCAAGGATATGCGAGTCAAAGGGATAATGAGCATGAGTATGAATATAACAGTTTACGCAATAAGGCTGAAGCGGTTATCAATAAGGCTCATGCTGTGATGAATGAACTACATAGGAATAATCCGGACTTGATATCGGCAGATGACGAATCTGAGGTGAATATACTTATTGGGGAATTGGAAAACACCATTCGTAGTACGTTCGCAAATCATAATCATAAGAATTCTTTAATAAAATCTGCCATAAGGTCTCTTGATAATAAAATTGCAAAACTTGTTGCTAGAACCAACGGTCTATCTCTTCCATTACAGACTGTAACAGTTTGCGAGTTAAGTGACATTACTGCAGACGAGCTTGCTGTTGTGCATAAGAAGGCTATCTGGAGCATCCGGCCAGGACAGATTGCGCGTCGCATCACAGAACGCGAACTTGATTCGGTAGCGCAACTCAATGGTTTTATAATACAGGAAGGGTGTCAAGCAATGATATTTGTTAATGGCAACCTTGTTTCTACTATGGAGGCTGGTGTATATAATGTGCCACAGCGCGATGAACAACTTATGAAAAAGGAGTTCGACAAACTCTATGCCGAAATGGAACAGCAGGAAAAGGAGAGGCTTGCTGCTACGAAACAGAATCAGCAGAGTGTGGCCGATCGTGGCGGACTTGCCGGTATTGCAGGCGATTACTTGCGACGTGGCTGGGAATTTATTTTTGGGGTCTCTTCGGCAAGAAAGGAAAAGGAGGACAAAGAACGTACAGCGCGTTTGAAAGTGGAGGTGGAGAAAGCGCTAAAGATAAGGCACGCTGGCCCCATAATGTCTGTAATAATTGTGAGTAAGCGTAATATTTCGCTTAGTTTTGGAGGCGTTGATACCGGTGATGGCGTAAAATTCAGACCATATACAGTGCCTGTAGGCTTTTTCGATGTACAGATAGGAGTTATGTTGCAACTGAAGGTTACTGATATCAAGCAGTTTGCCGTAAATTATCTTGCAGACAAGAATAGTTGCACAGCCAATGATTTCTTTAATCTCCTTAATGTGCCCGTAGAGAACGCTTTACGTCAAAATCTCCGTAATGCCGATTATAGTCAATGGAGGCTTGAACCGGCATTGGTGGAGAATCTTAAACAGCTCATTGCAGACGTTATAAATAGCCAGCTTTTTGGTATCGAGTGTACGCTGGTTCTGCAGATTACCGACCGCAATAATGATTTCGATCGTTTCCGTCAGGTAGAGCGTGAACTGTATTGTAGTGAGAAAGAACTTGACTTCCTGCAACGTTCGGGAGAATTCAGTAACCGTCTGGAACAAGAAACGAACCGTCAGCGAGTGAATTCGGCCCGTAATGAGGAAGATTTGTCTTATGCATTGCAGCAGATAAACAAGGATCATCTGTTGCACGAAGATGAGATGGCGGAGTTTGTACTCCTGCTCGAATGTCAGCGCCGCATTCGTGAGGCAAAGAGTGAGACAGAGGAATATGCGGCTCTTCAGGATCTACGCAAGAGTCGTCTTGTAAAGGATGATGAAGTGGCAGTGCTTGAGGATGCTTTGTATCAGAAGAAAATACAACGAGAAAGTATCACAGAGGTTATGCGCATACAGAACCAATTGGATATGGATCTTGCCCGCTTTAAAGCAGAATGGGTGTTGGATGATACTAAGCAGGATCACGATTGGGAGCGAGAAGACCTTGCTCGCCGTCGCAATTGGGGTATTGCCGACGAGGAACGTGAGCGTAGGTGGCTTATAGAGGACAAGCAACTCCAGCGTCAGTTTGCGCAAGAAAAGGAGAGGGTTGTGCATGAGAACTGGAAGGTTGATATTGAGATTGATACTGCAAAAAAGAAAGATGAGTACATGTTGGATAAAGACCAGAAAGTGTTTGACGTTGAGCACAACCGCAAATTGCGTGAGTACGAATTTGACCAGAAGCAGAAAGAGGATGAGGACAGAAGGCGTCGCGAGAATGAGAGGATTGCTTATGAGCGAGAGCGCCAAAATAAACAAGATGAATTGGAGGCTCTCAGAATCAAGAGTGAGATAGCCAATCGCAATATGCAGTTAATGGAAGAGGCTGACCTGAAGAAAAAGCAAGAGGAAAACCGAAGTGCAGAAGAGATTCATAGGATGGACGCTCAAGTTGCGATAAATCGTGACAATGTAGAGGCTACAATGAGCCCGGAGGCACTCATGGCCAAGGTGGCTGCGGAACTTAGCAATGAAGGTCAAGTTGAACTTGCCAAAGCACTTGGAAGCGTTAATACAAACGATTTGCAGCAGGCGCACCAAAGCGAGAAGGATGCTTTATACCAGCAGATGATACAGACGCTACAGATGCAGAGCAATCTGAGTCAGCAACAAATGATGACGGTAATGGATAAAATTCAGCAGACTATGGTAAGCATGGCAAATGCAAATATGGCAAGCCAGCAGGCTATATTCAACCAGCAACAACAGGTCCAGCAGCAGCGCTATAATGATGTGTTGAAACAGAAGGATGAATACCGCGACGATTCAAGATCCCAACAGAACCGTATGGATAATCTCCAGCAGCAGGCTCTTGATTATACGACCCGTGCACATCAGACCGATTCACAAAGTTTTGCGCAGGCAATGGGTGGCATGCCTACAAATTTCAGGGCCTTCAGACAGGACGAGCCGGAGAAACCAGCTACTGTCAATAAACAGTGTCCCGCATGCGGTACTGTCAATAAACCGGATGCAAAGTTCTGTGCAGCTTGCGGAAAAGAACAGAAATAATTAAAGATAGAGTAGATTACATCCTCTAAATACTGACAAATCATCATGTACTGTCCAGAATGTAAAGAAGAACGTAGTGGTAGTAAGTTCTGCCATATATGTGGTGCAAAACTTGTGGAGAATCGGCAATTGGATGCGCGAATCAACATTGGTGACGGGAATGCAATAAAAGATCTCCAGTTCCATAATCAGGTCAATAATGTGTCTAATGTAACGAACAACATCGTAGAAAGACAAAAGACTGCAGAAGAATTGAAAAAGGAGGCGGAAGAACAATTTGCACAGCTTTGCAAAGAAGTTTTTGAGGATGGAATTCTGACAACAGAAGAAAGTGATCTGCTAAGAAACAAGCAATTGGAACTTGAATTGAGCGATGAAACTGCACGACAATTCATTGAGCAGTTCCGTGGGGAGGCGAATAATATCAACAAAGGACTGGCAGCGCCCTGTATTGCTATATTGGATCGCATAGATGCGCTTATTAAAGACAATAATGTGGCAGCTTTGACCTATAACTTGCAACGTTTGAAAGATATAGTTGCAGACTCAGACAATGCAAGGGCTCAGTTTCTATATTATATGCTCCTGGCTGCCATTAAGCCCGAAGAACTTATAAGGGAGTACGAGTGTGATATTGAAAACAAGTATTGGAGGACATATTGGGTTTATATTGCTTATCAAAAAAACAGTGAAGTCGAGAAATCGTATGATGCAATTAAAAAGCTTAATGGAAAAAACGAAGATAACTGCAGACTTCTTGATTCGATTGATAAGTACCACATTGGTGAGCTTGAGGTTGCAAGTAATCTGTTCCAATCAATTGTTCCGGAGTTATGTGATTACTTGCTTAGAGAGTTCGTTAAAGCAATGTCTGTTGCGATATCACATAATAATACAGAAGATATCAATAAATACAAATTTTATATTGACAATATAATAACGTTCGAAAGCTTGGCTGAGAAAGACGCAAAAGGTAAGGCCGAGGAGGAGGCAAAACGTAAGGCCGAGGAGGAGGCGAGGCGCAGGGCTGCAGAGGAGGCAAAGCGTAAGGCGCCGGCGGAAGCGAAGTCTCTTTATGAGCTTGGTAAAAAGAATAATTGTATAAGCCAATATAAAAAGTCTGCCTCCTTGGGATATGCACCAGCACAATTTGAACTTGCAAAACGTTATGAATTAGGCAAGGGGGTTTGGTGGTCTCCTGAGAAAGCCGCCGAATGGTACAGAAAAGCTGCAGAACAAGGGCATAAAGAGGCTCAGTATAAACTTGGATCTTTCTATGAATTTGGCATTGTTGTTTCAGAGTCATATACCGTGGCCGCCGAATGGTACAGAAAAGCTGCAGAACAAGGACATAAAGAGGCTCAGTATAAACTTGGATCTTTCTATGAAAATGGCTTTGGTGTTTCAAAGTCATATACCGTGGCGGCAGAATGGTACGGAAAAGCTGCAGAACAAGGGCATAAAGAGGCTCAGTATAAACTTGGATCTTTCTATGAACTTGGCATTGGTGTTTCAGAGTCATATACCGTGGCCGCCGAATGGTACAGAAAAGCTGCAGAACAAGGACATGAAAAGGCAAAACAACAACTTGGACTTTGTGATGATAAAATAAATAAAGGACAAAAAAAGGATGATAATAAAGAAGAAAGTTTAGAGAAATCACCAAAGAATGCTGTAGAGAATAATCCAACTCCTGACAATGATGATACGCCTGGAGCGTTTGTAATAGCGATTGTGCTGGCTGCTATATTCTTAGTATCACAATGCTCTTAACACTCTAAAAAAGCGTGTTTTATGCCAGTGGTATGACAAAAAATGCGTAACTTTGCAACATTATTATAAATATATTTATAAAAAGTTGCAATGAAGGAGTTTTTCAAGATTCTCAAGAGGTTTGTGCCTCCGTACAAGAAGTACCTTGTCCTTTCACTGATATTTACATTCCTGTCTGCAATTCTGAACGTCTTCTCGTTCATGGTGATTATACCTATCCTGCAGATAATTTTCAAGATTTCCGATACATCGGGAGTGGAGTTCATTCCATGGAGCGAGATGTCATCCGACAATCTCAAGGATGTCCTCATGAACAATGCGACATACTATCTGAACTCCTTCTCGGACGAGCATGGTGCTTCGATGGTGCTGTTGCTGCTTGGACTTTTTCTGGTTGTGATGACTCTGTTCAAGACTGCATGCTACTTCGGATCTTCGGCAGCGATAATCCCGTTGCGTACAGGTGTCGTGCGCGATATCCGCATGAAGGTATATGACAAGGTGGTGAGTCTGCCGATAGGCTTCTTCTCAAAGGAACGCAAGGGCGATATCATCGCACGCATGACGGGTGATGTAGTAGAGGTGGAGAACTCTATCGTGAGTTCACTCGATATGCTCATCAAGAACCCGATATTCATAGTAATCTATTTCGGTACTCTGCTTTACATCAGCTGGGAGTTGACCCTCTTTACAATATGTGTCATTCCTGTGCTGGGTTGGATTATGGGTTCAATAGGCCGTAAACTCAAGGCAAAGTCACTTGTTGCGCAACAGAAACTGGGCGAGACGACATCTCAAATGGAAGAGACGCTTGGAGGTCTCAGAATCATCAAGGCCTTCATTGCCGAGAAGAAGATGTCGGGCCGTTTTGCAAAGTGCAGCAATGAACTCCGCAATGCGACAATGAAGGTTACGATGCGTCAGGCGCTTGCACACCCTGTGAGCGAGTTTCTGGGCACTGCAGTAATCGTTATCGTGCTCTGGTTCGGCGGAACGCTTATCCTGAGCAACAACTCGCCTATTTCGGCAGCAACATTCATCTATTATCTGACAATCCTTTATAGTATCATAAATCCGTTGAAGGAGCTTTCAAAGGCTTCTTATAGTATACCTCGCGGTCTGGCCTCAATGGAGCGTATCGATGCAATACTCAATGCCGAGAATCCTATTGCCGATGGCGAGAAGGGTATTGAGATTCCCGAAATGAAGGAGGGTATCGAGTACAAGAACCTTACATTCTCTTATGACGGTGAGCGTGATGTGCTCAAGAATATAAACCTGAAGATTGAGAAGGGAAAGACAGTTGCACTTGTGGGGCAGTCGGGTAGCGGAAAGTCTACTATGGTCGACCTTATCCCACGTTACTACGATGTGGAGCAGGGCGAGATAACAATCGACGGAGTAAATGTCAAGGATATGAAGGTGAAGTCTCTGCGCGGTCTCATCGGTAATGTGAACCAGGAGGCAATCCTCTTCAATGACAGTTTCTACAACAATATCACATTCGGTGTGGAGAATGCCACTATGGAGCAGGTAATCGAGGCTGCAAAGATTGCCAATGCACATGACTTTATCATGGCAACCGAGAATGGATATGATACAAATGTTGGTGACCGCGGTTGCCTGCTTTCGGGCGGCCAGCGCCAGCGTATAAGCATTGCGCGTGCAATCCTCAAGAATCCTCCTATACTTATCCTTGATGAGGCTACCTCGGCTCTTGACACCGAGAGTGAACGTCTTGTGCAGGAGGCCCTTGAGCGTCTTATGAAGACACGCACCACAATCGCTATCGCACACCGTCTCTCTACAATCAAGAATGCCGATGAGATTTGTGTGCTTCGCGACGGAGAAATTGTAGAGCGTGGCAAGCATGATGAACTGTTGAAACTTGACGGCCTTTATAAACGTCTTAATGATATGCAGTCGCTATGATGCAACCAAAGAGTGTGGCGGTGTTCTGTGCCGCATCGGAGGAGATTGATCCGCTTTACAATGCGGCAGCAGCAGAGGTGGGTACAATGATTGGCCGCATCGGTGCTTCGCTTGTCTATGGCGGCGCACGTTTCGGACTCATGGAGGCGACTGCCAAGGCTGCCAAGGCTTCGGGGGCAAAGGTCGTGGGCGTTGTGCCCATGATACTTGAGGAACGTGACAGGGTAAGTTCGCTAATAGACGAGAAAATAAACTGCCGTAACCTCAGTGATCGCAAGGACATTATGCTTGACCGTAGTGATATCCTTGTTGCATTGCCCGGAGGAATAGGCACACTCGACGAGATATTCCATGTGATGGCTGCTGCGACTATTGGCTATCATGGCAAGAAAGTGGTACTTTACAATGTGAACTGTTATTGGAATCCGCTTGTTGAGATGCTGCAGGATGGTGAAAAGAAAGGATTTGTGCGCGGTGGCCTTGAACGTTTCATGGCTGTTGCCGGTAACATTGGTGAACTTGAAAGAATTATATTGGAGAATTGATATATGGGCAGGATAATAGGTATTGGAGAGACTGTGTTTGATATCCTTTTCAAGGATAACCAACCTGTAAAGGCGGTTCCGGGAGGTTCTGTCTACAACAGCATGATATCTCTCGGGCGCATGGGTCTTGACGCTGCATTCATCAGCGAAGTCGGTGACGACAGGGTAGGCAGGCTCATCCTTTCCCATTTGGAGGATAGCGGTGTCGATGCATCGGCTGTATGCTGTTTCTCCGGAGGCAAGTCGCCGCTTTCGCTTGCATTTCTTAATGAGAGGAACGATGCGGAGTACCTTTTTTATAAGGATTACCCCAACAACCGTCTCGAGGTCGACTTTCCAAAGATAGGAGAGGGTGATATTGTGCTCTACGGGTCATATTTTGTTCTGAATCCGGTACTGCGTGCAAAGACAAAGGCTTTTCTTGAGTATGCGCATGAGCAGGGAGCGCTTCTCTATTACGATATAAATTTCCGCAAGACACATGCTCCTGAGCGTATAAAACTTGCCGAGGCGCTTATCGAGAATCTGGAGTTTGCCGATATTGTACGAGGTTCTGCCGATGACTTTACCTATCTGTACGAAATGACCGATGCCGACAAGATATACAGCGAGAAGATTAAGTTTTATAGTCGCAATTTCATCTTCACCAGCGGTGACGGTGATGTGCGTCTGTTTACAGCCAACAGTTCTTCGCGTTACCCGATAAAGAAGGTCAAGGTGGTGAGTACAGTAGGCGCAGGCGACAACTTCAATGCTGGTGTTGCCTATGGTCTCTCCACAATGGGTATCACCCGTGAGGCACTCTCTTCAATGACTCCCGAACAGTGGGACAAGGTTATGGGGTGTGGACTTGATTTCAGTGCGCATGCCTGTACGCTTATCGAGAACTATGTCGACAAGCAGTGGGCAGCGGGGTATAAGTTGAAAGATGAAAGTTGAAAGTTGAAAGCTGAGCCGTAGGCGAAGTTTCGACAACACGAGCAGCGAAAGGTCGCAGGCAGCGCAGACATCGTTTGCGCCCTGCGGGTCGCTTGAAGCGAGTGTTGTCAAAGCTGCATTCAGGTCGAAGTTTCGACAATACGAGCAGCGACAGGTCGCAGGCAGCGCAGACGTTGTTTGCGCCCTGCGGGTCGCTTGAAGCGAGTGTTGTCAAAGCTGCATGATTTAAAGAAACGATTAATAAACCAGATGAAAAATATTTTCCGCAATATCGCACTATTTTCGGTGCTCATGGCATTTGTTGTGCTCATGGGTGAGAAGGTCGTGCCCCATCATCATTGCGGAGAGGTCTTGCCGTCGGGCGAGGTAATGGCTGTTACACACTTCGGTTATGGTGAGTGTGGCGATTGTGAACACTCACATGGCGACGCTCATCACGACCATGACAAGGAGCAGTGCTGTGATGATACAGAATATTACAGCCGTCAGGTCGACCATGGGGTGGAACTGAGCAAGAAACTCTTTGCGCAGCCGCTCATCTCTTTTGCCGTACTGCAACTGCAGTTTGATGTACCATTGCAGGGAAACTCCCTACGTGGTGATTTCTACATTCTGAAGATTCCCGACCGTGGAGTCCGCTGTAACTCTCTCAGAGCTCCTCCTGTTGCTTAAGGTTAAGGTCAAGAGAAACTTGACTGTTTAAAATTTTAGCAACAGTAGTCATTTTATCATTTTAAATCAATGAAAAACACATTATTGGCGGCAATTCTTGCAATTGCCTTTTGTGGTTGCTCCGACAGCCACAAGGAGGAAGAGCACAAGCATGCTCATCTCCATAATTATACGGCTTACACAGCCGATCATGAGTTCTTTATGCAGCATGAGGGTCTTGTTACAGACACGACTGCATGCGTGACGCTCTATCTTACACGTCTCTCCGACTTCAAGCCAAGCGGCGCCACTGAGGCCACTGCAACATTGAAGGTAGGCGATAGCGAACAGAGCCTGACTGCCAAGGCAAGCAGTGCCGGAATATTCAATTTCAACTTCACTCCAACCCATAAGGGCGAGGGTAGCCTTGCCTTTGAGGCCGGAGGTGACAAGGCGCATTTCCATGTGGAGGTGTTGGCAAAGGGCGAGGCAGATGAACATTCGCACGATCATTCTCATGGCCACTCACACGACCATGGCGATGCACACGGACACAATCACGAGGCAACCCACGAGCATAATCATGAAACCCATGAGCATAACCACGAAGCTACTCACGAGCATGGTCATGAGGCCCATGAACATAACCACGAGGCAACTCACGAGCATAATCATGACGCCCACGCCCATGAGCATAACCATGAAGCTGTCAACGGGCATGCTCACCATTCGCATGCTCATTCGGGTCATGGCGAGTTGACCGAGGGCAAACAGGGTGATATCGCATTCAGTAAGGAGCAGAGCTGGAACATCGGGTTTGCGACAGCTGTTGTAGAGAAATCGCATCTTGGAGGTATTGTCAAGATTGCAGCAAAGGTGGCTCCTGCTCCCGAGAGTTTTACAACTATCGTTGCATCTACAAGCGGCAAGGTCCAGTTCGTAGGCAACGTAGTCGAGGGTAAGAGTGTGACAAAAGGTGAACCTCTCTTCTATCTTGAGGGTGGTGATGTCACAGACAACGATGCGGCAGTGAAATATGCCGAGGCCGAGAGCAACTATCAGGTTGCAAAGGCCGACTATGATAGAAAAAAGCTCCTTTTCAACGAGAAAATCGTATCGGAAAGAGAGTTTCAGGCAGCAGAGGCTACATACAAGCAGGCCGAGGCACGTTTCACAAGCATGAAGCGCAGTTTTGCAGGCGGCAAGGTTACGTTGAAGGCTGCACGCGACGGTTTTGTCTCTACACTGCTTGTTTCAAACGGTGACTATGTAGAGCCGGGAACTCCACTCGCCACAGTGCAGTCGGCAGGAGCATCGAATATCGTTGCCGAGTTGCCGATGCGTTATGTAGACGGGTTGAAGAGTATCAAGGATGTTAATATAGAACTGCAGTCGGGTGAGACATTCTCTATGAATGCCAATGGAGGCAGTGTGGTTGCTGTAGGAAGTGCGGCAAACAAATGCAACATGTTGCCGTTGACAATTTCAGCAGGTACAATCGAAGGGCTTGTATCGGGGAGCATCGTAACTCTGTATGTAATCTCTGAGAGCAAGGAGGCTGTCATTGCTGTACCACGTACTGCCCTCGTCGAGGAGATGGGCAACTTCTTTGTCTTTGTGCAGAGCAATCCTATCTCCTTTGAGAAACGCGAGGTAACCGTTGGTGCAAGCGACGGCATGAATGTACAGATTCTAAAGGGATTGCATGCAGGTGAGCGTGTGGTGACAAAGGGTGCGGTTTCACTCAAACTGTCACAGGGGGCTGCTGCTCTTGACCCTCATGCAGGCCATGTCCATTAATATGATACCGCTATGCTGAACAGAATAATCAAATTCTCATTGAACAACAGGCTGTTTGTGTTGTTGGCAGTCGTGTTGACGGTGATTGGCGGTGTCTACTCTACCAGGAATACCGAGGTCGACGTATTCCCCGATTTGACCATGCCGACAGTGGTAATCCTCACCGATGCCCACAATATGGCACCCGAAGAGGTGGAACGTCTTGTGACATTCCCGATTGAGACTGCTGTTAACGGTGCAACCGATGTGCGCCGTGTGCGTTCTTCATCATCACAGGGATTCTCTTTCGTCTGGGTCGAGTTCGATTGGGGTACAGATATCTACCGTGCCCGTCAGATCATCAGTGAAAAGATGGGTATGCTGTCGGGTCAGCTTCCCGAAGGTGTTGTCCCAATGCTTGCTCCGCAGTCGAGTGTGATGGGTGAGGTTATGTTCATAGGCATGCAGGCCGATTCAACCTCCATGATGGAGCAGCGTACGCTTGCCGAATGGATAATAAAACCTGCTATTCTTGCAACCGGCGGTGTCTCAAATGTAACGATTATAGGTGGTGACTACAAGCAGTACAAGGTGCTTGCCGACCCTGTAAGGATGGAGATGTACGGGGTGAGCATGGCAGAGCTTGAGAGCGCCGCACGTGCTATGAGTGTGAACATCGGAGGCGGTGTGTTGCGTGACTTCGGTAACGAATACAACCTTCGCGGAATGGGGCGCAGCAATGATGTCGAGGAACTCGGAAGCACTGTTGTCAAGTCCGACGGAGATAAAACCGTGCGTGTTGCCGATGTTGCCGATGTGGTAATAGAACCGGCTGTGAAGCAGGGTTATGCCTCCATGAACGGTGAGCCTGCCATAATCCTTTCGATATCGAAGCAACCAGGAGTCAATACGCTTGAGATTACTGAGAATATCGAACGTAATCTTGCCGATATTGCAAAATCGTTGCCGCCTGATGTGAAACTTGACACAAAAATTTTCCGTCAGGCCGATTATATCCAGTCATCTGTGAACAATGTAGGCCGTTCTTTGATTGAGGGCGCGATATGCGTTGTGCTTGTGCTTCTGCTCTTCCTTACCAGTCTGCGCACGACATTAATCTCATTGCTTGCCATCCCGTTGTCGTTGCTCGGCACGGTTATTGTGCTATATCTGCTTGGGATGGATATCAATACCATGACTCTCGGCGGTATGTGTATTGCAATAGGTTCGCTTGTAGACGATGCCATCATAGATGTGGAGAATGTCTACAAACGTCTGCGCGAGAATCATGCGTTGCCAAAAGAACAGCGTAAACCGACATACAATGTGGTGTTCGAAGCCTCCTCGGAGATACGCGCATCAATCATACATGCGACGCTCATCATCATGGTTACCTTCATGCCGCTCTTCTTCCTCAGTGGTCTTGAGGGCAGGATGCTCAAGCCTCTGGGTATTGCATACCTTATCGCGCTCTTGATGTCGCTGATTGTTGCAATGACGGTTACACCTCTTCTTTGTAAGATGATGCTCACAGGAGACAAGTATCTTACAAAGGCTGAGAAGAAAAACTGGGTGGAACGTTGGTTGCTGAAGGGTTACCGATCGTCACTCAGGTTTGTGCTCAGGTATGCCAAACTCTTTGTAGGGCTCTTGCTTCTGCTTTTTGCGGTGTGCATATTCCTCTTTACACAGATGGGACGCAGTTTCTTGCCAGAGTTCAACGAGAATGCACTTACCATTGCTGCCGTTTCGCGTCCTGGTGTATCTCTTGAGGAGAGCAACAAGATAGGTGCTGCAATAGAAAAAGAGCTGTTGAAGATTCCGGAGGTTACAAGCACTGCACGCCGTACCGGCCGTGGCGAGCTTGACGAGCATTCGCAGACATCCAACGGTGCAGAGATTGATGTAAACTTCAAGCTTGGTGATCGCAGCAAGGCGGAGTTTCTTGCCGATGTGCGCGAGCGTATGGCGAAGATTCCGGGAGTGGTAACTTCTGTCGGGCAGCCGCTTGAGCACCGTATCGACCATATGGTGTCGGGTACCCAGGCCGACCTTGCAATCAAGATTTTCGGTCCCGATTTGAGTACTCTCTTCCGTAAAGGAAAGGAGATTGAGGAACTTTTGAAGGCATTCCCTGAGGTTGTCGATGTGAATGTGGAGCAACAGGTTGAGACTCCGCAGCTGCAGATACGTGCCGACCGTGAGAAGATGGCACAGTTCGGGGTGACGATGGAGGAGTTCAACAGTTTCGTGGAGTCGGCATTCCCTGGCAAGAAGGTGGGCAGTGTCTATGAGGAGGAGCGTAGCTTCGACCTTATAATACGTCTGAACAAGGATTATACCGAGAGTATGGAGGGTGTGGAACGCGCGCTTATCGATACACCTAACGGTAAGGTTGCGCTCAGCGATATTGCGACGGTTGTCTCTGTCGGTGGTCCGGGAAGTATCAGCCGTGAGAATGTGCAGCGAAAGGTTGTCGTTTCGGCAAACATTGCAAGCGGTGACGTGGCAGGAACGGTTGACCGTGTGAAGGATCATCTTGACGGGAATCTTAAACTTGACGAGGGCTATCGCCTTGAGTTCGGCGGACAGTTCGAGAGTGCCGAGTCGGCATCACGTACACTCTGGCTGACGACATTGGTTGCCGTGCTTGTTGTCTTTGTGCTTCTCTACAGCGAGTTCAAGAGTACATCGCTGTCGGTGGTTGTGCTGCTTAATTTGCCGCTGGCACTCATAGGAGGTATCATTGCCACATATTTCAGTTCGGCAGTCATGAGTATCCCTGCAATAATCGGCCTGATAACACTCTTCGGTATCGCTACACGAAACGGTATCCTGCTTGTTTCGCGCTACCAGCATTTGCGTGCCGAGGGTGTGTCGCTTGATGAGGCTGTGATGCATGGTTCGGCCGACCGTCTGACACCTATTCTCATGACGGCATTCACCTCGGCACTGGCGCTTGTACCTATGATTCTGAACGGTTCGGCATCGGGTAACGAAATCCAGAGCCCGATGGCTGTTGTGGTACTTGGAGGATTGCTCTCATCTACATTCTTGAATGTATTCATTATACCTGTCGCTTACCGCTGGGTGGTGAAAAGAGGATGGGTATAAGAAATCCTTTTTTTGAATATCAGCGTTGGAGCGGCATGCCGCTCCAACGCTTTTTAATCTCGAGGGGTAGATCCTTAAAGTACTTAATCTCCTTAGGGTAGCACGCAAGTCTTTGTAAACCGCGCAGTTGTCATCTTGACGATTGAAATGAAGGGAGATCTCGAATAAATCATTGCCACGGCTTTACCGTTTGGTATTAAAAAATCGGGAGTCTGTATTATTTTCTACCAAATTTAACAGCTATTAACAATCTGGCGTTTCCTAAAACAATACTTTTACACTGGAAAAAGCTCTGTTTGAAGTTCTTGGAGTACTTTGTCTCCTCAGGGCCGGAAATGTAAACCAATAGGATTGTTACAATGAAAAGACTCTCTTTACTACTGTTTTTTGTGCTTGCTGCATGCATGGATGTCGCTGCATCCGTACCGGACAAGAAGATTGTTGTCAAGAGCAGTAACGGCAGTGCCGAGTATGTTGTCGCTGATATAAGAAGCATAAAGTTCAGCAACGGTGATTTACTTATAAATATGAACGACGGTTCTGTTGCAACATGGGCAACAGATAATATAAACATAATGTCGTTTCTCTATTACGAGCCTTCGCCCGAAACGGGGATAGATGAGAAGACTCTCTCTCCCTTTTCAATCTCTGCAGGCGTGCTGAGGGTGGAAAGCGTTGTGCCTGTTCAGGTCTCCTTCTCTACCGTGGAGGGAAAACTGTTGTTCAAGGGAAACTGCAACGGTGAATTGCAATTACCGGTTTCAGGTTATCCTGCAGGCATATATATTCTTTGTATAAATGGTACAACATATAAAATAATCAACCGATGAAAAGAGCATTTTTTGTAATAGTATCCCTTTTGTCGGTGGTTGTTGCAAGTGCCGATAAGGATGTGAAGTTCTACATGAATAACGGTGAGGTAAAGTGTGTGGCTATGGAGCGTGTTGACAGCATCTCCTTTGATGAGGATGCCGACATTTTGCGTGTTACTCTTTTTGACAGAAGTGCCGATGTGCAGCTTTCTGCCATTGACAGTATTGCCTATGGGACATTGCCTTCTGCGGTGAATGTGACATATTTGGGCGACAGGGCTGTTGTGGAGAATCCTTTTGCTTTCGATTCCCTTGAGGTTGCAATTACAGGTGCTGAAGTTGTTGTCAAGTGCCGCAAGCAGCAGGAGATTGACTATGTGTTGCAAGGTGCAAGTGATGACGGTTGTTTCAAACTTTACGGTGTAAAGAAATACAACCTTTACCTTAACGGAGTAGATCTCGCCAATGCATCGGGTGCTGCGATAAACAGCCAGTGCGGAAAGCGTGGACGTATATTTGTAGTTGACGGTACGGTAAATAGAATCTCCGATTCAGGCTCTTATACCTTTACAACGGGTGAGGATGAGAAAGGAGCGCTTTTCAGTGAAGGACAGCTTATCTTTGAGGGTAGTAGCGGTGAACTTATAGTCAACGGAAACTATAAGCATGCAATATGCAGTGACGATTATATTGAGGTGCGTGGCGGAATTCTGAGAGTTCCGGCTGCTGTGGGTGACGGCATGCATGTTAACGACTCCATTATCATTTTGGGAGGAACTGTCGAGCTTGCATCGGGTGATGACGGAATGGATTGCGAGGGAATAATAAAGATGCTCGGTGGCAGTGTAAAGGTCAATACAGCGAAAGACGATGCCAAGGGTATAAAGGCTGTAGGCGGAATTCTTATTGACGGTGCCGATGTTGAGGTTGTTGTCCCTGGTGATGCCGCAAAGGGTATAAAGAGTAGTGGAGTACTCTCCATTGCCGGAGGTAATGTTACGGTTGAGTCAACTGGAAACAGTATCCTTGTCGATGGCTCTCCCTCTTATGCAGTGTGTCTGAAATGTGACTCTACGGTGAATATTACGGGTGGCAACGTAACTCTTACCGCAACCGGTGTTGCAGGATGTGGAATCTCTGCCGATGCCGATGTGAATATCGCGGACGGGACAACGGAAATCCTCTGTAGCGGTGACAGCAAAAGTTATGACCCCTCTGTGGCAGGTGAGGGTGAAAACAGCAGCGAACCCGAAAAGAGCTATGTGCTTTATGTCAGCATTCCTTCATCTGCAGCAAGCAACCGTCCGGGTGGTTCCTCCTCAAATGCATGGAAGAGCATCTATCTCTATGAGAGCAACGGCAACCTTGTGGCTACATTGACAAACAGTGTGGTCGTGAACGGAACGACATTCTACTATTATGATTTCGGTGCCGCAAGCTCCGCTACATATTATCTCAAGAGTGACGACTACTCAAGTTTTCGCGGTACATATACAATACAGAGCGCAACATTTACAGGCCTTAGCAGCGACAGGTATTACCAGATATCATCAAGCTACAGCACATCGGGCTCTATCCGCACATATACTTTGAGTGATGTCACTTCAAGTTATGAGGGCGGTTCGGTCTCTTCGGGTTCGGCAACCGAGGATTCATATGCTGCCGCAGGAATAAAGTGTGACGCGAACTTTACAATGTCGGGTGGCTTGCACTCGATTAACGTGAGCGGAAGCGAGTCAAAGGGTATAAAGGTCGAAGGTGACGCCCTCATTAGCGGCGGTACGTTGAGTGTCAACACTTCGGGTACGGCGAAGGTGGTCGCTTACGACCCGTCGTATTGCACTGCAATAAAGTGCGACGGTGCTCTTACTGTCAACGGAGGTGACATTGACATTATTGCTACAGGGCAAGGTGGAATGGGAATATCTGTCGACGGTGTCATTACAATGGACGGCGGTAAGGTCGATATCACAATCTCCGGTGCGGGATCTTCCTACACCGCGACGACAGGAACCGACTACTATTCCACAAAGTGTCTGAAAGGTGATGTCGCGGTGAATCTGCTCAGCGGCGTTCTCAACTGCACGGCAAAAGGCAACGGAAGCAAGGCTATTGTGGCATCGGGGCTGCTGACTATCGGCAAGGAGGGTGCTCCTGACGATGCACTTGTGATAAATGCCATTACTCAAGGTGCATCACTCGGCACTTCGTCCGGAAGCACCGGCGGAGGCTGGGGCGGCGGAATGGGTGGCATGCAGGAAGGTTTCAATGCTGCCCCAAAGGCGATAAAAGGTGCTGCAAATGTTGTCGTGAACAGTGGAACGGTATATGCCGAGACAGCCAATGACGGTGGTGAAGGCCTTGAGAGCAAGGCTTCAATGACCATAAATGGAGGTCTTATCGAGTGTAATACTTACGATGACGGCATAAATGCTGCAACAGCATTGGTCTTCAACGGTGGTCATGTCTACAGTCATGCATCCAACAATGACGCTATCGACTCCAACGGAACAATTACCGTCAATGGTGGTGTTGTACTTGCTTCGGGAACAAATGCACCCGAAGAGGGCTTCGATTGTGACAACAACCAGTTTGTGGTGAATGGCGGAATACTTATAGGTACAGGCAGTGCCAACAGTTCTGTTACATCGTCATCGCAGCCTTACGCATCGGTATCTTCGGTGACGGTGTCGCAGGGCAAGTATCTTACAGTGAAGAACAGTTCGGGAAATGTGATGTTCTCTTATAAGTGTCCGAATACGGTAAACAGCGCAACAGTGCTGCTCTCTTCACCGGAATTCACTTCATCATCGCACGCACTCATGTATGGCGTTACGTCAGTGTCGGGCGTAAGCGAGAGCTATTTTAACGGGGCATTTACCATTGGTGGAACTGCAACAGGAGGCTCTTCAAAGAGTTTTACACCGCAATCGAGGTAGCGGAAAACTGAAAGGTGAAATGTGAAAACGTCAAACTTTGTTTCCCGTTTTCAGCTTTAACCCCACTTTGTGGGCTTGAACCTTGGCTGCGCTCGCTGTAAAAGCTCAAGTAAACTTGGCTTTCGCTCGCTTGCACAAGCTTTAACCCCACTGCGTTGGATTGAAACTGCTGCCGCTCGCTACAAAAGTTCAAGCAAACTTGACTTTCGCTCGCTTGCACAAGCTTTAACCCCACTTTGTGGGCTTGAACCTTGGCTGCACTCGCTGTAAAAGCTCAAGTAAACTTGGCTTTCGCTCGCTTGCACAAGCTTTAACCCCACTTTGTGGGCTTGAACCTTGGCTGCGCTCGCTGTAAAAGCTCAAGTAAACTTGGCTTTCGCTCGCTTATCCGCAGCTTTCCGTTTACCGTTTTATTTTCTCACTCTCTCACATCTGTTCCCCACATGAGTTTCTCCTGCAGGTTCTGTATGAAAGAGTGTTCCTTGCGGCGGATGATTAGCTGTCGGTAGGCAGCCTTGCGCACTGTGATTACGGTCGACTCGTCGCAGCTTTCGTTGCGGCCGTCAAGAGCAATGAGGAAATTGTGGCTCCGGCTGTTTACCTTTATCTCTATTGTGGTGCTGTCGCTTATGACAAGCGGACGAGCGCTGAGGCTGTGAGGTGCAATGGGGGTGAGCACAAGTACATTGGCATCGGGGGCGATGATAGGTCCGCCCACACTGAGCGAATATCCTGTCGATCCCGATGGGGCTGCAACAATTAGACCGTCGGCCTGGTATGTTATTCTGTCGTTCCCGTTTAGCGTAACATCCAATGTCATCATCGACGAACTGTCATGTTTCATTACTGCAATCTCGTTAAGTGCGAAGGGGTAATTCTTGAGTGTGCTGCCGTGGGTCAGGGCCTCAATGATATTGTGCTTCTCAACATCGTATTCGCCTTCGTGTATCTTGCCGATGACATATTCGATATTCTCGTTCGATGTTGTGGTAAGGAATCCGAGCCTGCCGGCATTGATACCCAAAATGGGTATCTCCTTGTCGCCGATACGGCTGGCTGTGCGCAACAGCGTGCCGTCGCCACCGAAGCTGATAGCGATGTCGGCTGTGAAATCATTTCCGTTGATGAGCCCTTCGGGCGTGGGGACACTGAATCCCTCCCCCAGAAGGAATCTGTAGAATGGCTCGTCGATGATGAATGTGTCACCGAATTTTACAATTGCAGCGAACAGTTGTTCGATGCTTTTCGATTTTTTTGACTGGTGCTTGTTGCCGAATATCGCGAATTTCATCTTCTCCCCGTTTTTTGCTTTTTAAAAGGCGTGTTGCAGTTGTTATAACGGATTTTGTATCTTTAAACATCCTAACGAGTGCAAAATTAAGATAATTTATTATACAAAGTTTTTTATTTATGTTATTTTTGCAGAAAATTGAGACTACATTGGAGGAAGTGTGGTTTTTGATTACTGTATTGCTTTATATATGAGAACAAAACTGAGTGTAAATATAAACAAAGTTGCAACGATAAGGAATGCAAGAGGTGGCAATAACCCTGATATAATCAAGGTTGCCAAGGATTGCGAGGTTTTCGGTGCAGATGGAATTACTGTTCATCCCCGTCCCGACGAGCGTCACATTCGTCGTGCCGATGTGCCGGCACTGCAGGCTGTGCTTCGTACAGAATTCAATATCGAGGGTTATCCGTCTAAGGAGTTCATGGACCTTGTATTGCGTGTCCGTCCTTCACAGGTTACTCTTGTTCCTGACAAGCCCGACCAGTTGACATCGAACTGCGGTTGGAATACTGAGACCGAACAGGAGTTCCTGCGTGACATTCTCAATGACCTTCGTTCAGCCGGCATCCGCAGCTCAATCTTCATTGATGCCGATGTACGTATGGCAGAGTTCGCGGCAATGGCTGGCGCCGACCGCGTGGAACTTTATACAGGTCCGTATGCGCACGGATATGCTGTAGACCGTGAGGCTGCAATCGCTCCGTTCCTTGAAACGGCCAAACGTGTGAAGCAGTTGGGTATAGGCCTCAATGCCGGCCATGACCTGAGCCTTGAAAACCTGAAATATTTTACAGATGTAATAAGTTGGGTCGATGAAGTCTCGATAGGTCATGCACTTATCTGTGATGCACTTTACATGGGGCTTGAGAAGACGATAGCCGCCTACAAGAGCTGTTTGAAGAAATAAATTAAAAACTTAACACTATACTACTATGAATTTAATGACATTGGTCTTGAGTGCTCCACCTGCAATCTCAGAAGCACCCAAAGAGGTTGAAGAGAGTTTGAACGTCCTTGATCTGGCAATGAAGGGCGGATGGATTATGATTGTTCTTGCTATTCTCTCGGTTATTGGTATCTATATATTTATTGACCGTCTTGTGGTTCTCACAAAGGCTATGAAGAAGAATCCGATGTTGCTGGACCGTGTCAAGGATAATCTGAAAGAGAATGATGTAAAATCGGCATACAACTACTGTGAGAAACAGAATACTCCCGTTTCACGCATTATTGCCAAGGGAGTGAAGGATTACAGATTCGACCCTGTATCAATACGTCAGGCTCTCGACAATAGCGCAGGCCTTGAAATCGCAAACCTTGAGAAGGGTATGCCGTTGATATCAACAATTGCAGCGGTAGCCCCAATGTTGGGTTTCTTGGGTACTGTAACAGGTATGGTACAGGCTTTCTGGCAGATGTCAAACGCCGGTAACAACATTGATGTTACCATGTTGTCGGGTGGTATCTATGAGGCTATGGTTACCACAGTCGGCGGTCTTATTGTAGGTATCATTGCGATTTTTGCGTACAACTATCTCGTATCACGTGTCGACAAGGTGCAGAATATGATGGAGGCACAGATAATCCAGTTCCTTGAGATTGTTGCCGAGTGCAAGGATGGAGTGGACATGCCATCTGTGGAGGAGAATACGGTTCCTGTATCTCAACAGACCAATCCATATGCAACTCAGCCTGTATCCCAGCCCGTTGCTCAGCCCGTTGCCCAGCCTGTGTCTCAACCGGTAGTTCAGCCTGTTGCTCAGCCCGTTGCTCAGCCTGTATCCCAGCCCATTGCTCAGCCTGTATCCCAGCCTGTTGCTCAGCCTGTAGTTCAGCCTGTAGTTCAGCCTGTAGCTCAGCCTGTATCCCAGCCTGTTTCGCAGCCTGTATCTCAGCCTATTTCTCAGCCTGTTGCGCAGCCGATATCCCAGCCTGTTGAACAATATGTTGCATCCCAGCCTGTTTCGCAGCCTGTGCAAAATCCTAATGAGAACGTTTAATCTGTTAACAAACGAAGTTGACTATGATTAAGAGAAAAACAAAGGTTATAGATGGCTTTTCAATGTCGTCAATGACGGATATCATATTCCTGTTGTTGATCTTCTTCATGCTGACATCTACGATTGTTGCTCCTAATGCGATAAAAGTGCTTCTGCCCGAAGGTGAATCGCAGACACATGCCAAACCTATGGCACGTGTGACAATTACAAAGGAGAACCAGTATTATGCACAGTGGGGCGAAGGTAAAGTGGAAAGGATCGATAGTCATGAGGATTTGAAAATATTCCTGCTTGATTGCAAGAAGAAAGACAGTGGCATGTATGTGGCGCTTTATGCCGATGTGTCGGTCCCTTATGGCGAAGTTGTGAAGGTGTTGAATATTGCAAACGAAAACGATTTCAAGATGGTGCTTGCTACAAGTGCACCCGATAAGAAACAATGAAAGATATTCCAAGAGAAAAATTATATGGCATTGTCGGCACTGTGCTGTTCCATGTCCTTCTCTTCGTTCTTCTCTATTGCATGGTGATGGAAAAACCGCAGGTAGAGAAGGAGAAAAGTTTTGTGGAGCAGTGGAAGGAGGATCCCGAAGAGGCTGAAAAGAGCGAGGAATTTCTCAAGGAGGTCAAAAAGATGATGGAGAACCCCGATTTTGAGCCGGTAGCTCCAGCCAAGGCCAATGTAAAGAATCCCGTAAAGGTCAAGCAACCTGAAAGTACCCCTCCGCCACCGGAAAAACTGATTACGGACAATGATGTTAAGACTAATATCGTAGATTCTGTAAAGAACAAGAAGTCGGAACAGAAACCTGTACAGCCTGCTGTGTCAACACCTGATTTCAATAAGATTTTCGGTGCTTCAAATAACATGACTCCTTCATCGGATTTTTCCGATAATGAATTGATTCAGATGGCTGCGGATGGAAATAACCAGAGTTCGGGCTCGGCCGAAGGAAATGTGGAATTCAGCCTTGCAGGAAGAAAAGGTGTCAGCCTGCCTACGGAAAGAGTAACCGTCAAGGGAAACTGTACGGTTGTGGTAAGGATTGAAGTCGATCCGAACGGAAATGTAATTGATGCCACAAGGGCAAGAGGTACTGACACTTCAGATCCTTCAGCACTTAATGCGGCTCTCCGTTTTGCAAAAAAGTCCAAATTCAGTAAGACAACCGGTTCAGAGAACCAATACGGTACAATAACTTATAAGTTCAAGGTGCAGTAATGCACTATTGTATATTAAAGAATTTAACATGAAAAGAGTATATCTGTTTCTTGCCGACGGCTTTGAGACCGTTGAGGCATTGGCTCCTGTAGATGTAATGCGACGTGCCGGCCTTGATGTGGTGACTGTGTCAATAATGGGACGCGAGGATGTTGTTTCAGCGCAGAATGTAACAGTAAAGGCAGACCTCCTCTATGAGATCCTTTGCTTTGACGATGCCGATGCATTGGTTTTGCCGGGCGGAGGTGTCGGAACCGACAACCTGTCGGCGCATGAACCTTTGCGCGCATTGTTGCAGCAGGAGTGTGCAAAGGGCACATTGTTGGCTGCAATTTGTGCTGCACCGATGGTGTTCGGTCGCATAGGTATCCTTGAGGGACGTAAGGCGACATGCTATCCTGGTTGTGAGGGTGACCTTTTCGGTGCGGAGTATACTGCAACAGCAGTGGAAGAGGATGGCAATATAATTACAGGATGCGGTCCCGGTGCATCTTTTGACTTCGGGTTTGCAATAGTTGAGCGTCTGTGTGGCAGTGACGTCGTAGAGACCCTGCGTTCTCAGATGCAGTTTAGGTAAGCAGCTGTTGCCTTATGCTGTTCACCGTTGCCGAAATAGTGCTTGTGTGCGTAGTCGCCATGACGGCACTCGCTCTTGTATACTTTGTCTTTAGGGGTGCAGGGATTGGTGCCGTTCGTGTAACAAGTACGGCAAGGCTGATATGGGCAACGTTGTTGACAGGTCTGTTTGGTGGTGCGTTCATGGCGGTCTCGGCATTCATGATCCTGCCTACATATTACATTGTCAACGATGACACTCCCGACGGTCATGACATGCGTTTTGTGCTGAATGGGGATTTCTTCAATGAATGCGGTATGCGCTTTGTCGAGAACAGGACCGATGAGACCTTCTGTCTTGTTGCAAAGATATACGGTGATGAGGAGTTGCACGATGATGAAGAGGCTGTGACAATGCTCCCGCCAGGGAAAACACGTTCAAGATATGGCATAGATGGCTGGTTCGAGCCTTTTCCTTCGCTCCTGAGGGATGACTCCTATGGAACGGTTGAACGTTACGTAATGAGACAGGAATGGGTAGAGCGTGAACTTGAAAAGGAGGTGCAGTTTTACAATGAATCGGATTGACAGTACATATACAATTCAGAAGAAGGACTTCTCCTCGCAGCCTTGCCCTTTCTGTCAGGGACGCGACAGGAACAGACCCGATGTGAACGAGACAATAACTGTAAAGTACTATAGTATCACATATCCGGCTGTCCTTTATCTGAAGATACCTTGTTGCGGTGTCTGTGCTGCCAAGGGGCGCCCAGCCAGAAAAATTGCGTGGCTGTTTGGTGCTGTAGGCGCTGCCGTGGGCTTCTTATATATGCTACACCAGAGTCTGCCTTATGCCTGTTTGTTTGCAGTGCTGTTCTCGGCCTTTGGCTGGCTATTCGGTTATAATCTGTTGAAGGGTGCTTTCTCTGTTGCCTATAAGCTGTCGTACAGCACGTATGATGTTGTAAGGATTATAACTAAGAAATACAAATGGGTTACAATGTACCCCGATGACATAGATTTCTCGGATGCGCCGCCTAAGGAGGAGTTTGAGAAGGTGTTTGCAGAAATGCTCAGGGAGTGTGATTGTGAGATAGTGGAGCAGTAATGGACGGCGATTCATTGCCTTTTATGTAGGGGCTCCGGGCAAGTGATAATTAGATGATTATAAAATGAAAGGGGCTGTTAGGGCTTCTTGTAAGAACGGATATATAATGAAAAAATATTTGATAGTAGTTGCAGGGGGCAAAGGCCTTCGTATGGGTGGGGAGTTGCCCAAGCAGTTCCAGTTGTTGGGCGACAAGCCTGTACTTATGGTGACCCTTGAGCGCCTTCATGCAATCGACCCCACAATGCAACTGATTCTCGTATTGCCTGCCGACCACTTTGAAATGTGGATGGAATTGTGCAGGAAATATGAGTTTTCTGTGCCTCTCTTGCTTGCCCAGGGTGGTGCTACGCGTTTCCACTCGGTGCAGAATGGTCTTGCACAGGTCGATGACATTGAGGAAGCATTGGTGGGTGTCCATGACGGTGTACGTCCGTTTGTCTCTTCAAAGGTGGTGGACGACTGTTTCCGTGAAGCATGGATACACGGTGCTGCGATACCGATGATAGAGGTGCAGGACAGTCTGCGTCACATTGTAGGTGGCAATGGCGTGACAGAGGTTGTTCAACGTGACCGTTACCGCCTTGTACAGACACCTCAGGTGTTCAAGCTTTCGATACTCCGCAGTGCATATGAGCAGCGTTTCGTCGAATCCTTTACCGATGATGCATCTGTAGTCGAGGCTTCAGGGGTTCAGGTTGTCTCTGTAGAGGGTAACCGCGAGAATATCAAACTGACCACTCCATTTGATTTTATGGTTGCAAAAACCCTTATGGAATGCTGGATATCGCAACAAGAAGCATAAGGTTTCTTCCCGGTGTAGGCGAACAGCGTGCATCGCTTCTTGGCAGTGAACTCAATATACGTTCGCTGTATGACCTATTATATTATTTCCCTTATAAGTATATTGACCGCAGCCGTGTCTTCAAGGTCAATGAACTCGGCGGTCATCTGCAGCACGTGCAATTGGTAGGCGAGATTCGTTCCTTTGAGGAGTTGGGCGAAGGGGCTTCCCGTCGCCTTGTGGCGCATTTTACTGACGGTACTGCATTTGTCGACCTTGTCTGGTTCAAGGGCATCAAGTTCGTCAAGAACCGTTATGGCCTCAATAAGCAGTATGTCGTTTTCGGTAAACCCTCTATGTTCAATGGCAGGGTGAACATTGCGCATCCCGATGTAGATGATGCCTCTATGCTCCAGTTGAACAATATGGGTCTCCAGCCATATTACAACACGACCGAGAAGATGAAGCGCCATGGACTCAATTCCAATGCAATAGCCAAACTTATCCAGAATCTTCTCGACCTCCTCAATAAAGAGATGGAAGAGACATTGTCAAGTGATATTGTGCAGAAACATGGTCTTATGTCGCTTGACAACGCTCTTAGAATCATCCATTTCCCTAAGAATACAAAGGAACTTCAACTGGCACAGTATAGGTTAAAGTTCGAGGAACTCTTCTTTATACAGTTGAATATTCTACAGTATGCCCGTGACAGGCAGATGCGATACATGGGACATCGTTTTGCAAAGGTGGGCGAGATATTCAATCGCTTCTATCACGAGAACTTGCCCTTTGAACTTACCGGTGCCCAGAAAAGAGTGGTACGGGAGATACGCAAAGATGTGAACAGCAACTGCCAGATGAACCGTCTTTTGCAGGGCGATGTGGGCAGTGGAAAGACATTGGTGGCGCTCATGTCTATGCTTCTTGCCAAGGACAACGGCTATCAGGCATGTATCCTCGCACCGACTGAGATACTTGCTGAACAGCATTACGCGACCATTAAACGCATGCTGGGTGGGCTGCCTGTAAGAGTGGAACTGCTGACCGGCAGTACAAAGCAGAAAGAGCGTACTCCGCTTTTCGAGGCTCTTGAGAGTGGCGGAGTCGATATACTTGTGGGTACGCATGCTGTACTTGAGGATAATGTACTGTTCTACAATCTTGGTCTTGTCGTGATTGACGAACAGCACCGCTTCGGTGTGGCGCAGCGTGCCAAAATGTGGGCCAAGAACTCCATCCCTCCGCACATACTCGTGATGACTGCTACACCTATTCCCCGTACATTGGCAATGACCCTTTACGGTGATCTTGATGTATCTGTGATTGATGAACTCCCTCCCGGCCGAAAACCGATATCTACCTCACATATTTTCCGTAACCGCGCTGACAGCATGTACTCTTTTATACATAAACAGTTGCAGGAGGGCAGGCAGGCCTATGTGGTATATCCGCTCATAAAAGAGAATGAGAAACTGGATCTCAAGAGCCTGGAGGATGGATACGCACATCTTTGCAATGTCTTCTGCGACTATAGCCTCGGTAAGCTCCATGGCAAAATGAAGCCAAAGGAGAAGGATGAGGAGATGCGTCGTTTTGCATCGGGCGAGACAAGAATCCTTGTTTCTACCACTGTTATTGAGGTTGGTGTGGATGTGCCCAATGCGTCGGTAATGGTGATTGAGAATGCCGAACGTTTCGGCCTGTCGCAGTTGCATCAGCTGCGTGGCAGGGTAGGGCGCGGTGCTTCACAATCATACTGCATACTGGTTACCGATTATAAGCTCTCCGAGGAGACACGCAAGCGTATGGAGATCATGACTGCAAGCAACGATGGCTTTGAGATTGCCGAGGCTGACCTCAAACTGCGTGGTCCGGGCGACATGGAGGGTACGCAGCAGAGCGGCATCGCATTTGACTTGAAGATTGCAAACCTTGCTAAAGATGAGCAATTGTTGCAGTATGTGCGCGAGGTAGCACGTGGTGTGGTAGACGCCGACCCACAGCGCAACAATCCTCTTTACCGGGTAGTTTGGGAGAGACTGCGTGCAATAAAGGATATGAAAAACTGGAACTGGGGAGCTATCTCATAAAGCCTCAGGCTGCTTTGTGACGATGTTTTGAAATGTTAACTTATTTATTTTCGCATAAATAGCATTTTTTATTATCTTTGCCGGCGATTCGCTACATGCATCCTTCCGTAATTGAATCAAATCAACTAACACATAATAGAAATGGAGAAAACACTTATTCTTATTAAACCAAATGCTATCCAGCGTGGTCTAATCGGTGATATCGTTACACGTTTTGAACGTAAAGGTCTTAGGTTCGTAGGCATGAAGATGCTGTTCATGACAGATGAGATTGTCAATGAACACTATGCGCATCTGAAGAATCGTCCTTTCTTCCCATACTTGAAGGCTTCAATGCAGGCTGCCCCAATCATTGCATGCTGCATCGAGGGAGCCGAGGCTGTAGATACCGTACGCCTGCTTGTGGGTGCGACAAACTCACGCAAGGCGCTTCCTGGTACAATTCGTGGCGATTTTTCAATGAGTGGAGAGCAGAATGTTGTGCATGCATCTGATTCAGTGGAGAATGCTCTCATAGAGATTGACCGTTTCTTTGCTCCCGGCGAACTGTTTGACTATGAGTCGGCTGTCACCCGTTTTGAGTATGGTGGCGAGGAGAGCCAAAAGTTCATGTAATACAATAAATACAATAAGGTGAAAAGAACAAAACTGTTATTTGCGTTTCTGCTTGCCCTCTTTACAATGAATGGAGTGGCACAGGACAAACCGATTGAAAACGTTTTGGTATGCAAAGGCATGATAATGCCCGACTCATTGCCGGTGCACAACATTCTGTTGAACGAGGCGTATATTGTGCCGGCAATGGAGATGTATCCTGACTGGGAAAACACTCGAGTACATTATACAGCTGAACTGCCAGATTCGTTCCGCATTGACTTGACAGGCTTTGTCATGCCTACAGAGAGCAGAAAGATAACCGACATTTTCGGTTATCGTCCTCGCAGACGTCGTATGCACAACGGGCTTGATATCAAGGTGCAGACCGGTGACACGATATATGCAGCTTTTGACGGAAAGGTACGTATCACGAGTTATCAGCGTCGCGGCTATGGTCATTATGTTGTAATACGCCATAACAATGGTATCGAAACACTTTATGCACACCTTTCGAAGAAGTTGGTTACCGAAGATCAGAATGTCAAGGCAGGTGAGCCTATCGGTTTGGGCGGAAATACAGGTCGCAGTACCGGATCTCACCTTCATTTTGAAACAATCCTTCTCGGAAAGTGTATTGATCCGGCTTTATTGTTTGATTTCAAGAACCAGACAACAACCGGGAACAGTTATGTCTACCGTAAGCCGGGTTCTAAATATATAGAAAACGGAAAGGTAAAGTATGCCGGTCCGGAACCAAAGTACCACAAGGTTAAGAAAGGTGATACCATTGAGCGTATTGCAAGGAAGCATGGCGTTTCGCAGCGTACCATAATGAAACTGAACGGGCTTAATTCACGTTCGATATTGCATCCGGGACAGAACTTGAGGTATCAGTAATAGATCATCTTTCGATCCTACAAACATAATAAATCTATAAAAAACTATGAAAAAATTATTATTGGTAGCAGTAGCTGTATTTATGATGGCAGGCAACTCTTTTGCAGCCGATACTGAGAAAGTTTCTACAGTGCAGTTTCTGTAATCTCTGTAGATGAGGAGAATGCGATGGACAAGTTCATTGCCATTATCAACGGTTATACAAAAAAGATAAAAGCGGCAAAGAGCAAAAATGAACTGAAGAGCATCGCGATTGAGTTTGCAACGACTGCAACCATGTACGAGAAGAACAATAAGGCAGAAATCGAGGCCCTTGAAAGCCGCTTGACCGAGGCTCAGGTAAAGGAATACGAGAAGGCCATGACCAAGGCTTTGGCTGACTTTCAGGCTGCTTTAACAGCCAAGCAGGCAGAGTTTGGAATGTAAATATTGCTATTCAGAATTCAATGCAAACGGGATATGACAGTGCGCTGTCATATCCCGTTTATTCAACCCTATTTTGAGGGATTATCTTCTCTTGCTCTTTTTGCTCTTTTCTGTGGTAATCTTGCGGATGATGCGTGGAATATCGGTGTTATCAATCACACCGTTGAAGTTCTCTGCACCTTTGCCGATGGCAAACAAGGGAACGAAAGTTCCTGAGTGGTTGCCGCTTGCCCATGACAGAATGGCTTTGCGGTTTATATCATAGATAGCCTCTCTGGCAATCTTTTTGGCAAGTCCATCTTCCATGGTTACCTTCTCATCTGCATTGTGTTCTCCGCGGATTCCTACACCGATGTTCTCTTTTACGATTTCCGATACACGTCCCCAAGAGGTCTCTTTTTCGCTCTTGAGGATCTCAACCAGCTTCTCATAGCTTACTTTCTGTGTGCCCAGTTCCTTGAGTCTGAGTATGTAATCACCGTGGTAACCGAGCACCAATCCGCCGGTCTCATGGTCTGCAGTGACAATGATGAGCGTCTCGTCCTTATGCTTGTTGTAGAACTCCAACGCAACTTTGACAGCCTCGTTCAGGTCAAGGACCTCCTGGAACACGGTTGCACCGTCATCATTGTGTGCGGCATAATCAATCTTGCCTCCTTCTATCATCATGAAGAAACCCTTGTCACTCTTGTCGCTGAGGAAGTCGATGCCGGCTTCTGTAATCTGTGCGAGGGTTAGGTCGTTATCGTTGCGGTTGATTGCATACGGCAACTCAATGGCAACGTTCTCCTGGAAGAGCATCATCTTCTCGGCTTTATCCCCTCTTTCTTTGAAATCATCGAATCCGCGTACGATTGTGTAACCGTTCTTCTCTGCGCTCTTGTAGATATCCTCGCGCTCCTGATTGTTATTGCATCTTACATCTCCTCCCGCGTAGAAATCAAAATTAGCTTTCTCCATCCATGTGGCAATCTGTGGATAGTTGTCGCGGTGCACATTATGTGCATAAAATGCAGCCGGTGTGGCGTGGTTGATAGGCACTGATGTAGCAATTCCTATTGCCATACCCTTCTCTGCAAGGTCAACAGCAACGCTGTACACGGGGACAGTGTCACTGTCGACACCGATAGCACCATTATAACTCTTGTGTCCGGTAGCAAGTGCTGTACCTGATGCAGCCGAGTCTGTAACACCGTTTGTTGCAGAATAGGTAGTTACGAATGCGCTCTCGGGGAATTGTGTGAAGCATAGCTTCTGAGGGCGTCCGATAACACCATGCATCTCTCCAAGGTAGAGTTCTGTGCCAAGCACATGGGATGGTCCCATTCCGTCACCGATGAAGTAGAATATGTACTTTGGTGCCTGGCAATAACCTGTTGCAACAATAAGCAGCAAAAGCAGTGTTCCGAATAGACGTTTCATAATATCTGTTTTTTATTGGTTGTTATTCATTGGGGTTACCGACTTTACCCATGAAAAGGATATTGTCTTTGGTATAATCAGTAATCATGTATATAAATGGACGGTCAAGATTCAAGACTCTCTTCTCAAGCGGTCTGGGCATTCCTGTGAGCATCATCGATATTCCTGTCACAGCTGCAGCCTCAGCGCCTTCCTCATCAATCTTGATGTATGTTTTCTGTACAACATTGTCGATACAGAGCGGGTCGTCCGACATTCCGTCGAACTGGGCCTTGTTGCTGAATGCTCTCTTCATGCCCATATTCTTGAGTGTCTTTTTGAGGCTTGTCTTGAACTCACTCCTGAATTTGGGAAGTGCAAGTTCCACGCTGTATCTTGACATGCTGTCCAGACACTCCTGGTGGTTCGCAGCAAGATGCATGACTGCATCAGATATGCTGACACCTTCGGCAGGAAGTATGAGCAGCATTCTGTATCTCTGTTTGAAAGGCATGCTTGCCATCTGTATGATGCTGTCCTCGTAATATATTGTCTTTATTGTCTGGTGCATCATATCAGCTTCCACAACTCTCCCATCCTCTGTGGCGAAAGGTTTCTTGGCTGTCAGTATCTTGGAGAATTGTTGCCTCCAAGCACCCTTGAAGTATAGTGCATTTATCAGGTACATCCTGTCGCTCTCCTTTATATCGTCAAGAATGGAACTTATCTTCCCTTTTGTTTCTGTTTTGCACCAATCGTTGATTATTTTGAGGGTTGCCTTATCAAAAGGTACACGGGCAACATGTGCATTGAAGTACTCCTTACCGTCTTTTATGAAACTCTCCTTTGCATCAAGTTTCTCGTTTATCCAGATAGAGTTCGCAATGTTTACCTCACACTCGCTATTCCCGATGTTGTCAATGATAGCCTTACTATTTGCATTTACATCGCCTGACAGTTGCAATGCCCCATAAATCTCCTCCTTTGTCTCTCCGGTAGCCCCTGCTGCAACCATTGAGAGTGCCATCTGTGCACTGAGAGGAGAGATGCAGATGTTCTCGGCATCACTTTCATTGCATACCTCGTTGAAAAGGATTCCGAAGGCTTCAGTATTGGCATCCGTTTTTACTTGCTTCTTGGTGTTGCACCCCTGTATAAGGAGCGCAATACCAAGGAGGAAATATATTGTCCTGTTTTTCATGTTATCAATCAATTGAATACAAACCTTACGATATCATTGTACATGGCTAACACGAATAGTCCAAGGATTATCAGCATTCCCACCATCTGTGCGCGTTCCATGAATTTCTCGCTCGGCTCTTTGCCTGTGATCATCTCGTATATGAGGAATACGGCATGTCCACCGTCAAGTGCCGGAATCGGCAGTATGTTCATGAAAGCAAGTACAACAGAGAGGAATGCGGTCATTAGCCAGAACTCATACCAGTTCCATTCTGCAGGGAAGAGGCTTCCTATTGTACCGAACATGCCGACAGATTGTGCACCCTTGCTGCTGAATACATACTGGAAGTCACTGACATATCCGCTAAGTACATTGAATCCGAATGACACTCCAGCCGGGAATGAAGCGAAGAAGCCATACTCCTTATGTTCAATAGGGTAGTTGTTGTCGACAGGTCTGATGCCATGTACAAATGATGTGTCCACCTCAACATTAAGGGTAACAGGAATTCCGTTGCGTATCACGTCTATGTTGAACTTATTGGTCTTTTCTTTCTTGAGCTCTGCCATTTCTTCCTTGATGTTGTTGAATGAGCCGACATTCTTGCCTGCAATGGCTGTAATGCTGTCTCCTTTAAGCATGCCGGCCCTGCTTGCCGGGCTATCCTTGGTAACGCTGTCAACAACTGCCAACACTCTCACATCAAGGAATCTGCCGTCATCGTTCATGTTAAGCAGGCCAAGTTCTTCGGGTATTGCAATCTCGACCTCTTTGCCGCCGCGCAAAACGGTAACTGTCTCGGCGTTGCATATGTTGCGGAGAATGTTCGCTCCACGTATTTTGTCAAGATATAGTTTATGAGCCTCTTCGCCATCGAACTTTATGATTTTGTCACCGTCCTTGAAACCGATCTTTTCCGCTTTCTCGCTGAATTCAAATCCATTGTCTATCTTGTGCAGGTCTACATAGCGGTCTCCCCAATTGAAGAGAATCATAGAGTAGAGCAGTATTGCAAGTATAAGGTTGAACATTACACCTCCGACAATGATAAGAAGACGTTGCCATGGGCGTTTAGAACGGTATTCCCATGGTTGTGCAGGCTGTTTCATCTGCTCCGTATCCATCGATTCGTCAATCATTCCTGCTATCTTGCAGTATCCGCCAAGCGGAATCCAGCCGATACCATATTCTGTATCACTGCCTTTAGGCTTCCATTTGAAGATTGAGAATTTCCAGTCGAAGAAGAGGTAGAACTTGTCTACACGTACGTTGAACAGCCTTGCAAAAAGAAAGTGTCCGAATTCATGTATGAGCACCAGCAGGCTCAATGCCAAGATGAGCTGCAGTGCTCTGATCAAAAATATTTCCATAAAGATTTATATGTTTTTAGTTTTTTATATCCAACTTTCAACCATTTCCCGGACGTGCCTGTCTGTCTCCAGATAGTCTTCGAGTGATGGCTTTGTAATGAAATGTGTCTGTTGCATTGCACGATCGATAAGTCGCGGCATTTCGCAGAACTTTATGCGGTCGTTGAGGAATGCTGCCACGCATACTTCATTTGCCGCATTCACGACACATGGCATATTGCCGCCCTTTGAAAGCGCGGTGTATGCATGCTGCAGATTGGGGAAACGTTCAAGGTCGGGTCTCTCGAAGGTGAGTTCTTTTAGGGTGTCCCAATTGATGCGTTCGAATGAGGATTGTAGCCTATGCGGGTATGTCAGCGCATACATTATCGGCAAGCGCATGTCTGGTGTGCCCAACTGAGCCTTGATAGCACCATCCTCGAACTGTACCATAGAGTGTATTACCGACTGAGGGTGTACGACTACTTCTATCTTGTCGGCATTCACGCCGAACAGCCATTTGGCCTCAATCACCTCGAATCCCTTGTTCATCATAGTGGCGGAGTCAATTGTTATCTTTGCGCCCATGCTCCAGTTTGGGTGCTTGAGTGCCTGTTCTTTGGTGACATTCTCCAGTTGATCCTTTGTGAAGGTGCGGAAGGGACCGCCCGATGCTGTCAGTATAAGTTTCTCGACTTTATTGGTCATTTCACCTGCAAGACATTGGAATATAGCCGAATGCTCCGAGTCTACCGGAAGTATCGGCGTCCTGTACTCATTGGCAAGTGCATTTATAAGTTCTCCTGCAACGACCATGGTCTCCTTGTTGGCAAGCGCTATGGCCTTGCCGGTCTTTATGGCATTAATAGTGGGGCGCAGTCCCGAAAAACCTACCATTGCAGTGACAACGATGTCAATGGGCTTCGATTCCACTATCTGGCAGATAGATTCGTAACCACCGTAGACCTTTATGGGCAGGTCATCGAGTGCTTCTTTAAGTCTCTTGTATTTCGTCTCGTCTGCAATGACAACGGCTTCAGGCATAAATTTGCGTGCCTGTGCTATAAGTTCTTCGACACGGCTGTTGGCGGTTATTGCATAAACCTCGAAGCATTCGGGATGCTCCTCGACAACCTTCAGTGTCTGTGTCCCGATAGAACCTGTTGAACCAAGTATTGCAAGCTGTCTTTTATTCTTGATTTCCATCTCTTGTCTTTTGTTTAGAATGCAATGTATGTGTTGGGGTCGAGCGGCTTCCCACGATGCCATATCTCAAAGTGCAGGAACTTCTTCTCATTCTCTGCATTCTCATTGATATCTCCTCCAAGTGTTCCTATGGCCTCGCCTTTTTCTACTTCGTCGCCTACGTTCTTTAGCAGACGGTAGCAGTTGCGGTAAACAGAAATCATGTTTTCGCGGTGCTGTAGTACTATGGTATATCCCCCGTTGGCTGTGTAGTCGCTCATCACGACCTTGCCGTCATTGGTGGCAAGGATGTTCTCATTTGGTGTCTCCTCAATGTCAACTCCGTAGTGTCCATCTTCTTCATCGAAATCCCTTACAATTCTTCCCTGTGTCGGGCGGAAAAGACCTAATCCCTGCAACTCTGCCACATTGGAAACCTGTGAGGTGATGTTGTATTGTTCTCTCTCCTCCCATGCCGCAGTGAACTGCTTTTCAAGCGGTGAAGCCGATACATCGATGCTGTCCGTGTTCAAAGGCAGTGGCGAATTCTTTATTGAGTCATTCGCAACTTCTCCTTTGATGATGGCCCTTATGTTTTGTGTGTATTGTGTCAGTTTTGTATTTTCATTCATAATGGAGTCCATGCGTAGGTTTATCTCAATAAGTTTCTGTTTGTCTACAACCGGTACATTATTTTCCATCAACAGATTCTTGACCGGGGTGAATGCAATTATGAGATATACCACTCCTGCAACAAGCAGGAACGAAAAGAAAAGCGACAATATGACCCATAATGGCGAGATGTAGAATCCGAGCACGTTCTCGAGTTTGTTCTCGTTGTGTATTGTCAGCCTGTATTTTCGCAATAGTCTGCTGCGGAATCCTTTTGTTTTCATATCTCTGTTCCTTTCTGTTTAAAGTGAGACAAGGCCCTGTGGCAAATTGAATATTATCTCTCTGTTCTCCTGGTCGATGCCGACAATGAACTCCTCCTGAAGTGGTACCAGCAGTTCTTCTCCGTCATTGTCAATCACGAACAAGGTGTTCATGGTGCTGTCGTCAATGTCGACAATCTCTCCCAATTCGCCGGCAGTCTCGTCGATAGCCGTGAATCCCCTGAAATATGCCCAAGAGAGCTCTTCGCTGCTTTCGGTCCATTTGCGTGGGATATATGCCTTGCGGTTGGTCAGGTAACGTACCTCTTCGGCGCTTTCCATGCGTTCAATCTTGACGATGAGTGTGTCGCTGTTCTTTGCGCGCCTCTCCTCGAAGAAGAACGGTACAAGGATGCCGTCAATGTCGCATGCGACAAAATCGCACTCATCACCGAGTGTAAAGTCCTCGGTTTCAAGCCCGATTTCCCCTTTTGTCCCGTGAGGCTTCAGGAACTTGCCGAAATATACAAAGTCTTCTTTCTTGAGCATCTTATGAACGTGTTATTCTTGCGCCAATCTGGTTCAGGCGTCCCTCAAGGTTCTGGTATCCTCTGTCAATCTGTTCGATGTTGTCTATGCGGCTTACACCGTCGGCGCTCATGGCTGCAATGAGCAGCGCAATTCCGGCTCTGATATCGGGTGAACTCATGGCACGTGGCTTCAATGTGAATTGCCTGTCATGTCCGATGACAACCGCACGGTGCGGGTCGCAAAGGATAATCTGTGCTCCCATGTCAATAAGCTTGTCGACGAAGAAGAGGCGGCTTTCGAACATCTTCTGGTGTATGAGCACACTTCCCTTTGCCTGTATTGCGGTTACAAGGAGCACGCTCAGGAGGTCCGGGGTAAGTCCCGGCCATGGAGCATCGCTTATATTCATGATTGAACCGTCGATGAATGACTCGATCTCATAGTGCTCCTGCGAGGGGATGAATATGTCATCGCCCTTCTGCTCAAACTTTATACCCAATCTGCGGAAACTCTCAGGGATTATTCCCAAATTCTCGAAAGAAACATCCTTGATGGTGAGTTCGCTCTGGGTCATAGCCGCCATTCCTATGAAACTTCCTACCTCAATCATGTCGGGCAGGGCACGGTGAGTGCATCCTCCAAGTTCCGGTACTCCCTCGATGGTTATCAGGTTACTTGCGATTCCTGAAATCTTTGCACCCATCTTGTTGAGCATGCGGCAGAGCTGCTGTATGTATGGTTCGCATGCAGCGTTGTATATGACTGTCTTTCCCTCGGCAAGCACGGCGGCCATAATGATGTTTGCCGTACCTGTAACCGATGCTTCGTCAAGCAGCATTTGGCAGCCTTTCAGTTTTTTTGCATGCATCTTGTAGATTCTCCTTTCTGTGTCAAAAGAGAACTCTGCACCCAATTTCTGCAGACCGATAATGTGCGTGTCAAGCCTGCGGCGTCCTATCTTGTCGCCTCCCGGTTCAGACATGGTCGCCTTGCCGAACCTTCCCATGAGCGGTCCTATGAACATCACGGAACCTCTCAGGCGTGAACAGCCGTTTACATACTCATCGCTCTCTATGTAGTCAAGGTTGATGTTGTCGGCCTGGAATGTGTAGCATCCTGTACCGTTGCGGGTTACCGAGACACCCATGTTCATTAGCTGTCCTATAAGGTTGTTCACATCTGCAATATCCGGAATATTCTCTATAGTGACCTTTTCGCTCGTAAGCAGTGTCGCACAGATCTCCTGCAGAACCTCATTCTTGGCTCCCTGTGGGGTTATGGTTCCGTTCAGGCGGTGTCCACCTTCGATTATGAATGATGCCATAGTATATGTTTTTTAAGAAGCAGTTTAAGTTCCTAAATAATATTTTCTTGATAGAAACTGTCGTTTAGCGATATAAATTTAAACAGCTTCTAATATTTGCGTTTGAAGTTTTTCTTTCCATTGCGTTGCTTACCGTTATTGCGCGGGCCATTGCTGTTGCTGTTCTGGTTTATGCGTATCTCCCTGTCGGCAATTTCGAAAGCGCCCTTTACGTATATACGCAGGTCTTCGATTATTCTCTTGTCCTCGACTCCCTCCTTGTTCCATGCAATGTAGTTCTTCTTCATCTGTACGAGGATTATCTCTACAAGCTGGTCGCGTTCAACCCCGGCCTCAAGCGTGCATGCGTGGGCAATCATCTGCTCCACGATGCGTCCGTAGTGGCGGTTGTTTATCTCCCCATTCTGATATGGAACCCTTTCAGGTGCAACCATGTACTCCTCTTTCTTGATTATTTCGCAAGGGTAGTCGATGTCGAGCATAAAATCGGACATGATTGCCAGATGATCCCACAGTTTACGTTTGTAGTCAGGCTGGTTGCTTGTGTTTGGGAACATGCTCTCCATGATTGCCACAATGGTGGTCGCGCATTTCTGTCTCTCCTCGCGGTCCTCGATAGTGAGCGCATGGTCAACCATCTTCTGCACCGATCGGCCGTACTCTGGCAATGGCAGTTTCTTTTGTCTGGTATTATATTCCATCATAGTCTTAGAAATTTTTCAATAAATCCTTTGGTTTTGCCGCCACGAAGTTCTTGAGATAGAACGGTTCGAAATAGGCGATATCCTCAAATCTCTCATCATACCACGCCCTTTCGGCAAGAGGCATCATGTTCTTTGCCAGCGGATGTAGGTATCCCTCAAGGAAATGTGCGTTGGAGTGTTTTATAATCGTGCTGCATTTTTCAGCTCCGTTGCCGAAGAAAAATACCGGACCTTTGTCAAGAAACTCCTTGAAGCTATCCTCTGTCACAACCTCGGCGTGGGTCTCCTTTACGACGCCCAGTGCCCTGTCATATATGGTTGCATACACCTCGTTGCGGCGTGCATCAATCATAGGGCAGAGCAGAGCCTCCTCGGGCAGGTCATCCCGGAAAAGTACCGGTACACACATTATTGCGGTTGTAGGTATCGCTATGAGCGGAATGTTTCGGCCGTAGCATACTCCCTTTGCCGTTGACGATGCTATCCTGAGGCTCGTGTATGAGCCGGGGCCGCTACTCAGCGCAACAGCGTTTATCTTTGCCCCCTGTTCGTCGGCAACCTTAATTGCCTCCTCCACGAATGGGGCAAGCACCTTGGCGTGCGAACGCTCCTCGCGGTTTATTCTCTCGAAAAAGACATGTCCGTCCTGGCTCAGTGCCACGGAGCAGATTTCTGTCGATGCTTCAATATGCAGTATTATTGTTGTCATTTCCTCTATTGTTATCCATTATCTGCATGCTTTGTCAAGTGCGTGACATGGCATACAAATGCAAAAGTACAATTTTGTCGGCAATTTTACTATCAAATTATATATTTTAATATATAAACGTAAATTTTTGTTGTTGCTTGGGCGCATTTCGGAATAATTGCGTAACTTCGCATAGATTGTATAATTGGCGGTGTTTTGTTGCCTAAATTTTTAAAGAATGATTTATTCAATGACAGGCTACGGTAAATCTGTAACCGTTTTCCAGGATAAGAAGATATGTGTAGAGATACGTTCTCTCAACGGCAAGGCTATGGATATGTCCACTCGCATTGCGCCTCAGTTCAAGTGCCGTGAGATGGAAATAAGGACTCTTGTCTCTTCGGCTCTCGAACGTGGTAAGGTTGATTTCTCCCTTTGGGTGGAGCAGAGCGATAAAGCCGATACTCCTGCAATAAACAGTGAGGTGATGCAGGGGTATGTGGAGCAGATGAAAACTATTTCCGAGAATACAGGCATTGCCTTGCCGGGAAATCTTTTCGAGGTACTGTTGCGCATGCCTGAGGTTGTTGCCCGCAAAGAGGTATATGATGTCACCGATGAGGAATGGGCTGTCGTGCTCGAGGGAATAAAGAGTGCCATTGATGATTTGCTTGCTTTCCGCAAACAGGAGGGTGAGGCGCTTGAAAAGAGATTCCGTGCCAACATCGCGAATATCACGGCTCTGCTTGCCGAAGTCGAACCATATGAGAAGGAGCGCGTGGAGAAGATCCGTTCACGCATTGTAGAGTCGCTTGAGAAGAATGTCGGTGTTGAATATGATAAGAACCGTCTTGAACAAGAGCTTATTTTCTACATTGAGAAACTTGATGTAAATGAAGAGAAACAGCGCTTGACCAATCATCTCGGTTATTTCATCGAAACGATAGAGGGCTCGTTGGGGCAAGGTAAGAAACTCGGTTTCATCGCACAGGAGATGGGACGTGAGATAAATACTCTCGGCAGCAAGAGCAATCATGCCGAGATGCAGAATATCGTTGTAAGGATGAAGGATGAACTTGAACAGATCAAGGAACAGGTACTTAATGTAATGTAAAGATATATGAGCAAGGGAAAGGTCGTTATTTTTTCAGCGCCGTCAGGCTCCGGCAAGTCAACTCTGGTGCATTTTCTCATGGATCGCGACTCCTCTTTCGGTTTCTCGGTGTCGGCTACAAGCCGTCCTCCCCGTGGCGAAGAGAAACATGGTGTCGATTACTTCTTCTTTACTCCGGAGGAGTTCCGCGCGCGTATTGCGGCCGATGAGTTCGTGGAGTATGAGGAGGTCTATCCCGGACGTTATTACGGAACGCTAAAATCGCAGGTGGAGAGGCAGTTGGAGCAGCAGAATATCCTTTTTGACGTAGATGTCAAAGGCGGTTGCAGCCTTAAGAAATTCTATGGCGAGCGTGCACTTTTCATCTTTGTACAGGCTCCATCCGTGGAGACCTTGCGTGAACGGCTCATCGGTCGTGGGGATACATCTCCCGAGGAGATTGACAAACGTGTCAGCAAGGCCGAGTATGAGATGACTTTTGCAAGATTTGCCGATACTGTCATTGTGAACGATGACCTTGATACGGCTAAGGCGGAACTGCTCGGAATTGTAAAGAAGTTTCTTGATGCATAAACGGCGTACGGTAATATTCGGCGGAAGCTTTGATCCGATACATAAGGGGCATCTTGCGCTTGCAGGCGAGGTATGTGCGCGTGCTCTTGCCGACGAAGTCTGGTTTATGGTCTCTCCACAGAATCCGCATAAACAGGATGTGGCGCTTACTGATGAAAATATCCGGTTGCAGATGGTGCGGTTGGCTGTTGAGGGCAATCCGCATTTCAAGGCATGCGACTTCGAATTCTCTCTTCCTCGTCCGTCATATACAATAAACACGTTGGGCGCACTTGAAAAATCCTATCCCGACAGGGAGTTCGTGTTGCTCATCGGTGCCGATAATTGGGAAAAATTCGACCGATGGTACAAGAGTGATGAAATCCTGGCACGTTACGGTGTGATAGTCTACCCTCGCGGTGATGAGGATGCTCCGCATTTGCCGGAAGGTGTGGTATGGTTGCCTGCCGAACTTCACGACGTAAGTTCGACAAAGGTGCGCGATGCCGTAGCGAAAGGAGAGTGTATCTCGCAATATGTGGTGCCGAGTGTAGAATCTTTTATAACTGAAAATCAATTATATAGATATAATGAATAGAATTACGGTTGCTTTTTTTGTACTTTTTATATCCGTGCTTTCTGTAAGAGGACAGGCAAGGCTGTATGATGATATGTGCGATCCATTGCAGGCTGTGTTCTGCGATTATGTAGAGAGCGCTTCATCGCAGAATATACTTAAGGATGGTGGCGGAAAATATGTGGGCACAATCATTGACGGCAAGATATATGGTTGGGGTATGATTGTCGCTGCGGACGGTGCAGTCTCGATAGGACAGTTCCGTAACAGCAAAAGCATTTTCGGAATAACAATATCGGGTGACTTCGCCAAGGTAGGCGGTGCAGACAACTATGTGGTGTATGATTTGAAGAGTGGGGGGATTGCCCGGCTTCACAGCGGAACGGACGGTGATTTGCCATTACGTTTCCCGTTGACATCGGATGGTGATGATGTTTCTCCTTATTCATTCAAGAAGGTGACATATGCCAATGGTGATTGCTATGTAGGCGAGTTCTACAACGGCAAGAGACATGGCTATGGAATCTATTATTGGAGCAATGGTGAAATCTGGTATGGTAAATATGTGGGTGGATACCGCAATGGCTATGGTATGCTCATGAAAACCGACAACCGTGTATTCTATGGCAAATGGGTCGGTGACAGCAAGGTCGATTATTGATTGCCTCTACTCTTGTAAATGCTGCTTCTCTCTACACTTGAGTAAGAAATATTATAATAAATTAGTCCAAGTTTGGAAAAAACAAGGACAAAATTGTGATGGTATATTATTTTGATTATCTTTGCATCAATATCCCATAAAATGCGGTGCTGTGCCGTGTTTTGTGAAAGCATGGAAAGGATAAACATTAACAAACTTATATTTATTTAAAACACACTGTAATATGAACTTGAAGAAATTTTTCGGTCTAGCCTTGTGTGGTGTGATGGCTCTCATGGGCTCTACAGCACAGGCACAGTCACTTTCTCCATCAACAAAGTGGCATTGGGACAAAGGAACTATTGTAGTTGAGACACCGGAGCGTCCTGCAGGTCAGGAGCACGCTTTGAACCTCGCGGTTGCTCCTATCAAGACTGTACGCGTTGCTTTCGTGGGTCTTGGTATGCGCGGTCCCGGTGCGGTTGTACGTTTCTGCCGTATCCCTGGTGTTGAGATTGTAGCTCTTTGCGACTATGAGTATGAGCGCGCTGAGAAGTGCCAGGAAGAGCTTCGCAAGCAGGGTCTTATCCCGGCAGACATCTATTATGGCGAGAAGGGCTATGAGGAAATCTGCAAGCGTCCCGATGTTGACCTAGTGTACGTTGCAGCTGACTGGAACCACCACTATCCTATCGCAAAGTGCGCTCTTGAGAACGGCAAGCACACAGCAATCGAGGTACCTTCAGCAATGAACCTCGAGCAGTGCTGGAGCCTTATCGACCTTGCAGAGAAGACACGTCTCCACTGCTTTATCCTCGAGAACTGCTGCTACGACGACTATGAGATGAACGCTCTTGCAATGGCTCAGGACGGCGTATTCGGTGAGATTATCCGCGCCGAGGGCGCTTACATCCACAGCCTCGAGTGGTTCTGGGATGCATACTGGAAGGATCCTGCCGACAACGATGTTGACAACCTCCACTGGCGTCTGAAGTACAACAAGGAGAACCGTGGCGACCTCTACGCTACTCACGGCCTTGGCCCCGTTGCACAATGCCTCGACATTCACCGTGGCGACCGCTTCACAACATTGGTTGCAATGGATACAGATCCTTTCTTCGGTAAGGAGCTTGTAAAGGAGAAGACTGGTAAGGAGTGCAAGGAGTTCCGCAATGGTGACCACACTACCACTCTCATGCGTACAGCAAAGGGTAAGGTTGTTGAGATCCAGCATAACGTAATGACTCCTCAGCCATATAACCGTTTGTTCAAGCTCACAGGTACTAAGGGTTACGCTACAAAGTATCCAGAGCCAAAGCTCGCTCTCTCAGGTGACGCCCTCAAGGGTACAGGTGCACCTCAGGTCGACAACCTCAACGCTCACGGTTTCATGAGCGATGCTCAGAAGGATGCTATGATGGCAAAGTACTACCACCCAATCCTCAAGAAGTATGTCGAGAAGGGTCGTGACCTCGGTCACGGTGGTATGGACTTCGTAATGGACTCTCGTCTTGTTTACTGCTTGCAGAACGGTCTTCCACTTGATATGGACGTTTATGACTTGGCAGAGTGGTGCTGCTTGGCAGAACTCGGTACATTGTCAATGGACAACAACTGTGCTGCTGTGACATTCCCCGACTTCACACGTGGTTATTGGGATGTTCAGAAGGGTTACAAGCACGCTTATGCTGCTCCCGAGGCAGAGGCTGCTGCTGAGGCATACGCCGAGGCTTACAGCGCTGCACAGAAGGAGGTAACTGCAAAGAAGAACCTTTGGACCCTCTACGATGCAGTTAAGGCTGCCAAGGCTGCCGGCGATGCAAAGGCTCAGGCAAAGGCTCAGAAGAAGCTCGACGCTGCCAAGGCATCTGCAGACAAGGCTATTGCAAAGACTATGAAGAAGTTTGAGAAGAAATAATAGATTCTTTACTTTAAATGAAAAATGGCAGCTTTGGCTGCCATTTTTCATTTAAAGTAATTTGACTTGTTTGTTATATTGATATTGAATGCGGTTTTATAGCCTTTTTAGTAAAAGGAGCCATTCCCGTAACATACAGTGCATTTTCCGCTTCCTCCACAAACCGCGCAATTAACAACCTTTTGCCCCCCTGTATATATTAAGTCAATGGTGCTTGTTCTGTTTCCTCCACAGCTCTGACAGATTCCAGTACCTCCACAACTATTACAGTAGTGTGCTCCTGAATTATAGCTGTTTGAATTACTATTCTGAATATACGTGTTCATAAATACGTTATTTTGAGATTCAAAATAACTCTTAAGGATTTTGCGAAAATTGTTGCGAACAGTTTCTGAAGCTTCCCAAAAACCATCTTTTTTAATCCTGTTTAGACTGTATATGCAATCTCCGTTTCCTTTGTTGCTACCAATGCTATAACATTTATAAGCAAAATCCCGATCGGGGTATACCCCCATTCCTAATTCGTACATGGCTCCATAGTAAAACAATGCTTCTCCATTGCCGGCTTCAGCGGACTCTTTAAAAAGTGTCAAAGCTGTTGCATAGTCGCCATTTACAATGGCGCTTTTACCGTCAACAATGTTTGCGATGTTTATTTTACCAAATTGTTTTCCTGCTTCATATGCATTCTGCATGACGGCATTTTGTCCTTGCGTAGTACCACTTCCACCGCAGGAAAAACATGTTAAATAACCAATCATGCCTTTTCCTCTGCATACCGTGCAACGTTGTGAGTAAAGATTATATGTACAAATAGACAATAGAATAAAAATAACAATTCTTTTCATAAATTCGCTAAGTTTTATGTGTGTAATAAATTTGTTTTAAGTAATTTGAGTTGAATAAGAATATGCCTGCAAAATTGTAGTTTTAAGAATATTTATAATAATATCCAATGTTGTATCGTCAAACGTAAGTTATACAATAATGCCGGATATTGAAAAGATCTTGGACATAAAATTCTTGCAGATTGTTATGTCACAGTGATTTCATTTGTGAGTTGAGTGTGTTTTTAAAGCATATAGTAAGATTTAAAATGACATCACAGTTCCCTTATGTAGTCGTTTATTAAAAAGAGAGCGTGGGAACTATTGTAGTTACCACGTTGGGGCTCTGGACTGCCATCTTCAAGTAACAAACAATAGCCCACGCCAAATGTATATAGTACACCATAGAGGGTGTATATACAACACTGACGTGAGCACTTTGCCTATTATCCTTGAAGATTGAAATTGTCCAGATTCCAACGTCAGATAAATGCAAAACGCTCTATTATTAAAACATCACTCCTGTCAATGCAGGATGTGCAAAAGTAATGAATTGTGCTTGTTTTTGCAACTGTTACAATGTAATTTCAATAATTTTATGAACTTTGAGCAATGTGGGCAGAATGTTACATGTAGAGCCTTTTATCTTTTTATTGTTTACCTTGTGATTGTTTCTTACAAAAATCATTAAAAAACCATTAATTGTTTGCAAATATGCTGATTGCTGTTACGCAAATTTGTGAAAAATATAGGATAATTGAACTTTCTTTGTAAATTTGCAAACCACTATATAAGAAAATATAACTAATTATGATAGCAGTTTTAAAACATGGAGTAACCAAGGCTCAGCAGGATAATCTTATCCATTGGCTCGAGTCGCAGAATGTGCGTGTGCATGTCTCGGAGGGCGAGATGCAGACCGTCATCGGTCTCATAGGCGATACACGCAAGATAGATATTGACCTGCTTGCAGGTCTTGAGATTGTTGACCGTGTTACACGTATCACGGATCCGTTCAAGAGTGCCAACCGCAGCTTTCACCCTGAGGATACCGTTGTGACCGTGGGCAAGGGCGAGAATGAGGTTAAGATTGGTGGCGGTAATTTTGCAATTATGGCCGGTCCATGCTCTGTTGAGAGCGAGGAACAGATTCTTACCGTTGCGCGTGCGGTGAAGGCGTCGGGTGCCAACATCTTGCGCGGAGGTGCTTTCAAGCCACGTACTTCGCCATATGATTTTCAAGGTCTGCGCGCCGAGGGTTTACAGCTTCTGCTGAAAGCACGCGAGGCTACAGGTTTGCCTATTGTTACAGAGATTATGAGTGCTTCGCATCTTGATCTCTTTGCCGATGTGGATATCATTCAGGTTGGTGCGCGCAATATGCAGAACTTTGAACTTCTGAAAGAACTCGGCCGCAGCAACAAGCCCATTCTGCTCAAGCGTGGCCTTTCGGCAACGCTCAAGGAGTTGCTTATGAGTGCCGAATATATCATGTCCGAGGGTAACGAACAGGTTATCCTGTGCGAGCGCGGCATCCGCAGTTATGACAATTATACACGCAATGTGCTCGACCTTGCTGCCGTTCCTGTGCTTCAGGGATTGACACACTTGCCTATTGTTGTTGACCCCAGTCATGCAACAGGTGTTTCACGCCTTGTGCGCCCAATGGCATGCGCAGCAACTGCAGCCGGTGCCGACGGTCTTATCATCGAGGTTCATAATAACCCTGTATGTGCCCTTTGCGACGGTGCGCAGTCGCTCACTCCCGAGCAGTTCGACGAGGTTGCCCAGCGTGTGCGTGAGATACGCGGCATAATGCATTGATTATGATTGTAGGCATTGTAGGTTTAGGGCTTATAGGCGGTTCGGCGGCTAAGGCATTCAAGGCTGCGGGACATTCAGTGTATGCCTTTGACATAAACAGACAGATAGTCGGTTATGCCGGGCTTGAAGGGACTGTAGATGCGGAACTCTCCTCCGAGAATATCGGCGCATGCTCGTTGCTGTTGCTCACGGCAACACCTCTTGCTGTTGTTGAGTATATAAAGGAGAATGCATGTCATGTTGCAAAGGATACGTTGGTGATAGACTTCTGCGGAACAAAGCGCGCCGTATGCGAGAACGGTTTTGCCCTTGCGGCGGAGCATGGCTTCACATATGTAGGCGGTCACCCTATGGCAGGCTTGCAATATTCAGGCTACAAATACTCCAAGGCTACGCTGTTCAATGGTGCATCATTCATAATGGTGCCTCCTGTACACGATGACATTGCGCTGCTCGACCGTGTGAAGCAGTCGCTCAGTCCATTGGGCTTCAAGAAGTATGTTGTTACGACTGCCGATTTCCATGACCGCATGATTGCTTACACCTCTCAGATGTGCCACGTGGTTTCCAATGCCTTCATCAAGAGCCCCTCGGCAAAGTTCCACAGGGGTTATAGTGCCGGCAGTTTCCGCGATTTTACCCGTGTGTCGCGCCTGAACGAAGATATGTGGACAGAACTGTTCCTTGAGAATAAGGAGCACCTGCTGAACGAACTCGATTTATTGATAAACTCCCTCCATGAGTACCGTGACGCCATTGCAGCGGACGATGCCGATACCCTGCGTGCTCTTTTGCGCGACGGCAGGATTGCCAAGGAGGAGACAGAAAAATAGTATATGCAATTCAGGACTGTACATGTTGAGGCTTCGCGCAGCTATGACATACTCATAGGGCGCGGTATTCTTGCTGGGTTAGGCGGGTTCATACGCCCTCTGCTTGGTAACTGCCGTTTGGCTGTGATCACCGACAGCAATGTCGATGCGCTCTACGGCAACGCGATAATGGAACATTTGAGTGCGGCAGGGTACAAAGCATGCAAATATGTCATCCCGGCAGGTGAGGCATCGAAATGTGCCGACAATCTGTTGGCGTTCCTCAACTTCATGGCCGGTGAGCAGCTCACACGCAGTGATGCTGTCATTGCCTTTGGCGGTGGAGTGGTGGGCGACCTTGGCGGTCTTTCGGCATCGCTTTATCTGCGCGGAGTAAAATATGTGCAGGTGCCGACAACACTGCTTGCTGCGGTCGACAGCTCGGTTGGTGGGAAAACTGCCATTGATATTCCTGCCGGCAAGAATCTCGTGGGCAGTTTCTATCAGCCCTCACTTGTGTGCTGTGACACGGCTCTTATGGATACCCTCCCAAAAGATATCTACCGCGACGGTTGTGCCGAGGTGATAAAATACGGCATGATTCTTGATGCGGAACTTTATAAAACCCTGCATACTCTTCCTTTTGACCGCGAGGAGGTTGTGGCACGTTGTGTGGAAATCAAGCGCGATGTTGTGCAGCAGGATGAGTTTGACAACGGCATACGCGGTCTGCTCAACTTCGGGCATACATTCGGTCATGCCATTGAGAAGCTGAGCAATTTCGCTGTTTCTCACGGCGAGGCGGTTGCAAAAGGCATGGTCATTGCCGCTCGCATCGCTCCGCTCTGCGGCTTGTGCGATGTTGCTGATGAACTCTCGGCACTGCTTGCGCAGTATGGCTTTGACATAACCTGTCCTTATAGTGCTAACGAGGTCTATGATGCTTTGCTTACCGACAAGAAACGCCGCGGAGGGAAAATCTCTGTAGTGTTGCCCCGTTCGGTGGGTGACTGCACCCTTGTTACCCTGCCGGTGGAGGAGGTAGGTGTGTTACTTTCAAAAGTGATTGTCTGATGGAAAAGCGCGTTCACGGAACATTGAGGGGCGAGGTTACGCTGCCACCGTCAAAATCGCAGGCTCACCGCTTGCTCATCTGTGCGGCATTGGGTACAGATCCATGCTCCATTGCGTGCAACAGTGTGAATGACGACATCATGGCAACAATGCGTTGCCTCAATGCCCTTGGAGCAAGAATTACCTTTTCATCGGGTGTTTTTGATGTACAGCCTGTGAACGTTACAAAGGGCGGCATGCTCGATTGCGGCGAGAGTGGCTCTACACTCCGTTTCCTTATGTCTGTTGCTGCCGTGCTTGGCGCTGACGCAACATTCACAGGTGCAGGCAAACTGCCGCAGAGACCTATGGAAGCACTTACAGAAGTGCTTGCCGCGCATGGAGTATCGTTTGAACGTCACTCGGCTGATGAACTGCCGGTAACGTGCAGCGGAACATTGCTGGGCGGTAATTTTACCCTTCCGGGGAATATCTCATCGCAGTATCTTACAGGTCTGCTTTTTGCTCTGCCTTTGGCTGCCGTTGACAGCGAGATTGAGGTTACAGGAGGTCTTACAAGCGCCTCGTATATCGATATGACAATAGATGCCTTGCGCACGGCAGGAATATATGTGGAGCGCAGGAACAATATATTCACCATAAAAGGTAACCAACAGTACCGTATGCCGGCACGCGTGGTTGTCGAGGGCGACTGGTCTTCGGCGGCGTTCTGGGTGGTTGCCGGTGTCATAGGCAAACAGCCTTTGACAATTTGCGGAATGAACAATGAGTCGCTGCAAGGCGACAGTGCTATAATTGACCATCTGCGCAGTATGGGTGCTTTCATTGAAACAGCCGATGACAAGGTTGTTGCAATGCCTTCGCACCTTTTCGGTACAGAGCTTGACTGCATGGATACCCCTGACCTTGTACCCATACTCTCAGTGGCTGCGGCTGTAGCACAGGGAACGACAACTTTTACAAATGTAGGGCGTCTGCGCTTCAAGGAGAGCGACCGCCTTGCTGCAATGAAGAGTGTGCTTGAATCATTCGGTATAACGTCTTCCGTCGGTGAAGATACCTTTACCGTTTATGGCGGTAAACCAGTTGCGGCTCATCCGGTGGACAGTTTCGGCGACCACCGCATAGCAATGTCGGCGGCAGTGCTGTCGACTGTAGTTGAAGGTGTAACAACTATAATTGGCGCTGAGTGCGTGGCAAAGTCATACCCCTCTTTCTTTGAGGATTTTGCGGCGCTTGGCGGAGTAGTTGAAAAAGTGGTGTGATTATGGAGATTCTTCACTTCGTTCAGAAACGAAGTTCGCCGCCCGAAGGGGCTAAAGGCAATGACAATAAAGCAGTTGTCATGTTGAGCATAAGCGAAACATCTCAAAAGAATAGTAGAAGAAATAATTAAAACAAAATATTATGGACTTGGATAAATTACGTCAGGAAATAGATGAGATAGATACACAGATGTGCGACCTTTTTGCGCGCCGTATGCAGGTGGTGTCAGGAATAGGAAAGTATAAGAAGGAGAATAACCTTCCTGTTTACCACCCGTCGCGTGCACGCACGGTTCTGCACAATGTGTCGAAGCGCCTCGGCCCCGAATTCGAGGGCTACGGCCGTACCCTTTACCGCACAATATTCGACCTCAGCGAGTCCTACGAGACACGCATGCTCTCCGAGGGCAGCGAGTTCTTCAACTACTTCAAGAACATCGCTTCCGTTCCTCCACAGCCGTTCCCCAAGCGTGCTTCCGTTGCATGTGCAGGTTGCGAAGGCTCATATGCGCACCTCGCATCGGAGCGCCTCTTTGACCTCCCCGAAATCATGTACATGAGCAATTTTGAGGGTGTTTTCAAGGCTGTCAACAGCGGTCTGTGTGAGTTTGGCGTCCTTCCCATCGAGAACTCCCTTGCCGGCTCGGTAAATGCCATCTATGACCTTCTCTCCGAGTATAACGTTAACATTGTGCGTGCGGTACGCCTCAAGGTTGACCATGCAATACTCGGTGTTCCCGGTGCAAAACTCGAGGATATACGCGAAATCTATTCACACCAGCAGGCAATCAACCAGTGCTCCGAGTTTCTTGGTACATTGAAGAATGTGCGTGTGATTGCGTGTGAGAACACAGCCGAAGCTGCACGCATGGTAGCCCAGGGCGGTGATCCCACCAAGGCTTCGCTCTCTTCGCGTCTCTGTGCCGAGCTCTATCAGATGCAGGTTATAAAGTCATCCGTGCAGAACCGCGACAACAACTACACCCGTTTCATATGCATTGCCAAAGAGCCTAAAATCTATTCAGGTGCCGACCGTACCAGTGTGATGATAAACATCCCCAACCGCCCCGGAACCCTCTTCCGCATAATGTCGCGCTTCAATGCAACCGGTGTCAACCTTGTAAAGCTCGAGAGCCGTCAAATTCCCGAGCGCGAGTTCGAATACCGCTTCTACTTTGACATTGAGGCCTCCGTATACAGCGACGAGTTCCTCTCCCTCATGTGTGAACTTCATGAGTGTGGGGAGCAGTTCAGGTATTTTGGAACATATGCCGAAATAATATAACGTGATTATTTAAAAGCGCGATAACTGTGTTGTTGTGGCTGATTGGGCAATCCTCATTTACGTTTAGTAAACTCCGGTTCCCCAACAGCCACACGTCGTGTTCTCGCACTTTTACTCTAATCCCGTTGTTGTTTGAATTGGCGGTGGCTGCGTTACGCTATGTTTTGAAAAAGGTCATTTAGGTCTACTAAACTCCCTTTTTCAAAACCGTCGCAAGCCTTGCCCTCCCCTATTTATATTAATAATTATGCAGTTGTGCTTAAAAGCGCGATAACTATGTTGTTGTGGCTGATTGGGCAATCCTCATTTACGTTTAGTAAACTCCGGTTCCCCAACAGCCACACGTCGTGTTCTCGCACTTTTACTCCAATCCCGTTGTTGTTTAAACCGATAATAACTTTGTTTTGCTCAGTTTTGTAAACAGTCATTTAGGCTCACTAAACTCCTGTTTACAAAACCGTCGCAAGCCTTGTTCTCGCTGTTTTATGCTAACAATTATCCCACTGTTTCTTACTGGTTTATACTAATAATTTAAGGAGTCTTGGCTACACTTGCGGTTAAGCAATAAAGCTGCATTATTGTCATATGGGGATTTCTATTTGATGATGAGATATATTGGTGGTGTGGAAATATGTTGTATATTTGTGTGACAAATATGATTGGATTATGGAACGTTCTTCTTTAGAGAAATTATATCGTGAATATGGTCTTGTAAAAATTTCGGATCTTGATCCATCTATAGCCATAGATATAAAATATGCTTCTTGTGATAACTTTACAGGAAAGGTCCTTTATTCAGAAAATGTAGGGGCTTTCTGTGAACCTGAATTGGCAGAAGCTATAGTTAATGCTCAAAAAGATTTGAAGCGGATTTGTCCTGATTTGTCTTTAATAGTATTTGATGCAGCCCGCCCAATCAGTGTACAGAAGGAGATGTATGAGATGGTAAAGAATACTCCGCATGAGCGTTTTATAGCGAATCCATATACAGAGTATAGAGGTGGATTCCATAACTATGGAATGGCTGTTGATTTGGCGATAGTTTCTGTTGATGGTAAACTATTGGATTTCGGAACAGAATATGACTCTTTTACAGAGACTGCTCATAGTGGAAATGAAGCAGAATTAGTAAAGGAGGGTAAGTTGTCAATAGAATGTTATAAGAACAGGATGCTTCTGTATTATATAACCGGTAATAACGGTTTGTTGCCGTATGCATATGAATGGTGGCATTATCAGCTTCAGTATGATGAGAGTTCAAAAACAAACTATAAGTTATTAGAGTTCTAATTAAATTCAATACCTATGAAAACACGTACAGAGCCTAGATTCAAAAGAATAAAAAATGCTTTTAAGATTTATAGACATAAGGTGTTTTGGACCTTGATGTGTTTTTTTGTTTTAATATTGTTAGCTTGTTTTTATTACGACGTCTGGGAGCTGGCTTTACAATTGGTATTGGCAATAACATCAACATTGGTTATATTCATTATAATAGATTCTGTTAAACAAGATGTTGAGGAAGAAGAACATGACAAATATATAAAAGATGTCGTTTGGGATGCGCTTAAAATGGAGAACAGACTTCTTAAACTTTATAAGAAAGAAGCAATAGAAGATGTAATGCGGAATTGTATTGGTCATTTCTGCCCCCATCTCAAAGATGCCTATGTTGATTATATTCTAAAGAATCTATATATCTTTAGAAAGGACTTCTCATATGATGTAGCGATAAAAAGAAATATAACGGATTTTAATAGTATTTTTATATCCCACATACTTAGCTACAATCGTTTCTTCTTGACTGATGACTTGGATAGAGATATTGTTTTAGAGTGTTATTTTACTATAAAAAGTGGCGAGTTGGATAATACGATGAAAAACAATTCTTTGTTTTTTAGAGAGGAGTTGCTTTACCCACCATTATTAGCGAAAATAAAGGATTTGGATAATGAAGCTGATTTGATTGACCTTTTGAATATCAAATTTTATTTAGGCGAAAATAATGACCCTGTTGATAAAGGTTCTATAAAGGTCATCAGGGATGAGTATGGTATCAGTTTTAGTACAATTGTTGATAAATGCTATCTGACCCAAAACGAGGTGAATGATGGTGGTAATTATGTGAGTTATCAAGCAAAGATGGAATGTAAATATCCTGCATACATGGATAATAAGTTCTATTGTATATTCTCTAACCCAACAATAGGAAATACGAATTTCAGCATTACCTTCTTTGATGATATAGTAAAAAATATCAATGAAGTAGATAAGATAACGATGTTGTCAAATACTAAATACTCAATTTCTCATGTGCCTGATCATAATAAGATAGAATTCAGTACAGTTCAGGCAATATTCCCCCGTTCTGGTATCTTAGTCCAATGGGATACTAAAGAAAGAGTATAGTAAAGGTATTCCAGTATTAGTGTTTTCTCATGCCTGTTTCTTGTATCTTATTGCTGCCAATGAGTTGAATAATACAGCTGAGATGCCAAGGAGTGCAGAATGAGGTGTAAGTGACCTAAACCTGTTTTTTCAATGTAAAGTCGAATCTGAGGCCTCCACCAGGTCGGTTGGCAACGGTTATGTTGCCTCCATGGAACCGGACGGCATGTTTTACTATGGCAAGTCCTAACCCTGTACCGCCTTTTTGGCGGGAACGGCCTTTGTCAACGCGGTAGAACCGCTCAAAGAGGTGGGGTAGTTGTTCTTCCTTGACACCCTTGCCGTCATCCTCGAATCTTATCCTGCACATATTAGTGTTATTCTCGAGCAGTGAAATATAGATGTTATTGCCTTCGGAATATGCTATGGCATTTTCGGTGAGGTTGCGGAAAATGGATCCTATTAACGAAGGGTTGCCATTTATGATAACTTCTTCGCTGAAATTTGTGTGGAGCGTCAGGCGCTCTTCTTCGGGCATTACGTTCAATTCCTCGGCAACCTCATCAATTATTTCGTTGATTGAGACTTTTTCCCTGCCTATAAGGGCGCTTCCGTCTTCCATCCGTGTGATTAGTGAAACATCGTTAAGCAGTCGGCGGAGACGCTCATTGTGGGTATAGCATCGCCCAATAAGTTCCTGTCGTTTTTCTTCGCTGAGGCTTATACCTGAAAGCAGTGTCTCAAGGCATACCTGGATAGATGCAACGGGTGTCTTCAGTTCGTGGTTGATGTTGTTTGTAAGCTGCCGTTTGAGACGGTTCCTATCCTGCTCTGCTTCGTATCTGTTGACACGTTCAATGTCCTTGCCGAGCTTGCGGGTGGAAAAATATGCCAATATGCTCATTGCAAAGCTAATGGCGATCATGACCATTACAAATGACCAGTCTGCTTCAAGCAGGTCGCGCAGGGTGTTTGAATATGGAATGGCTGTGCGCACGATTACTCTCTTGCCTCGTGTGGCAGAGTAGAAATACTCGCGTCCGTCGCTTGCCGATTGTCGGCTGATATTATATCCCTCACCCTTTGCAAGGGCATCGGCTACTTCGGGACGACCTCGGTGGTTGTCGAGCGAATCGGGTGATATTATGTTGTCATATACCACTGCCCCCGAAAGAGTGATAATGGATATTCGCAACTCATCAAAAGGCTTGTCATGGGTAGCAATGTAATCTTCATATGGCAGCCCTTCCTCAACGGTTTTGAGCAGATGACGGTTGTATTGTTGAAGCTGTGCATTCAGGAACTCCGATTTATACTCCTTCTCACGTTGATATTGGAATCCGATGAAGCAGAGTACAATTGTCCACGAGAATATGATTAGTTGCAGAAACAACCGTTTGTGAAACGATATTTTACTCTCTGAAGCCATAGCCAAAGCCTGAACGGGTTACAATATACGATCCGTAGGCTCCAATTTTTGAGCGCAAGCGGGTAATATTTACGTCAATGGTGCGGTCGAGCACTACCACTTCATCACTCCATACACGGCTGAGTATCTGCTCGCGCGAACATATCTTGCCGCGATGCTGAATCAAGTATGCAAGTAATTCAAACTCTTTTCGTGCCAACTTTACTTCCTCACCGTCTACCGTGCAGCGCTTAAACTCCAAATCGAGACATAAGCCATCAACCAGTAACCGATTCGGCTTTTCTATTGGTGTATTATTATTGTTTTTATGGTTGGCTGTACGGCGCAAAACACTCTTGACGCGTGCTATGACATTACGTATGGTGTAAGGTTTCATAATATAATCATCTGCACCGAGGTTCAGCCCCATAATCATATCATCCTCTGTATCGCGTGCCGTGCAGAATATGATGGGAATATCGGCTGTTGCAACATCGGCTTTCAGCATCTTGGCCATCTTTATACCGCTGATTTCGCCCATCATAATGTCAAGCAGAATGAGTGAATACTCTTTTAAATTATATCCGAGTGCTTGTTCTGCACTGAAGGCGATATCTACATCATACCCCTCATTCTCGAGATTCAGTTTTAGGACTTCACATAGAGTCTCCTCGTCATCCACTATCAATATACGATCTGTTACCATATACAAATTATATATCTGTGCTGCAAAATTACTACGTTTTTCTGAGCCTTGTAATGCTTATGAAGAGATTTAATAAAAATGTAATATTTTGCCCAATCTCAAGATTTAACAGAGGTCTAACCTTTTTGAAATATTCTTGAAACTTTTCACAGATATTTTTGCAGCGTCAAACTTTAGAAGACAAAAGAAAATGAAAACAAAAGTAATCTTGGCAGGTATTTTTGCCTGCATCGGTATCGGCGCTCAGGCGCAGGATGTCAAGACAGTGGAACCTAAGGGTAAAGCGATTGTACAGGTGTTTGGAAATTTCCACACAGGCTTTGGAGCTGACAATGATGACCGTGGCTTTGAATTGGAGCGTAGCTATCTGGGCTATGAATACAATTTCGGCAAAGGAGTGTCGGTGAAGGCTGTGATGGATATCGGCAAGTCGTCAAACGTTGACGACTACCAGCGCATTGCCTATATAAAGAATGCGCAGGTACAATGGAAGATCGGAAACCTTACACTCAGTGGTGGTCTCATTTCTACTACCCAATTCAACTTTCAGGAGAAATTCTGGGGCTACCGTTATGTTATGAAGTCTTTCCAGGATGAGTACAAATTTGGCAGCAGTGCCGATTTAGGTCTTTCGGTTGCCTACAAATTCACTGATTGGCTATCTGCAGATGCTATCATTGTGAATGGAGAGGGCTACAAGAAGATTCAAAAGAATGATGGACTCAATTATGGCCTGGGCATGACTCTTACCCCAGTCAAAGGTCTTCAGGTTCGTGTTTATGGCGGTCTGAACGAGAGTGGCGAAGATGGCAAAAAGGATATTACAAACTTGGCCGCATTTGTTGGATACAAGCATGAGAAGTTTACGCTTGGTGCAGAGTATAACCATATGTGGAATGCTTCGTATGCCGATGGTGCCGACCGGTATGGATACTCTCTGTTTGCTTCGGCCCGTATTGCAAAGAGTGCTGATCTTTATGCCCGTTTCGATGACTTGTACTCTAAAGATGACTGGAATATCTCTAAAGATGAGTCGGCTGCTATCCTTGGTGCACAATTCAAATTGGGCAAATATGTAAAAATAGCTCCTAATTTCAGAATGACAATGCCAAAGGCCGACGGAGCAAAGAACGGCTACTATGCTTATGTGAATTGTTATTTCGGGTTCTAAAAATATAAACATTCAATAATATTATTAGTATGAAAAAGATTTTCAAGTCTGTGATGATGTCATTCATTATGGTGTCATTAGTGGCATGCGGTAGCGAAACAGTTGAGCTTTCAGGAGCAGGGGCAACCTTCCCTCTTCCTTTTTACAATGTAGTTTTCGAACAGTATGCAAGTAAAAGTGATAATCAGGTAGCATATGGTGGCATCGGTTCCGGCGGTGGCATACGCAATTTGCGTGACAAGATTGTCGATTTTGCAGGCAGCGATGCTTTTCTTTCGGATAAGGAGATGGCAGAGATGGCTCCCGTAGTGCATGTACCGACCTGTATGGGTGCTGTGGTTGTTGCCTACAACCTCGATGGTGTCAAGGATTTGAAACTGTCTGGTGACGTTATTGCAGACATCTTTGCCGGCAGGATTAAGATGTGGAACGATGAGCGTCTGGCGGCACTCAACCCCGGTGTTAAACTTCCGTCAGAGACGATTATCCCGGTATACCGTTCAGATGGCTCGGGTACAACGTTTGTATTCACCGATTATCTCACAAAAGTAAGTCCGATGTGGGCTTCAGAATATGGCGCAGGCAAATCCGTTAACTTCCCGTTAGGACAGGCTGCAAAGGGTAATCCCGGTGTGGCAGGCGTGATCAAGCAGACAAAGAATTCAATCGGTTATGTAGGGTCGGAGTATGCCTTTGCCCAAAAGATACCTTATGCCAGCGTCGAGAATCAGCGAGGAGAGTTTGTCCAGCCGACATCGGCAGCAATCTCGGCTGCAGCTTCGGGCGAAATACCTGCCGATACCCGTTGTTCGATTACAAATTCGGATGCTGCCGGTGCATATCCTATCTCAACATTTACTTGGATGATCATATATAAAGAGCAGAACTATTCCGACCGTACAAAGGAGCAGGCCGAAGCAACGCTTGACCTCTTGAAGTACATCCTTTCTGATGAGGCTCAGAACATTGCATCCGAGGTGCATTATGCTCCGCTGCCGGCCAAAGTAAAAGAGATCAGTATGAAAAATCTGAAGAGTGTTACTTATGACGGAGTCTCAATACTGCAATAATCAAATGCAATGAATGACAAAATATACAAGAACCTGTTGTTTGTTGCAGCATTGATAATGCCGATAGTGTGCGGGGGCATAGTGTATGCCCTCGTCACTGACGCGTACGAGGCTTTCGAACATTTTGGATTCTTTAAATTTCTGACCTCATCGGAGTGGAACTACACCCAAGGTGCAGAACAGTACGGAGCTCTGCCATTTATCACAGGAACACTGATGACAACGCTTTTGGCCCTTATTTTCTGCATACCTTTCTCACTGCCTGTAGCACTGTTCGTCGGAGAATATTTCAAAGGAACAAAGGTAGCGTCTGTGTTAAGTACCGTAACTGATTTGCTTGCAGGTATCCCCTCCATCATATATGGTTTGTGGGGTTTCTACACTTTACGTCCTCTGATTATGGCGATGAATATTTCGCCACAGGGTTCAAGTATTCTTACCGCTTCGTTGGTCTTGTCGATTATGATTATCCCTTATGCAGCATCGCTCAGTGCCGAGTTTATCAAGATGGTGCCGAATGACCTTAAAGAGGGTGCATACAGTCTTGGTGCAACACGGGCTGAGGTTATCCGCAAGGTGGTATTCCCTGTTGCTGGTTCGGGTATCTTCTCGTCATATATATTGGCGATAGGTCGTGCTTTGGGTGAGACGATGACCGTAACTATGCTAATCGGCAATACCAACAATATTCCTGACTCAATCACCTCGACAGGAAACTCAATGGCATCAATTATCGCCAACCAGTTCGGCGAGGCAGATGATTTGAGACTCTCATCGCTGATTGCCATAGGTCTGGTACTGTTCATGATTACGGCAATTATCAATCTGATAGGCAAAATAATGATTAAACGTGCAAGAATAGCATAATTATGGATAAATTGAAAATCAGAAATCGTTTGATAAAGGATAAAGCGTTGCTGTGGATTGTATGTTTATTGGCAGCCCTTACTGCTGTTCCTCTTTTTGCCATTTTGGGAGAGGTATTCCTACGTGGTTACGACCAACTTTCGTGGTCATTCTTTACAGAACCTACTCCTACAGCGTATAATGCAATGAAAGCAATAGAGGCGGGTGAACCGATTCCCGGCGGTATTGCAAACGGTATCATAGGAACGATAATCATGTTAGGTATGGCCGCTGTTGCAGCAATTCCTATAGGTATCTTATGCGGTGCATTCTTGGCAGAGAATCCAAAAAGCAGATTTGCCCAGACGGTGAGTTATCTTACCGACCTGCTGCAGGGAACGCCCTCGGTCATTATAGGCATTGTTGTCTATATCTGGGTTGTTGTTCCATTGAAAGGTTACTCGGCTATCGCAGGCAGTGTGGCGCTCTTCATTATGATGTTGCCGCTGATTATCCGTTCCACTGAGGAAACATTGAAGATCTTGCCGGCATCGCTTAAAGAGGCAGGGCTGGCCCTCGGCGGCAATCGTGCCAAGGTAATGCTGAAGGTGCAGCTTCCGGCTGCTTTCGGGGGAATTTTTACCGGTGTCCTGCTTGCAGTTTCTCGAGTTATCGGTGAAACAGCACCTTTGATGTTCACCGCTTTGGGATGTCAGTTCGTCCGTTTTGCGATAGACAAACCGATATCAGCAGTACCTCTTCTTATATGGGAATTCTTCAATGACCCCAATCTTCAGGAATTGATTTGGGGTGCGTCGCTCTTCTTGTTATTATTTGTTCTTACATTGAATTTAACGGCTAAATATCTTGCAAAGAAATGGAATCAGTAACACCTATACTTGAATTCAATAAGACTTGTGTATCATATACCAAGCAGACGATGGCAGTAAAGTATGTATCGGCGGCCATCGACAAAAACAGTATAACCGCCATTATGGGTCCTTCGGGCTGTGGCAAAAGCACGTTGTTGCGCGCCGTGAACCTGATGCATAATCTCTATCCGAATATTCGTGTGGATGGCGAAATATTGTTGAATGGCGAAAATATCCTTTCAATGGAACCTATTGATGTGCGTCGCAGGGTGGGGATGGTCTTTCAGCGCCCTGCACCTTTCCCCACGATGAGCATCTACGACAATGTGCTTTCGGGCTATGCACTCAATGGTATCCGCTTGTCGAGAACCGAGAAGGATGAAACTGTCGAACGTTGTTTGAAGAGTGTAGCACTATGGGATGAGGTTAAAGATGTGCTCAATAAAAAGGGCACGTTTCTTTCGGGTGGTCAGCAGCAGCGTCTGTGCATAGCACGTGCACTCGCCATGAAACCGGAAATATTGCTCATGGACGAGCCGACATCTGCACTTGACCCTATCGCGACGGCGCATATTGAGGAATTGATGCAGGAACTTCAAAAGGAGGTAACTATCCTTATTGTTACTCACAATATGGGGCAGGCAATGCGTATATCATCGAAATCGATGTTCATGTATCTGGGCGAACTGGTTGAGTATGGCGATACGGCTACAATGTTTTCCAATCCTTCGGATGAGCGCACAAGAGCCTATCTGACAGGTAAAATAGGATAGAAGCCATATCTCATCTTTACGCGTAGCTGTGCATGCAAGAGGAGATACTCGAAACGTATGATTGCTTGACTTTCTAACTACTAAATACAACTATCCCCGGGACTACCTTATTACATAGGCGGTTCCGGGGGGGGTATTTCATTCAGCAACTTTGGGCTATGCTATTGTAAGATGTCTGCGACGGAGTGCTGTCAGTACGCTTTCCGAAGCAATTGGATTCAGCCCACGGAAAGTTGTGCGGCTCTTTAGTTCTGCCAACGACATAACCAGCAATAATTTTGCAATACATTCATCGGCAAATGAATTGCTTACAACATTTACACCAGTGAAGTCTAGCACAACGAGGTCATTCTGCTCAATCAATGGCTGCAATGCTTCACGCACACGCTTACCCAAAGGGCGTGTACCTAAATTCTCACCGTATTCTCTAAAATTAAAAGTTACCATAGTTCAGTCAATTCGTTGTCATTCAGGAATGTTTCATTATATTGTGCAGCCACATTAGCACGGTTGGCAACAACATCAGCCGGATTGATCTCCTTGTTTGTATGAAGCTGGAGATAGACTATTGTGCCTTGCCAAAAGTCACTATCTTTTGTTTCTTCGACACCGTCCTGTACTTGCATAGTGTATTTACCAGAACGGACTTCAAAAACCAATCCTGCATCTCGTGCAAGCAGCGATGTTGAGTACAATCCAAATCCCATACCTTTACCGTCAGTAATGGCATCCTTGATACATATTTTCAACGCATCAGGTTCAGATATTCCGGCATATTCTGTATTTTCCGAGAGTGATGCTTGTACACCAATGCCATCGTCTGCCACCAAGAAACTTAGAACATGGTTCGTAGAATTGTAGTGAGTGAGAACTGTACCAAGTTCTTTCCCGGAATGGGTTAGCACATTATCCAAAATCTCATAAAAACAATAGCTCATAGCTTGTAACACAGTCGTTTCAATATCAATATACTGTGTAAGCACACCAACAACACGTTGATATACATCATAGATGTTCTTTTCATCAAAAACATCTATTGTAATATCATCACTTATTGATGAGAAATACTGTTTTATGAGTACAGATAGGTTCATACCAAATGTATAACAAAAACTTATACTGCAAAGATATAATGAAAAACATCAAAAAATACAAACACCTCAAATATTTTTCAAAACATATTGCTTATTAAGATTTGAATACACAATTAGGAATAGCAATCTCCAAACGCTATCTTGGCTTGCGGCAAGAGGAGATACTCGAAACGTATGATTGCTTGAGTTTCTAACTACTACACATAATAATCCCCCGGGGCTACCTTATTACATAGGCGGTTCCAGGGGAATTATTTTATTTACAAAAGGATGTGATTTTGTCTATATAGTAATTATATTGTACCTCATAATATAATGGATCATTGGGCTTTAATCCTTTTTGTCTGAATGTATACACCTCTACACCAAATTTATTCAGTAGTTTTTTCATACTGTTACTAGTATTCCCATAAAAGTGAATTTTATTTGATATAGTATTTTCTTTACCAAATTGTTTTATGTAACGCTGTCTTCTGTTCAGTATCCACCATAAATCGATTTCATCATATTGTAACCCTAAACCTATTATATGGATATTGTGTGTAAAGAATAAATCTATCCATGAAAATGGTATTTCACATTTTTGTTCTTTTAGTCGTGATGTAATTTTATCTAAGGTGAAAGTCTTCCCATTTTTTGTATAATTATAATCTCCTTTTAGATAGTCATTAATCTTACCTATAGACCCACAATAATGATCCAATCCAAGCATTATAGATTTGGGATGTTGGATGGTGCCGTGTATTGGCCAGATATATTTACATGTACCACTTTTGTTTATCAAACCAAACCTTCGTCTAATACTATATATGCTTTCTGTATTATTTGATTCTCCCTTTTTATACCCTTTTTTACATAAAAGATTATACAAGGTTTGGTCATAATTCGTAGTAATATACTGCTCGACATTCAACTCGCTTAATCGTTGGTATGCAAAATTGCTAGTAAAGTTTTTTAGTTCATCTTTTATCTTATTTTTAATATCTTCCTCAATAGGTTTCTTTGTATAAAGTGGACTCCCATTGGTGAGAAGCAAACTTCCAGCATTGAAAATAAACGATTCATTGTAATACTTTTCTGAAGCCAAAACTATAGTTTCATATTGTAAAGTGTTAGGTATTTTTTTTATTAATGGTTCACTTGAAATCTTTTCCAAAAGATCGTTCCACGAAATTCCTCCATTTAACAAGTTTAATCCATTACCAAATAAAATCGCATTTTTCATAGTTGTATTTTTATCAATTTTAATGTATTGCAAACGTGATAATGCCTTAAACGCATATTGCATTGTTCATTGCAATGTTTATGGTGTATTTAATTTTTGAGACGATAATAAATTATGTTGTAAACTTATTTCAACTTTTTAACATTTTACTCAATTGTTTCATAACTTCTAATACAGGTGCATTATCTTTATGTTCTTCAGGAATAAAAGGATTGTCATCAGGCATTATTCCCTCAGAAGCAATATCATGGCAATCAATTCTCCATGCATCTTTAAATTCAATATGCTCAAATCTTATTGCATCATTAAATTTTTTAGGCATTACAATCTGCATATTTTTGTCTAGTTCAAAAGCACAAAGCCAGCATCCTCTAAAAAAATTATATTGTTTTTCAAAAGCATCAATATTAGATGTGTCTTCTGGAGTCATAGTATGCTGACGAACCATATTTGCAGTGTATCTACAATCATTGAGGTTCGTTATATTATTAGGAGTTATCAATATACGGTACCAGTTAGGATGTTCTCTGTTAATTCCACGAATAATATAAATAGAGATTGTCTCTTTATTTTTTTCTATTTTTTCTTTCCATTCTTGAAGAATAGTTTTTCCAAATTCTATATGTTTAAATGCTAGTCCGAAAATTGGTGGTTGTGGGTTATAATATGAAAAGATGAAACCACAACCTTTCCATTCAGCTTTATCCCAAAGACTTATATCTTTATTTATTGTGTTAATTGACATATACTGCTGCTTGTTATTTTTAATATTCTTTACAGTATATTCAAATTCCAAGTTCTTTAATGGATATTCCTTATCGCCATCCCTGTACCAATGTTCAATTTTGTTCTTAAAACTTTCGCCTAGTACATTGTAGGTTGACTGTTTAACTTGTAAAAGATTAATAACTCTTTCCATAAGTCTTTCGTCATTCTGTTTTCTTTCTATGAAGTTCAATAATGGTACTTTCATCATAGCATTATTACTAAAGAAGAATGTGATAAACATAGATATACATCCCCATAAATCACTGTTATTATATGTCTCGTTTATCATCAATTCATATAAATTCTGACTCTCATTTTTTATAAAACAAGGTTTATCATCTGTATCTATTATTTCAATATAAAAATCAGGGTTTATAACTATAATCTCAAAATCATCTATTGTAGCCAGTAATGCTTCAATAGATGATAAGATGACCTCAGCAATTATTTGTTTCTGACAATTATTGTTAAAACAAACATGAATAGTACAATTATGAACAGTTGTCTTAAGTTCATTTCTACTTCCCGTTGATATACTTGAGTCTGCAAAAAAACATTTGGATACATTCTCTTCGAAAATTTTCTCTCGCCAAGAATCTTCTCTAAAGAAACTACATACTTTTTCCTCTAAAATATCCTGATATCCTAAGGCATATTTAAGATACATAGCAGAATTAAACAGACCTTCTCTCTCTAATACATCAGGAAGTTTTGAAAATAGATTGTTGTTTAGATTTGCATCAACGAAACGATAAGCCCAAAGACAATCTTGAATATACATATACTCCTTTAATTGCTTTGATTTTGCTATATCAATATTATTGGATATAACACATAGCAACTCGCGCCAATTAAGATACATTACAAGTCTTCCCAACATTAACTCAACTTCGCATAGTTGTTGCAGCACGGTTATCAATAAGTGTGGTATATCACCATTTTCATAATATGAGCGTAATAACAATGACGCAGATTTAGTTAAATAAGCTATCGCGCTATATGGTAGTCCAATATTGTATAACGCAATACCCATCATTCCTGAAGATTTAATTAATTCATCAACGCATTCATTATTTTCAAATGGGGTAATGCAGAAACTAAAATGACGAACAGCTTGTTTATACTTCTCTTTTTTAAAAAGACTAATTGCCCTATCCATTTCGATTAGAGCAGCTGATTGGTTTGAATGTTTTTCTTTAATTATTAAAGTAAGTTCATCTAAAAGATCCTCATATTTCTTATTGTCATCTATTACTGCATTAAGATTCTTTATTATCTCATATTGAGCATCAAAACTTATATCAAATCTTTTTGATGCATTCAAAAGTAAAGGTCTTATCTCGTCTAGTTCTTTGTCGATAGTATTTTTTAATAGCAAATTCTTTATAATATTTTGTTCACAGATAAATAAAGAAAGAAATAAATAGCATGATGATTTATCCTCTCTTCCTTTCAAACATTCTGCAAGTCTTTTAATATATTTAATCTCAATTTCAAGTCTAGCATGATCAAATAATCCGGCATTGCTAGTATTTATCATAATGCTTAAAATGTTTGTAAGTTTTTCAATACGATATACCGTAGGTTCTGCATCGACAAATTCTTTTAGTTTTGAGAAATCAGCTGCCATCATCTCTAAATCTTCAAACCAAAAACAAGATGTCCATGCATGGTCATATATTATATTAAAAAGTTGTTGCTTTGAACCATGTTTTTCGCATTCACGCATTGCTCTTATAAATCGTCCTTCTATTTCCGTTCTTGATAATTCTAATGAACGACTCAATAAATACGTATTTCGTAAATCTTCTATGTAGTTTGTATCTAAACCTTCTATATGTCTTAGAATACTCACTTCTGTCTCTTCTAATCGTTTTCTTCTTATAGCATCATTCCTTCCTATTATTTCCTTTTTATTTTTGTATATATCAGAAAAATGAAGTGTTTCAAGTGCTACATCAATACAATTATGATTAAATACAGTATTTATACACCAAGAAGCATCAAAAATCTCAACATATACATTATATTTTTCAGATAGAATACGCTCTGTATCAATTCTAGTACTAGATTTTATATATTGGTTGGTGAAAAATAATATCCTAGAATAGCCTCTATTAGTTTGAATAATTTTTTCCACATCACTATAAACCTTCGGCTTCCATTGTTTTTTACAACTGATAGCGAATGCCCATTTTTCATCGCCAATGGCACTTTCGTTAGAAACGTACCATTTATCATAAATATCTTTTGATACTTTATATGTTTCTGCATCAACTTTACCATCACCACCTCCATCTGGTCCTGTTTGAGGTTTAATGTTTGGAGTTATAATCCTCTCAATACATGCTATTATGAATCTCTCGAACTCACTTTGCTTTTTATTTGTTGAAAGATTCGTCAACTGAATATCAAATAATTCACGAGTTAATGGCGTCTCATAGTAAATTCGAGAATCTGAAAAGTTTTCAGGTCTAAGTTCTCTGTAATAAGAGACAAAATCATGTATTGTTCTTTGTTGTTTGTTCATATCACTTACTATTGCTAACAAATGTTTGTGTACACAATTATTATTTACAAATATAGTGTTTTAATCAATAATGATTCGTGTTTTATTTTAAAGTAGTAGGAAATAAGTGTTTTTTGACTATATTTGCATTTGCATATCGCTTGCAGAAGCCCGATATGGGTTATGTGGGAGGGTGCAAATTTTATTGAAAAGCGTTTACTAACGCTCTTTCTTGGCTTTTCGAAATCTGGTAAATTTCAATTGGAGTCAAGGATGAAGCAATGGTAGATGCCTTGTGGTGTGTTTATACATGCTGTTTACACTATGGTTGTTGATGTTTATACATCAGTAACAACTATAGGTGTATTGGTTTGTTATATACATACAGCGTGAGGCTTCTGCGTTGCTCGTTCTACTCCAATGGGCATACCAGAGCCTCGAAAAGCGGGATGAGCAACAGGTATGGGCTCTCACGCTTTTTTTGTTTTTTTGTAATAACTATACTACAGAGAGCCGTGTATCAGTATAGTTACTTATGAAATATACATTCTCCGGGCACGAGACTTTCCAATGTAAAAGTTTGTGGCTTAAAAAAGGATATGACTATGCCCTGTCTAATAAGTCGTTTAACGATGCCGAAGCTGTAGTTGCTCTCGGTGTTGGCAAAAATATGGTCGCCTCAATTAAGTTTTGGTTGAGGGCATTTGACATAATTGATGAAGAAGGCAATATAACTTGGTTAGGCCATTACATCTTGGGAGATAATGGTAAAGACCAATTCCTTGAGGACACTAATACTTTGTGGCTTCTGCATTTTCACCTTGTTTCTAATTATTATGCCACTATCTATCGGCAGTTGTTTATCAATTTTCATAAAGAAAGGAAAGATTTCTCGAAAGTCAATCTTTTTAATTTTATAAAGAGGCAGTTTGCTGACCACTCTTTTGGCAGTACGATATTCAACGAGAATACAATCAACAAGGACATTGCTACATTTTTGAAAATGTATGTTACACCGGATAATTGTACGTTTGATGATTATGCAGCGTTGCTACTCAACCTTAATTTGGTAACTCGCGTAGAAAGAGAATTGTATGAGTTTAATTATACTACCAAAGCAGATATTGACCCATTGATTTTTCTTTATGCAATTAAGACTTTAGCCGGGAACGACAAGGTCGTTGAATATGAAAAATTATTGGAACTCTCACTAGTATTTTGTATGTCTCAAAATGAACTATATGAGATTTTCAATAAAATAAATCAGTTGTTTCCTACTATTTCGTTTGACAACTCAGCAGGAGAGCAACTATTCACAATAAGAGAAAATATTACCGCAAGGGATATTCTTCATAAGTACTATAACAAATAGTTCTCGATTATGAAATTTTCAACTTCAGTTAATATTGAAAGAGATAACAATAAGGTCTTGAACTATATTGTTACAGCCAATGCAAGGCAAGCATTTGGCACCATTGTTAATTCGTTTACTACGGGTATTCATTCGTTTTGCTTGATAGGCTCTTATGGGACGGGAAAATCTAGTTTTATATTGGCTCTGCAAAATTGTTTGTCGGGAAAAGTAACAGGCAAGAACTTGTTATTTAACAACAAGGGGCAGTTTAATGAATACAAAAATTTTGAGTTCCTTAATATTGTTGGAGATTATCAACCTCTAATATCATTATTGCAGAAGTATGTAAGTTCTTCTGACACTAATGAAAAGAACTTTTTTAATGCATTAGACAACCTTTATAAGAAAGTACAAAAGCAGAACAAATTCCTGTTTATAGTCATTGATGAATTCGGTAAAGTTCTTGAACACGCTGCAAAGAATAATCCGGAAAAGGAAATGTACTTTCTTCAGAAATTCTGTGAGTATGTTAATGATACTAGCAAAAACATTATTCTGCTTACTACTTTGCATCAAAGTTTCTCTGCTTATGCCAAAGGCCTTAAGTTGGAGCAGAAGCAGGAATGGACTAAAGTAAAAGGTCGCATACAAGACATTGTTTTCAAAGAGCCTATAGAGCAACTGCTGAATCTTGCAGCAATAAGAATAGTAGAAAAAAGGAACGATGTAGATAAAGTTGCTGCGGACAAATTATATGACCTTGCTATCAATACCAAATTTGCTAATGGCGATTTGAAAAAGGATGTAGCTGTTTCATTATATCCTATGGATGTTTTTTCAGCCTATGTTTTGACACAGGCTAATCAACGCTATGGGCAGAATGAAAGAACTTTGTTTACTTTCCTTGAACAGAAGGGTGAAGGTTCTATTTCTAGTTTTAATGTTAGTGGCAATAGACTTTACAACCTTGCTAAAGTACATGATTATATTATTTATAACTTTCACTCTTTCTTGAATGAAGCAAATACAGACTCTACAAATTGGTCTGGTATTAAAGTCGCTATTGAAAGGGTTGAGGGCTTGAATCTTTCTTCAGAAGATATTGAAAAATCTATTAGCCTTGTAAAAGTCATAGGATTACTAGGCATATTCGCATCATCGTCAATGGTTGTTGATTTACCATTCCTTGAAGAATATGCTTCTTTAGCAATGGGATATAAGGATATTGCTCCTATTGTCAAGAAATTGGAGCAAACAAAGATTATCCGCTTTGCTAAATATAAATCTAAATACATCTTGTTTGAAGGCACAGATGTAGATATAGAAATGGGACTATATAATGCATCTGTAGAATGCAAGCGTACTGAAGATTTCATTGATAAGTTAAAGTCTCTTTTTGAGTTCAAAGTTTCAATTGCGAACTCTCATTATTACAGGACGGGAACTCCTCGTTTCTTTGAATACCAAATAACAAGCACACCTATTTCAAAGTTTGTACCTAACGAAATAGACGGTGTTATTAACCTCGTTTTTTGCAGGAAAGAGGATATTTCGCAGATTGAAGAGCAGTGCCTGTCCTATACAGGGTTGCCTATTGCTTATTGTATTTTCAAGAATTCAGATTTAATCATTGACCATATTTTTGAAATTGATAAATTAAATTGGGTTAGAGATTACTATGTCGCTGATGAAAATGATAAGGTCGCGAATAAAGAAATAGATAACCTGCTTGAGTATGAAAAATCCATTCTTAATAAAATAGTCATTGATAGTCTTTTCTCTAATAATGTAGAATGGATATTTAATGGCAAATCAGTAGAGGCAATAGATAGTCAAAAGAACTTGATTCGTTTTGTCTCACATATAGCTGATACGATATATTTTGCAACGCCAATCTTCAAGAATGAACTTATAAACAAACATAAGCCAAGCGGTACGATGACAGTAGCGCGTCATAACTTCTTGCTCTCCTTGCTGGAGAATAGGAACAAGGCTGATATTGGTTTTGAGGCAGACAAATTCCCTCCTGAAAAGTCTATATATTTGACTTTGGTGAAACATACGGGTATGCACAAGGAAGAGCCGATAGGTTATTCTTTTGGTGCTCCTACCGAAGTTTCGTTCAAGCGAATTTGGGATGCAGGAGAAGAGTTCCTTAAATCAACGCAGGGAAAGCCCCGGAAACTTGGTGATTTGCAGAAAATCCTTTTATCTGCTCCATACGGATTAAAAAGAGGTCTTGTTGATTGTTGGCTTCCGACATTCTTAATTGCCAAAAAGAATGACTATGCATTGTATTCAGATAATACTTTTGTTCCTTCAATCAATCGAGAAGTCCTTGAACTCATTCAAAGGACACCCAATTCTTTTACGGTTAAGTCGTTCAAAATAGAGGGCGTTAAGCAGGTATTCTTTGATAAATACCGTGAGGCTATAAACCTTCGTGAAACATCATTGAGTGATACATCTTTTGTAGAAACCATTAAGCCGTTCTTGGTATTTTACAACCGACTTGATAACTATGCAAAAACGACAAAAGATATTTCTACCAACGCAAAGAAATTCCGTGATGTTATTTCCAAAGCGGTAGACCCGGAGAAGACTTTCTTTGAGGATCTGCCGGAAGCTTTAGGTTTCAAAGAAGTCGTACTCGCTCAAAATCCGGAGGCAATAGATAGTTTTGTTTCCGTTCTACATGATTGTATTCGTTCATTAAGAAGTTGTTATGATGATTTTATCAAGTCCATTGAAGAACAAATATTGAAAGCTCTAAAGATTAAAGAATCTGATTTTACCGTATATAAACCAATAATTAACAATAGATATAAGTTTGTAAAGGTCGAACTTATGCCTAACGATATTAAGAATTTCTATTCTCGTCTTATAGGCAATTATGATGATAGGAAAAATTGGATAGAGTCTATATGCTTTGTTATACTCAATAAAGCACTAGATAAAATTAAAGATAGTGAAAAGTCTTTCTTGCTGATGTCATTAAAAGATAGGCTTTTTCAACTTGATGATTATGTTGAAATGCACAAATCTTCAGATGAAAACATTGTGCGTCTGCATATAACTCAAAATAAAGATGCTGCATTGACTAAACAGATAGTTTTATCAGACAACGCTAACAAAGATATGGTTATGATGATGAAGAGATTGAAAGAAGTCTTGGGTGATGATGATAATTTGAATATTGCAGCAATGATAAATCTTATAAAGGAGAAACTTAAATGAGTAATAAAGTAAGACACGTTTTAGGTATTTCAGGTGGCAAGGATAGTGCTGCTTTGGCTATCTATTTGAAAGACAAATACCCAACACTTGATATAGACTTTTTCACTTGTGATACTAAAGTCGAGTTGGCAGAGACAGAACAACTTGTTGATAAATTGCGCTCATATTTAGGGCACATTACTACACTCTCCGCTGCACAAGGTAGTCCAGAGCCTACTCCTTTTGACCACTTCCTAAAAACGAGTGGCGGATATTTACCCTCCGTTCAGGCTCGTTGGTGTACTCAAAAAATGAAGCTTGCTGAAATGGAGAAATATATTGGCGAAACACCTTCTATCTCTTATGTCGGAATACGAGGAGACGAAGATAGAGAGGGATATGTTTCGACCAAACCTAATATTCAGGCTGTTTATCCATTTCGCAAGAATATATGGAGCGTTGATGTTGTAAATGAGGTTTTGAAAAACGCAAACAAAGAGCGTTTTATCGAATGTTATAAGAATGTTGCATCGGATGATACCTTTGAAGAGGCAAAGCCCTTTTTGGAAGCCGACCTGACAAAGACATTTTTTTACTCAAAGAAACTTAATGCCTTACTTGATATTGATATTAAGACATTTAATTATGCTGTTTTTTCTTATTTGAAACAATATACTGAATATCCTGTAGGTAAATTAGATGAATTTCCTTTGTTGGACAACGAAGATGTACTAGGTAAAGAAGATATATTTAGAATTCTTGAGGAAAGCGGTGTTGGAATACCTGCATACTATAATTTAATAGAATTTGAAGTAGACGGTAAAAAAGGTAAGTATTGCAGAAGCCGTTCAGGTTGTTATTTCTGTTTCTTTCAGCAAAAAATAGAGTGGATATGGCTTTATGAGCAGCACCCTGATTTATTCCAAAAAGCAATGGATTATGAGAAAGAAGGGTACACTTGGATACAGGGAGAACCTTTGAAAGACCTTATTAAGCCGGAGAGAATAAGGCAAATCAAACTTGACCATATAAGGAAAACCGAAGAAGCAGAAAACAGTTGCAAGAGTAATAAGTTGGTTGACCTACTTGGCGATGACGAGGTTTTATGTGCTAATTGTTTTATTTAAATTCGTATGCTGAAGTCAGATGTTATATGGCCTCAAAGCAGGCGTTTTAAGTCTAAAACAGAGTGGGAGCCTATTGGCTTTTTCTCCGAGGCTCTATGCAATTCAACACAGTTTGACTTGAAACTAGGTTTCTTCTCGTCATCAGCTATAAATATCCTAGCAGATGGTTTCGCCACGTTCCTTTATAATGGTGGCCGTATGCGAATGATAATAAATGATATTCTTTCTGCTGAAGACAAAGATGTCATTCTTGCAGCTCAAAATAAGGACTTGATTATTCCGGCTTTTAACCTTTCGGATTTAGAGTCTATCAAAGACGCTTTATCTGATAGAAGTAAACATTTTTTTGAATGTTTATCTTGGCTCATTCGCAATGAAAGGCTGGAAATAAAGATTATCAAGCCGTATGAGAGTTTTGGTATTTCTCATAGTAAAATCGGTGTGTTTTACGACGGATTGAATAAAGTCGCTTTTGACGGTTCTTGTAATTTTTCCCGTACCGCACTTATTGAAAATTGTGAGAGTATATCTGCTTTTTGTGATTGGGATAGTGTCAATGATGCTGTCCGCATTTCTGATATTGAGAATGATTTTGAGCTTACTTTCTCTGGAAAAGATGAAACCGTATCATATCTTGCTCCGGAAGACATACGAACAAAGATTTGCGAAACCTTTGGCGGAAAGAGTTTGAAGCAGCTTCTTGTAGATGAAGAAGAAATAATCAAAGAGTATTCACAAGGCCAATTACCGCTCAATATCGTCAATGCTTTATTTAGGGCAAAATCTAAAGTACGTGCTATAATCGACAGGATAAATGCGAATGTAGCCAACTCCTCGCATACAGAGGAAAAACCGGCTTTTCCTTGTGGTTCGCCCCGCGATTATCAGATTGAGGCATTTAATAAGTGGAAAAGTGAACCTAATAAGCAAAAAGGTTTATTTGCAATGGCAACAGGTACAGGTAAAACCTTGACCTCACTTAACTGCCTCCTGAATATATACAACAAATTTGACTTTTATAAGGCGATTATTTTAGTTCCTACCATTACCCTTGTAGACCAATGGGAAAAGGAATGTAAGAAATTTCATTTTAGCAATATCGTAAAAGTTTGTTCTAAAAACAAGGATTGGGCTAATGAGTTGGATGCTATAAAGAACAAAGAGAATTTTAATTTTTCAGGCATTGAACCTTCATATATCATTATTGCTACTTATGCTTCGTTTGCAAGAGAGAGTATTTTCCGTAGTCTTATAGACTTCAATAAAAAGGCTACCAAACAAATTCTGTTGATTGCTGATGAAGCACATAATATGGGAGCAGGAAGAATTCTCGACAGACTGCAAGCTGTTAAGTTTGCACGTAGAATTGGACTTTCTGCAACCCCGGAGCGTCAATTTGATTATAAAGGCACAAAAAGCATTATGGAGTTCTTTGGTTGTGAGAACAACGAATATACTTTTGAATATTCTATGCAAGATGCTATTGATAACGGATATTTGTGCAGATACAAATATTTCCCTCATTTAGTTCGTCTTACACCTGAAGAAATGGCAGAGTATATTAAAGTCTCAAAACAACTATCGAAATACTTTATATACGATAAAGAGGCCTTCCCACAAGGTGATGATATACTTATGAATCTTCTTTTGAAGAGAAAACGCATTATACATAAGGCTATCAATAAGGAAGCAATCTTCAAACGCATTTTAGAGGATAGGTACAAGGAGGTTGGCAACTTGAAATATACACTAGTCTATGTCCCTGAAGGCTGTAGGCCTGATGATGAAAACGCTGATATGTTTGATTCTACAGAATTTGTTTCAGATGATGTTGTTGCTGACTCTATAATTGACAGATACACGCAAATAGTACAGGATGTTAGTCCTACTACCACTGTTCGCAAGTTTATTTCCGGGATTAAGGAAAGAAATAATATTCTTGAAGATTTTGCTACTGGCCGTCTTGAAGTTCTAACATCTATGAAATGTTTGGACGAAGGTGTTGATGTTCCAAGAAGTGAACTTGCGATATTTTGTGCAAGTACAGGAAACCCACGCCAATTTATACAGCGAAGAGGTCGAATTCTGCGTTTGCATAAGGACAAACACATGGCAATTATACACGATTTAGTTGTCGTTCCTGAAATCAGTTCTGCCTCCGAAAGCTATACAATGGAGCGCAGTCTGCTTGCCACCGAACTTAAGCGAGTCAAGGACTTCGCTACTATGTCCGAGAATGCAGATTTTGCATATTCGGAACTTTCAGAAGTCTTATCTTATTACGATTTATCATTATTCTAAAGAAATGGCATATATAAACAACACAGACAAAATGCTTCACGCTGTTCTTATGAATGAGCGTCTTATGGAGTTCGGGAAATACGACCATTCGGAGATTGGTACGATTTACCAAGCTTTGGACTCTGATAATCATGTTATCAATGCTGTAGCACAGATTATCAAACGTACAGAAGAGGGGGCTTCTGAAAAGGAGTTATGGAAAGAAATTAACGAATACTTAAAGCGTAACGTATGATAATAAAGGAAATAAAGATTAAGAATTTCCGTAGTTACTACGGCGATAACAACTTTTTTAAGTTTTCGGACGGCTTGACTCTAATTTTAGGAGAAAACGGAGACGGTAAAACTACTTTTTTTGAAGCTTTGCAATGGCTCTTCAATACCACCATTGACAAAGGTAATATTGAAAGCGTTTCTGAAATGCGTAAATCTAAATTGGAGATTGGAGAACACGATGAAGTCTCTGTTTACATGTCGTTTGAACACGACGGTATAAAGAGTGTTGAGAAATCCTTTACCTTTGAGAGGACAGGCGAGTACACTTATAAAGTTGGCCCGCTTATTTTCAGAGGATATGAAACTAACGGTTCTGAAAGGGTGCAAGTCAATGGCAAATATCTTATAGATAGGTGCTATGATGCTTTTATTCAACGATTCAGTCTGTTTAAGGGAGAATCGGAGCTGAATGTATTTAATGACAGAACAGCCCTTAAACAGTTGGTCGATAAGTTTTCTGATATACGAAAGTTCGACGAGCTTGTAGAGTTTACAAAGGCTTTTGAAGAGAAATCAAACGCTGCATACCTGAAGGAAATGCGCTCCGATGACAGAGTTTCTAGGGAAGCAAAGATACTAGAAAATCGCATAATGGATGTTTCTCAAAAAATCACTGAAAACAGAAGAGACATTCGCGAAATTGAATCTTCTATCGAGGTGTTTTCAATGAAGCTTGAAGAATTAGAAGCAAACCAAGAGACATCTGAAAGATATAAGGAGATTGAGGCAAGGCGAAAAACTCAAGAAGAGAAAAGAAATAAGTTCAAGGCTCTTATTAGCTCTGTTGATTATAACCATAGCCTACTTGACAAGCAATGGATATTATGTGCTTTCCCTGATATATTGAAGGAGTTTAAGGATAAATGTTCTGCTTTAAGTAAAGAAAAACGTAAATTAGAGAGAGACTTTGACAAGAAGCAGGCCGAAGAGTTAGGAAAACTGAAGGCTGTAGAAGAGATACAGAACACTTTGGTTAATGGTACAGCCGGTCTGCCGTGGTATCTACCGAACCAAGAGACTTTGGAAGAAATGCTTTCAGACCGCATTTGCAAGGTTTGTGGTCGCCCCATTGAAGAGGACTCCGATGCTTATAATTTTATGGTTGCCAAACTAGAAGATTATAAGAGGCATGTTGCCATGAAGTTGAAGAATGAAACCGAAGCACAGCAGATTCAAGAGCAAATCCTTTTTCCGAACTCACATATAGAAGATTTACATAATCTCTCAATATCGTTGAGTGGTAGCAACCAATCTTTTGTTTCCGGGATAGCACAAGAAATTGTGGATAGGCGTGAACTCGTAGATAGGTACCGTTCTGAATTGAAAACTGTCGAAGATAAGTTACAGGATATTCAAGATGAAAAGGCTCGTCTTTTAATCCAAGCAGGCAATGTATCTGAAGCTGTGCTCGAAAAGGATTTTAACGATATTAGAGGACTTTTTAAGCAAAAAGGTAAAGCAGAAGTTCGTCTTGCTGAATTGAAAGCAGAATTGGCTAGTAAAGAGGCTACATTAAAATCTTTGAAAGATGAACTTGATGCTCTTGACCCCAACAGTTCGCAGGTTCGCGTTATGAGGGATGTGCATCGTGTCCTTGATGAAATTTCAAAGGCATTTGGACACGCAAAAGAAGAGAATTTGCGTCGTTTCCTTTCTGAAATGGAAGAGAAAGCGAATGAGTATCTTGAGACCTTAAGTGCAACGGATTTCCACGGCAGGATTCGCCTTGTTCAAACAGCGAATGAGTCCACCGAAATTAAGTTATTCAGTTCTAATGGTACTGAAATAAGCAAGCCTTCGGGTTCTCAAAAGACTGTAATGTATATTTCTATTCTTTTTGCCATTTCAGATTTTACACAGGAAAAGAGAGACGAGGATTATCCTCTCATTTTCGATGCAGCTACATCTTCTTTTGGCGATGTAAAAGAGGACTATTTCTACAATGTTATAAACTCTATCAAAAAACAATGTATTATCGTTACTAAAGATTTTATAACAAAGGGAAAGGTGCGTTTGAGTGATGTTGAGAGACTGAACTGCCCTGTTTATCGTATTAAAAAAGCTGATGGTTTCGATGCAAATAATTTAGCTACTATTCGTACAACAGTTGATAAAATCAAAGAGTAATGGAAAATATATATGAACTTTGGGCAAAGCGTAATCCCGAATTTGAAAAGCGTTATCAGGACACCGTGCTTTCCGTTTTCTCGGACTATGGAAAAGGTGTAAGTCAATATAATGATATTCGTGGAAAGATATTTGGAGCTGGTTATGAAGTCTATATTATAGCTTTCTTCATTGGCTTGTATTATAATCAAACAAAGCCTTTAGTTGAAGACACGGCCAAAAGAAAGGTTTTAGGACAGCCGATTATGTATTGGGGTAATATCGAGGAACGTGCAGGCAGAAAGGCTTATGGGAAAATTAGAGAATACATTTTTGCTGCACTTGTCGCTCGCACAGATATTGATTGGATTGCTCTTGACAAAGAGGAAATTACCGCTCAATCTGTTGTCAAGACTCTTATTGACAAAATGGAGGAGTATGCAAATTTCGGTTTTGATTTTATACTCGATAAGCTTGAGCAAGACCCTAACTACTTTTTCAAAGAGTCTGCCTTTCTTAATGTCTTTACCTCGTTTTTAGTAAACGAGAATAACGAGGATGACAGCGACGAACCTGATGATTTGGACTGAATTTTATATCTTCAGTAGATATTGTTTAACTTGCCCTGACGCAATTTTTGCGTTGGGGTATTCTTTTTTAATACAGTCTTATTCGATTATAGCATTCAGATGCGTAATGTGTCGGCACTTTTTGTCCCAAATCAACAAATCTCCGTCCTCATCCGCCCAAATCCTAATATGTAAAAGAATAATTGGTTTATGTTAATCAAAAAATTATACTCCCTGTTCTGTGGTTCAGAATCACAGGATGGGCGTTCGGATTGTGCCCCGGATGTAATTGACAAGAGCGCACAGGTGATTATACCAAAGAATTTTAAAGATGATATTAAACGACTTGAGAAATATGGAGTCGAGTTGAGAAGCGGACTCTGTATCGAAATTGAATTGAGTGAATTGCTGGAGATTTTACCAAGAGAACGCCGCAGAAAGCATTCCAATGATTATCCCAAGGCGTTCCAACGGACGAAGAGAAACTGTGGAAGCAAATTCCCCTCTATCACGCGTAGCTGTGCATGCCGCCGAGGATGAAGTTGACACCGAAGTAGGTGATTAATACTGTCAGGAATGCCACAATGCAGTATATGTGGAAGAACATGGGGCGGCGCATAGCCTTTATCGAGCCGCTGTGCAGTGTGGCGCTGTAGACGAGCATTGTGATGAGTGCCCACACCTCCTTGGGGTCCCAACCCCAGTAACGGCCCCACGATATGTTTGCCCACACAGCGCCTATGAATATTCCGGCGGTGAGCAGGAACAGGGCAGGGTAGAGCATGAGGATGCTTGTCCGCTGCAGTGCGGCAATCTCAAACGCTATCTTGGCTGTGGAATTTAACGGTGCCGGTTAAAGAGATTACCTCTGCTTGCCATTGCGCAATGACAAGCAGAACCACCAAGCTACAGCCCCAAGAGACTGCGGCAAGGTGGTTCTTTTTTTCTTTATTTTATCGTAGGTCAGGACAGAAAAAGGTCGTCCAATATAACTTGCTGTTGAACACGCCCTCCATACATGGTGTGTGATACTCCATAGGTAGTAATCATTGTCAAATGGACAGATTGTTTAGGTGATAGCGTGTTTATAAGAGTTTGAATTCTATTCCTTATTTTGGCATCCTCCTCTTTGTCGATAGAATATATATCACCGGCAAATTTCATCTCGCATAAATTCACCACATTGTCATTTCTTATTATGAGAAGGTCAATCTGTACTCCTTCTTTGTTATCGTTACCCTTCACACTCCAAGCTGAAATCGATGAACTTACTCCCGAAATTCCCAAAGCTCGTTTAATTTGTCCGATATGTTGCCAGCAGACCTCTTCAAAAGCAACGCCTCGCCATACTCTCATTATATTCGAGGTCATATTGTCGGTCATAAAGTTTATATCTTCGGTGTTCGGCTCCACATATTTCAACCAGAATAGAGAGAAATTGTCAATAAGCTTGTAAAATGACACCTTGCCCGATACGTTATAAGGACGATAGCGCTGAATGAAATCACTCTCAACGAGTGCATTCAGAGTATCGGTAAGACCTCCTCCAAATGGCAGGCCTGTTTCCTTTGCTATCTCTTCTCGGGTAAAACCGACGTGCTTTTTTGCAAGCAGACGAATGATTTTCTTGCAATCTTCGGGATTTGAGAATATTGCGTTGAACAGGCGGTTAAATTCATCTTTAAGCCGTGGATTCTTCCCAAAAAGAATATTGTCTGCATTTCCTTCAAAGCTCATTCCTTTTTTGAAGTAACTGAGATAGTAAGGAATGCCGCCAAAAACCATATATGATTGTACAATGTCGTAACGAGACATCTCGATATTTTCATTCTTGAAATAATCCTCGCACTCTTTCAAAGTAAATGGAGTGAGTTTTATTTCGCAAGTCAGCCTGCCATATAATCCACCTCTATTGCGTGACAAATTGCTTAGAATCCAAGAAGTAGCGCTACCGCAAACAACAAGCATTATGTTATCTCGCCCACTACACCAACCATTCCAAAAACTCTCAAACGCAGACAGGAAACCCGAACGTGGCGTATCCATCCAAGGTAGCTCATCTAAAAACACTACCTGGCGTGAACCGTTGTCTTGTTTTATGAGAAGTTGTTTCAACTGGAAAAAGGCTTCGAACCAAGATTTAGGTTTTGAATATCCTTCCAGTCCATGGCTCAGCAAGGTGTAATGGAAACTTTCAAGTTGGGTTCTCATAAGATTCTTCTCCCCCTCTTGATCTACCGGCGAAACACCTGTATGCTGAAAAGTTATACGTCCTTTAAGTGCCTGTTTAATTAGGAATGTCTTTCCAACACGCCTTCTTCCATAGACAGCCACAAATTCCGGGCGCTCACTCTCATAGAGTCTTTCCAACTCCTCAATTTCCTTTTTTCTACCTACGATAATGCTCATAATGTGTTATATTTTGCCACAAATATACAAAAAGATGATTAAACGGCAAAATAAAATACTCTATATTCTGCCATACACAATATATTTTTATAAGTATTGGCAGACTTTGTTTCGCTAATTTTAAATTTTTCCTAGAGTTTTTGACCACCCGTTACCTATCCTTTGGCAAAAAGAGACATCAAAAGGATTATATAGAGGAACTTGATGTTTTCCTCGAAAAGCAACTTTTTATAGACAACGCCTTCTTCCTGTTCCAAAACCGTGAACGAATTATGCAGGACAGCCGTATGTTTCTTGCTCCTGTTGCAGCAGAGAATGTCCTTGCCTATACCGGCACTTCGGGCTTCAGGATCCTCGTTACATAGAATATCAGAAGAAAGTTTAGGAGTAGAAACACCAAGGCGTTCCAACGGACGAAGAGAAACTGTGGAAGCAAATTCCCCTCTATCACGCGTAGCTGTGCATGCCGCCAAGGATGAAGTTGACGCCAAAGTAGGTGATTAACACTGTCAGGAATGCCACAATGCAGTATATGTGGAAGAACATGGGGCGGCGCATAGCCTTTATCGATCCGCTGTGCAGTGTGGCGCTGTAGACAAGCATTGTGATGAGTGCCCACACCTCCTTGGGGTCCCAACCCCAGTAACGGCCCCACGATATGTTTGCCCATACTGCGCCTATGAATATTCCGGCGGTGAGCAAGAACAGGGCAGGGTAGAGCATAAGGATGCTTGTCCGCTGCAGTGCGGCAATCTCCTCTTCTCTATTCTTGCGGGTTATCTTCATTATCACTGCTGCAATGCCGTTGAGCATGGTGAATGCCAATAGAGTGTATGCTATCATTATCACCAGTACGTGTATGCACAGCAGGGGTGACTGAAGTACAGGCATCAGCGGGGTAATCTGCGGTGTTGCCTCGCCCATGGTTGCGACGAGTAGCGTGAATCCGCATACAATATAGCCGAACGGTAGCATCAACCTGCTCCTTCTACCGGCGAATAGAGCAAGCAATATGCTGCACCATGCCATGAAAATCATCGTCTCATGACCGTTTGAGAGTGGAATATGTCCGCTTATGTACCAGCGCAGTGCAATCTGCAGCGTGAGGTAGGCGAGGATGGGCCATGCCAGAATTTTCAGAGCAACACAAATGACGGTTATCGTGAGATATCCTTGAGATTTCTCACATGCGTTCGAAATGACACAAGTGTTTTCTCTGCTTTTCAAGCAGAAGAACAGAAATGTAATTGTGCCTATTGCAAGGCACACCATTGCCAGTAGGCGGTTTCCTTCCAGGCTATTGTATAGCTTTTCGGCCTTGAATCTGGCTTCTGACGGGATACTCTCACCTCCCTTTTTGACCTGATATTTCCTTATTTTTGCAGTTATTGCTTTTGTTCCTTCATAGTCACGTTCTGCTACTTTCTCGGCTACAAGGTTCATGCCCTTGTTTATGAAAAGTTGCTCTTCGTTGGGGATGTCGGCAGGCAAAGTCTCTGCGAAAGAGTACCATGTCACATGTCCGGTTGTGGGGTCTGCATGTGGAAATATTTTCAACAGAGTACCGGTGCAGAGCATGCTTATTATGTTGAACTTTTCGTTAGCGGCTGCAAAATCCTTTTTTCCCAGATTATCCTTTTCGCGCAGGGCCGTTTCCAGCTTGTAGCCGTTGCGGTCCACAAAATCTGTGAGTGCGGCATAATCTCCATCAATGCCAAGTGTCTCTTTTACCTCCGCCCCTTTTATCTTTATCATAGGCTCTGTTTTCCATTCGTCGTAGAAAAAGAACCAACCGCAGAGAACCTGCTCGGCTGTGTAGCCTTTGTAGCTTCTTTTGCCATATACCTTTGAAGTGAAGTCTATGGCCAGTGTCTGCAAAGGGCATATTCTGTCATTGTAGTTCACGTGCAGGTTGCAGAACTCTTCGGCAACATCTTTAGGCAGAGTCTGCGGCCTCTCCTGGGCGTTTGTCGCAGATGCGGTAAAAATAAGCAGCAGTACAACTGCTCTTTTACGCAAAAGAGCGCGGAAACGGCTGCCAGGTTGCAGGAAGAATAACAGCATAGAGAGCAACAGGAGGGAATATCCTGCATATGTGATACCTATTCCCCAAGGGTCGTATGAGATTGAGAGGAACGTGCCTTTTTCATCATCGTCATACCCCGACTGGTAGAAACGGTATCCTTTGTGCTTGAATATATTGTTCATTGATACAGTCCCTTCAATGCGTTCATCGTCATAAACGACTATGCCGCTCACGAAATCCATCGGCGCTTCGCTCCCTGCATATCTTGTGACTTCAAAACTATGTAGAGATAGACTGAAAGGTAATTTCTCAACAGAACCGTCGTCAAGTGTATATTTGTTTGTGTAATCGCCGATGCGCATGTGTATCTGCCCTTGCTTGCCTGTTGTGTGCGTTACTAATGCGCCAAGGAGAATGACCACGAATGCCAGATGCAGGCACAGCGTTGCAGGCTGCCGTTGCATCCTGCGCTGCAGTATGTATACAATGCCCGAGAGTGTAGCTGCTGTCCATAATGCAATCATCCAATCGGCGCAGTAGATATTCTGTAATGCGTACTCAGTACCATGAAACTTTTCCATTATGGTGGCAACCATAAGAATGGCAGTTATCAGGGCGAACAGGCCGATTGAGAGGTGCTTGAACAGTTTTTCTCGTTTCATTGCTTTTTTGCTTGCAAAATCTTTGGGCTGCATTCGAATGCAGCCCAAAGATAATAATAAATCAGATAGAGTCAATAAACTTTATAACGGCAAGTGTGCTGAATGGCTTTGCCGATTGGGAAAAAGGGATTACCTTTGTGCAGAATCTTGTAATCAATGGATTTTCTGGAGACTCTTTTCGTTCAGCATTCGGCGCTGCAGGCAATTGTGGTGCTGTCGCTCATATCTGCAGTAGGCATAATGCTCGGCAAGGTGCGTGTCTGCGGAATATCTTTGGGTATCACCTTCGTGTTTTTCATAGGTATTATGGCCGGGCATTTCGGGCTAAGTATCGATGGCCGGATGCTACACTATGCCGAGACTTTCGGTCTTGTGCTGTTTGTCTATGCGCTTGGTCTGCAGGTAGGTCCGGGTTTCTTCAGTTCCATGCGTACCGAGGGTGTACGCCTTATAACGCCTGCGCTCGGCCTTCTGCTCACAGGAACATTGCTGGCGATAGCATTGAGTTATATCTTTGCTGTATCTATCCCCGATATGTCGGGAATACTTTGCGGTGCAACGACCAATACTCCTGCACTGGCTGCTGCCCAACAGACTCTTGATCAGTTGGGTATTGACGGCAGCGGTGCTGCACTCAGTTGTGCGTTGACCTATCCTCTTGGCGTCGTGGGTGTGATCTTGGCGATAATTACGCTCCGCAAACTTTTTGTCCGTCCACAGGATATGCCGCAGCCCGACAGCAAGCATAAGAAGAACGTCTTCATTGCAAGTTACATGGTTACAAATCCGGGTATCGTGGGCAAGACAATAGAGGAGGTAGCAACCATGAGCAGCAAGCATTTCGTGATATCGCGTATGTGGCACGACGGGCATGTGCTCATTCCCATGAGCAGCAGGAGATTGCTTGAGAATGATGTGTTGCTTGTAATGACGAAACCTGAGGATGCTGCATCTTTGGCACTTATTTTCGGTGAACAGGAGCAGAAGGATTGGAATAGCGGTGACATTGACTGGAACAAGATTGACAGCGAGCTCATTTCGCAACGTATACTTGTAACAAGGCCCGAAATCAATGGCAAGAAACTCTCTTCTTTGCGTTTGAGGAATAATTATGGCATTAATATAAGCCGTGTATACCGTTCTGGAGTGCAGCTTCTCGCAACACCTGACCTTGTCCTTCAACTTGGCGACCGCCTGACTGTAGTAGGTGAGGCTGCAGATATAAAGCGTGTCGAGGGTATTCTCGGAAATGCGGTCAAGAGCCTGAACGAACCGAATCTTGTCTCTGTCTTCATTGGAATAATCCTTGGTCTTGTTCTCGGCAGTATCCCGTTCTCATTGCCGGGCATATCCTTGCCGGTTAAATTGGGTCTTGCCGGCGGTCCCATTATCGTGGGAATACTTATCGGAACATTCGGTCCCCGACTGCATATGGTTACATACACTACGCAGAGCGCAAACATGATGTTGCGCGCACTGGGACTCAATCTCTATCTTGCCTGTCTTGGGCTTGATGCAGGAGAACACTTCTTTGAGACTGTCGTGCGCCCCGAAGGTGTCCTGTGGCTTGTACTCGGTTTCCTGATAACATTCTTGCCTGTACTTATAATAGGCATCCTTGCATTGCGCACCATGAAGATGGATTTCGGTTCTGTTACAGGTTTGCTGTGCGGTTCTATGGCGAATCCGATGGCACTAAGTTATGCCAGTGATACTATGGATAGCGATAATCCATCAGTGGCGTATGCAACGGTCTATCCGGTATGTATGTTTCTGAGAGTGGTCATAATACAACTGGTGGTAATGTCCCTGATATAATCAAGGAATATTTGGCCGTTATTCCTCGAACTTCCATTTCTTTATTCTTGAGTTCAACTTATAAATGCAACTTTTTGGGTGCGGATAATAAGCAATAAAAACATTTATTTTTCAGAGAGGAAAGAGAGACAATGTCCCCCTTTCTCTCACTCTGAATGGATAAAGTTTGCTATCTTTGCTTTAA
>JAFQEZ010000008.1 GCA_017398805.1 Bacteroidaceae bacterium | reverse complement strand
TGCACGTTCTCGACTCTGCCGATGATAGTCTCCAGACGTACACAAGTGTTTGCATTCTGCTTGACATATTCCTTGACCTCCTTCTGAACTCTATCAATTGCACCCTCATGCCTCTTGTACATGTTGTAATCCCTCTGGATTTGTAATGACCTTGTAGACCCTAAAGCCCCCGAAGCAGCCACGCGCAATAAAAAACATTCCCTCTTGCATAACAAAAGGGAATGCTTATAACAGATTGAAAGCCTTGTATAACGCAGGAATCTGCATTAAGGCCATTCACATTATTCTTCCTGATCAAGGTAATAAAGATCGCCCTCCATAATCTGCTCAATACGCATCTGAAGCTCCTCAACTTCCTGGTCAAGTGACACAGCGCGACCCTCTGGCTCTATGAAAATTATCCTCGGAGCCTTATCGACACCGAAAAGCTTTGCTGCAGGCGAGTCTGCACCCATACCGTCACAAGCGTTCAACCAGCCCTCAACATTGATGCCTTTGCTCTCTACAGCAGCCTTCCACGCCGCCGCATCGTTCTCAAGGGCAAAGCTGAGGAAGGCAAATTCATCATTCTCCTTTATTACATCGAATACTTTCTTCAACTCGGCAAGAACCGCAGCGGATTTCTCACAACCGTTTGCCCAGAAGCTGAGTACAACATATTTGCCACGGAGGTCGTTCAGGTGCTTCTTCTCACCGCCGAGCATCGGCAATGTGATATCGGGGACCTCATTGCCCACCTTGAGGGCGCTTGCAAGTACCTTATTACGCAAAGAGAGATAATAAGGATGATCATACAAAGTTGTAGATACAGACTTGAGCATCTGATCGGCATAGGACGGTGTAAGCTGTTGCAACAGGTAACGCTCTATCTCAAGTGGTGTCATCGGCGACGCATTATGTTCAATGAGGAATCTTATTCTCTGCGAAAGAGATTTGATAGCCTCTTTTGATCTCGCGCTCTCATCGGCACATTTCTCTGCGGCACTGACACCCTCTCCAATTACCTTCTGGTATTCGGAATAGGTATCATTGGTTGGTGTGCCGGCAACGGTTGTCGCGCAAGGGGTTGCTGCCGATGCTGTGTTTACGGCAACCTCGCCCGGCTCTACAAAGACCTCTATACCCTCTCCTTCGCCGAAGCCGGTTATAACATACATGAGCACGGGCTCATCCTGCGCAAGCTCATGTTTGAATGTATACTTGCCTTTCTTCACTTTTGCCTCGGCAACGGTCTCTGCCTGACCGTACTCATCAGTACGTGTAAGATACACCTTCTTAACCTTTTTGCCGTCGGCAGTCTTAACGTCGTCTATGACACCGTTGATGACGCATGTTCCCTGTGCGCTCACTGCAATGCAGAAAGCAACTGATAATATTGTAGTCAATAATCTTTTCATGGCTCTACTCTTTTATTTGTTTGCACCGTCTACGATGCCTTTCAGTTTCTTAACCATCTCTTCGCCTCTCAAGTTGAACTCCACGACATTTCCTTCGGGATCTATCAGCACTGTGTGAGGAACACCCTTAACGTTGAAGAGCTTTGCGCCCTCGCTGTTCCACCCCTTTAGGGTTGATATATGTACCCAATTCTTGTGAATCAGCTGATTACTCTCAATGCAACCTGTCCAGGCTTCCATATCGTTGTCAATTGAGTAGCTCAGTACAACCAGATTGTCGCTCTTCTCGCTGTAGGCGAGTGCCTCCTTCAGGTACGGAATCTCGCGACGGCAAGGCGCGCACCAGCTTGCCCAAAAATCAATGAATACGTATTTACCCTTGAAGTCGGAGAGGGTAAGTTCGTTACCCTCGGGAGTGCGCCCGACAATATCCGGAGCAACAGATCCCTCCTTGAGGTTAGCCGAACGAATCTCGTTCACAAGCTCGCGGTACATTGCCTGTTTGTGAAGATCTTGCGGTATTGCATTAAGAAAACCTTGTATGACATCGGTATTGAATGTTGGAACCATTGAATACTTTATCACATACAAAACCACAGGTGAGTCAATATTCTCATAGATGAAATCCAGAATGGCTACCTTGAAGTGCATGTTGTTAACATAAAATGTGGGAGATGTGAATTTGAGTTCCTCCTCAATGTTGCCTTGTACCTCTTTCGGGATATTGGCCTGCGCCTCCTTCATGCGCACCTTGCTCTCCTGGATGCACTTGTTGTTAAGGTCAATGTACTCCTGATATTTTTCGTTGCTTGGGCTGCCGCCTATTCTTGCACCTACCGGATACGCGGCATCGAACGGGAATACGGTTATCTCGCCCTCCTCAAGGAACAAAGGAATACTGCCGTTGTCAAAGCCTGTGATGTTGCACAGTTCCATGACCTCAGGCGCTTTGCCTTGAAGCACAAACTTGCCGTCGACCACAGGTGCCGTGGCTGCTACCACAGGCACGCCATCGACAGTGCGTTCCAGTTTGACCTCGTTTATTGTCTCATCGCTGTAGCACAATTTTGCGCTTGTCATTTCGCCTCTGATGACAAAATTCTTCTCTTGCGCCATGGCAAACGTTGCCACAGCCAGCAGGGCTAATGTCAGTAATTTTCTCATAGTTTATGTTTTATACTGTTATTGTCGTTTATATTTTTCATCCTTCTTGCGATTCCTCGTCATCCCGATACCGTTTTTGTCATTCCAAACCGGAGGGAGACGTGTTGTTGAGGGCTTTGCCCGAAAAAATCCCGTTTTTCGCAGGTTTGAGATTCCTCGTCACAGCGCTCGCTCGGAACCGTAGGTCGCCGCCCGCAGGGGCTAAAGGCAATGACAATGTCCGCGGGTTAATTGGGTTTCTTCATGCTCATACGGAACCGTAGGTCGCTGCCGCAGGCAGAGCAAGGCAGTCTGCGCTGCCTGCAACCTGTCACACAGTTCGTATTAAATTCATTGAACCTGCTTCTGCTCGTAGTGAGATTACAAATAAACTTGTATCTCGCTCGCTTAATCGCAGATTTGTAGAAGGTTCAACCGAAAGCGGTTTCACTTTTCCGTTTTCAGTTTTCAACTTTCATAGATTCTCTTCAAGGAACGCCTTGAGCTGTTCACCGCGCAAACCTGTGGCAATTATGTTGTTGTGCTCATCGAGGATGAACAGCGACGGAACACCACTGATGCTGTAGAGACGTATTGTCTCGCAATCCCAACCCTTGAGGGATGATACATTAACCCATGTGAGGCCATCCTTTTCAATAGCCATCTGCCATGCCTCCTTATCTGTATCAAGCGAGACACCGACAATCTCCAAACCCCTATCATGATACTCCTCATAGAGTTTCTTCAAGTGTGGATTATTCAAACGGCATGGGCCACACCAACTTGCCCAGAAATCAACAATCTTTATCTTCCCCTTGACAGCGCTCATTGTAACCTGATTACCATCGACATCGGACAAAGTGAAATCGGGAGCTTTTGCACCCCGGTCAGTCTTTGCCAGCCGGTCGATACGCTCCTTTATGATGCGGCCATATTGTGAAGACTTTGCACCACTGCCCAAATCTGCATACATTCTCCGCGACTCCTTCAGACCGGCATCACGCATAAGCATATTGGAATATATCGTATATGCGGTTATTACGTTGTCATTTGCATCAAGGAAAGCGTTTGTAAACGCCCTCAGGTTCTCTTGTTCCTGTTTCAGGGTATCATTGACAAGACTGGCGCTACGCAATTTCCTCTCGGAACGCAATGCTTCATAACGATCCTGTAAAGCAGAAACCACATTACGGAGCGAATCGGCGGCCTGCATATGCGCAGTATAACTTTCGTTGAGCTTACCACCGCTGATAAAGAAGTTGTCGCCCTCGCTCAGGCAGGCGCTGTATGTGGTACCCGGCTCGGCAAACATGGTAAAGCCACCCGAAAACCCTTCGACAACGAGTTGCGCCAACACAGGCTCTGTCGCCTGTGCCTTTAGAGTGAACTTGCCTCTCTTGAAGTCGCAGAAGCCAAGGGTATCTGTTACATCCTCAGATGAACGCGCAAGCATGTATAGCCGGCCTTTCTTTATACCGTCAATCTTGCCTTTTACCATAATACCCTGCTGGGCAAATGCTGACATTGCTGCAGTAATGACAAGCAATGCCATGATCATTGTTCTTCTCATAATTATTCTATTCTATTTCAATAGCTTTCCTTTTTCAGTTTTTAATACTCCGTCACCTTGTACATATACTCATAAACGAACTGTATATCCTTGATTTCACCCCATAGATTACCCTCGTTGTCCTTGTCATAGAACTGTGGCGTATAATCGTTATCCACATCAGCGGCTGTATCGAACTTTATTTCAGCTACTGCTCCATTGACTCCGTTGAACAATACTATATTCAGGTAAAGTCCAAGATCGTCGCTAAAGGCCGAAGACTCCTCGGTGCGGAACTTTATCTTAGTCACATCATAGCCCTCAGGTGCTTCGTAGACAACAAACTTGTCACCATTGGATGCATTATAGCGATAAACCGTGTTGCCCTGGACAAAGAAGAGGTTAGTCGTTGTGAACCAAGAGTTGTATGTAATGGTAGACATATCGTCCGGTGTAAGGCCGGTAAGTTTCTTCTCGCTAATCACCGTATATGCCGAAAGGACCTCCTCCTCTTCTTCACCGGCAGCACGCGAACGCTTAACCTTGCTTCCGTCACCGATATCCTGCATGAGCAACTCGTATCGGTAATAGTCGCCAGTTGCTTCATCCTTGAATATGAAGAACGGATTCTGCTGATCGTAACTGTCGCGATAGTTTATATATCCCATCACTGCAGTCATTCCTACGGGTGACTTCTGCAATCCCTGGAACTTCACATGCGCATCGAGCAACGGGCTCATTGAAACATAGTTTGGCCTTATTGAGTTTGTCTCGTCAATGGCAAAGCCCGGATCCTGCTTTGCCGAATAGAGGAAACGGCCGTTCTTGGCATCCCACATAAGGAAACGGTTATGCGTAATGGTTGCTGCAGTAATCTCGTAGTCGGTCTCATGCGGAAGGTCCGGATTGTCTACACAACCATATCCCGGTTTGTAGAGAGCATGTACGTAGTTGCCGACATACGCCTCACCGTTATCCGAGAGAACCACTTTGTACTGAGTGTAGTTCGAGGGGTCGCCGGTCTGTATGGTTTTCTTGTAAGAGAAGTTCCCGCTCTCGGGCTTGAAGAGTTGGGATGCGGTGAATTTCACTCTCATTCCATGAGGGTCATATGCCCTTGTTTCACCATTATCGCCATATACAGTCAAGGCATTGACCTCACCTATGTTTGATAAATCCTCAGGGATGTTTATATAGGTAGTATAACCGAAGCCTTCGGCATTCTCGTAATGGTTGTTGTCCCTTGTTACGGACTTGACATCTGTATATATCTTAGTCTCGTTGCCGATGACCTCGATGTTGCCGATTTTGCGTTTGCCCTCTTCGCCATGCATGACAAAGAGGCTGTTCTTGAACACAGGACGTGTATTCACCTTAAACGATGAATAGTGCGAGAGGTCGGTACTCGTGTCATATATCTGCAGGTATATGTCATATGACATCGCTTTTCCTACAGGGAGGTCGAACTCAAGGAAACCTTTTGTGAGTATTGTATCCTTGACTCCTTTACCGTTCTCATCGACATATGTCCTGCACCAGTAGAACTCGAGATTTTCAAGATCCTTAGCGATCGTCTGTTCTACAATGGCATCGATGCGACGTCTTCTGTCATCCTCATCCAAAGCCTGCTGGACCTCAATGACATCTCCTTTGGGCGAAACGGCCACAGATGGCGAGAATGTGACCGACGTTATCTCATTCATCCTGTCCAAAGAGTAGTCATAGTTACCCTTATCCTCGTAACAACCTGTCAAAAGGAGCACAGAAAGTATAAGTGACGATATTTTTTTCATATTCTTCATAATCGTTTCTATCTTTATGTTGGACATTGAATCAGTCGAGTTCAACATCAGGGATGTCGTATCTTCTTGTCACAGGACGCTTGTCGTTCGCAGCCTTTATTATACGGTAGCACTCCTTAAGGCGATCCTCACCCGAAAGTTGCTTTGTACCGAAGAGAGAAGAATCCCAGACATATGTACCTTTCTCTGCATCATAACGGAACGGCAGGATAGATTCTGTAATGAAATTCTCAGAACCATCCTCCTTCATCATTGTCTTGATCATGAACTGGTACTTGTCGTCCTTGTACTCTCCGAAATACTTCTTCACAATCTCTGCCGTACCGAGGCCATTCGGGTCTTCCCACCAGAACGGGATTCGCATCTTGTAGTTCACATTGTTCTTGAGTTCCACCCAGAAGAGGTTCCTGTACTCACTGATAGGATAACCCATCATTGCATAATTGTAGTACTGGTTCAACATATAAAGGACATCGTCCTTGTGGAAATCGGCAGCGCCTGCCTCCATCTCCTCCCTTGCCGCATCGCTGGCAAAGAGTGCGGCCACATCCCTCACATTTGAGCCTCCGAGCATACCTACAAAACGGCAGAACTTATTTGCCCTGAAGACGCCGAGAAGCTCCTCGTACTCGCTCCAGAAGTATGGCTGGCGGTAATCGGGATAATCGGTCTCCTTGAGTATCGGCAGGTCAACAGCTATCGGTTCGACCGGTTCGCTTGCAAGCAGCGAGTTTACAGCACTTACGTTGAGTGCAAGAATAGAGTCGAACAGATGCATGCCTGAATTGTTGTCAAAAAGATTCTCATAGAAGCGGTTATTGCCCGTATGGTTGGCAAGGAATATGTGCTTCTCCTTGTTCCAGCTTCCAAGATATGTCTCGACATGGCTGTACCATACTGACGGTTGCCCGTAAGACTCAGTTACAAAAAGATTTATCTCATTCTTTCCGGCAATGCCTTCACCCAAGTCACCGCTGCCGTCAAGGTAGATGCAAACGGCATAAACCGAGTCCTCAATCTCGGGACGCTTCACCTTGACCTCGATATCCTTCTCATACTCCTTGCCGGCAAAAACCACCTCATCAATGGTTACATCGGCCGGCAGATAACCCTCTACCTCCTTTGTCTTGACAGACAGCGTACGTCCTTCGTCCTTGAGGTAACCGAGAAGTTTCACTTTCAGTGTCAATGAGACCGTGTCGGGAGAACCGACGATATGGTCGCTGAAATTGAGTTCCCTGTCAAAATCAGCTGCATACTCATAGTCGAAATATGCACCGTTGGCGCTACCGTCAAAAAGATCAGGTTCACGGCTCTCGCAGGCTGTAAATGTCAAAGCAAGGCAGAACAGCCCTATCATATAATGAATATCCTTTTTCATATTATAATCAATATCTCATGTTTATCCTCTTGGTATAATCTCTGTACCTTCGTTCTGAGTCTCCTCTTCAACCTCCTCTTCTTCCTCGGTCCAGCCATACTCGACCTCGGCATCGGGCAACGGGAATATGAAATTCTCCTCGACAAGTGTCACCTCGGGGCTATGTGCCATAGTTCCTATGACACCATGTGTCTTGAGGAACCAGAAATATTGGCCTTCGCCATAAAACTCCTTGCGGTACTCCTTGTTGAGCGCTGCAATACGCTGTTCCTCGGTATCGCACACCACATCTTTGGCCTTGGAGATACCTCTCTTGTTGCGTACCGTATTTATATAGTATGCAGCCTCATCACTTGCATCCGATACCTCGCATGCGATGTAGTACATCTCAGGGAGGCGTATGAGCGGAATCACCTCGTTGTCGTTGTCGATATATTTGAGCGAAATCGCACACTGCTGTTCATTGCTACGATAGAATGCAGTACCCTTGGCACGCATATCCTCACTCTCTGTACCCACACTCTCGAAAATGGAGTTCAATGTCGAGAGATTGAGATAATACTTTGTATGCATCTTGTCACCTACCGCAAAGTAATCGGAAAGGTTATCCTTGAGTTCATGCATGTTAAGACCGAAAATCACCTCATTCGAGAGAATCGGGTCGTTGTCATTGCTGCTCTGGAGCACAAGGCCACACTCCTCTATCACCATTCTTGCATGCATCGCTGCGTTCTCATTATCGCCTGCATAATTGTAGACACGCGCCAACATTGCATTTACAGCATGGTAGTTCATGCGCAGATATCTGTTTTCAATACGGTCGGTCAAGTCAAGGTCCTTCTCAAAAGCAAGGCACTCCTTTGCCTCTTTCAGGTCCTTGATGATGTTCTCAACGACCTCCCTTGCAGTCAACAGCGGCTGCTTTGAGTGGTCGGCAACAGTGCGATAAGGGATACATTTCATCTCCTTTGCCGCATCGCTGCCTGCATAGTTTGCAGGTCCCCAGCCACGCAAAAGGTCAAAATGGATATAGGCACGCAGGGCAAGGGCCTCGCCACGTATCATGTTGCGTGTCACAGAATCGGCGATAACCTCATCGGCATTTATATCCCACCATTTGAGCAGGTTGTTTGCATTGGCGATAATATTGTACTGCGAACGCCACATGTTGGCCAAAACGCCTTTTGTATTGTAACCGCCGCTTGTCTCCCTGTCATATATGTAAACAGTGTTGCGGTTGGTCGTTCCCTCGGGAAGCCTGTCATACATCTGGGCAAGCTGGTCCATAAGGCCGAAACTGAGATTGTTTCCGTATGTATCCTCCTCGGTCATCGTTATGTAAAGACCTGCAAGAGCACTCTTATAACCATTCTCGGTAGTAAAGAGTTCCTTGGCCGGGACATCGGTGTTTGGAGCAACATCGAGCCAGTCGTCGCACGATACGAGAGAGGAGATGCCAATCAAGGCTGCAATCGTATATATTGTCTTTTTCATCTTTCTTTTCTTTATAATTTGCCTCTCACTGAGTAGAGATTCTTCGCTGCCGCTCAGAATTACAAAGAGGCGATTGTCTTACTTTCCCGGTTATCTGAACATTACAGAGAGTGACAGTGTGTATGAACGTGCAAACGGATAGTCGAGGCCTCGTTCCATCTTGATTGGCGAGATGCGCGCGATATCGTTTGTAGTGAAGTTCAATGCAAGGACATCCACATTCATGTTGCGGAGGAACTTGAACTTTTCACCTGTAAACCTGTAGCCGACGTTCAAAGTCGCAAACCTTATCTCATTGTCGTCCATGATGAAACGTGTACTTGCAGGGGTGTTTGCACCTGTAGGGCTGAAACCTACATAAGGCTTCACGTCACCCGGTTTCTCCCAACGTCCCTGACCGGCACGTTCGTCAAGGTTATATGCCACGTTCTGGTTCTCGATCTTGTCTACAAGTGTCTGGTTATATACCACTCCACCATATTTGTATGTAAAACCGAGTGAACATGAGAGATCTTTCCAGTTTATGTTCGTAGAGACTGTACCGCTGATTGTAGGGTTGGTATCTCCCACAGGAACCTTGTCATTGGCATTCCACACGAATGTCTTTGTACCGTCACGCTTCAGATAGACCTCCTTGCCGGTCACCGGGTCTACACCCAGAGATCGTACCACATAAAGAGTTGTGGTTGATTCACCCTCACGATACTGAGGCAGAGGTGCTTCGGCCGATTTCATCTGCTCCTCGTTCATCTTCTTGAGATAGTCAGAGAGCTTGCGTATCTTGTTCCGGTTATGGTTTGCATTGGCATTTATAGTCCAGAAGAACTCCTTTCGCAGGTTCTGGATTGCAATGACATTCAAAGAGAGGTCGAAGCCCCTGTTCTGCAATTCACCGGCATTCATCACCATTGTACTGAAACCTGTTGACGGAGCAAGGTCATAGCTAGTCAACAGCTCCTTGGTAATGTTGTCGTAATAGTTGAACGAAACATTGACACGGTTCTTCCAGAAACCGAAATCAAGCGAAAGACTGGTGTTGTGTGTCTTTGCCCAACCCAGGTCGGTATTGTTCAAACCGCTGAGGAGAGCACCGAGAACGGGGAATGAGCTATAAGGACGCATCGTATTAGAGAAAGTGTAGTACTCGATAGCGTCGGAAGGACTGAAGTTCTGCTCACCTGTTACACCGTAGCTGGCGCGCAGGACAAGATTCGAAAGATAACCCTTCAACCACTTCTCGTTATGGGCATTCCAACGTGCACCTACCGACCAGAACGGAACAAGGTCATGATTTGCATATCGTGAAGAGGCCTCGCCGCTCATGTTAAAGTCAACAGAATAACGGTTGTCATAGCTGTATGAGAACTGGCCTATCAGACCTATCGAGCGTGAGATATTCTCGTTACCGATGTTGCTCATGTTGGTCTCCATCTTGTTACCGAAGATGAAATCATCCATGTGCGGGTCGGGGTAACCTGTAGCCGAAAGGTTTACATAGTTGTTCCTGTCCTCGCTGATTGTCCAGTTACCGAAAACGCTGAAAAGGTGTTTCCTGTGTACAAGGTTGTAATTGATACCGAAGTTGCTTGACCATGACGACATGTTACCGGTACTCTTGAAATAGCTACCCTTGCGTGTCAGGTCATCCTCCAGTTCAAAGCTTGTGTGGTCGGCAGGAAGGAACTTGTCTGTTCCGGCCATACCTCTTGAATATGAGAACTGCTCTGTGACACGCAGGTTCTCAAGTATCATATACTCAAGACCGATGCTCGTTGTCACATTCAGGCTGTTGGTCAAATCCTTTATTCCCACCGTTGCATCATAAAGCGGATTGGTGATGACCTTGCTTTGTCCACTGACGGTATTGTTGTCAAGCACCTTCATCTGCTTGCCGTTGGCATCGGTAGGTATGTAGTAAGGGTTCAATCTTGTATACTGCGAGAATGAACCGTAAGGAGAATTCTTGCTGTCCGATTCGGAAAGGCTCACATTGGCACGCATAGTGAAGTTGTCCCTCACATATGTCATGTTGAAGTTCACACCCTTTGTCTGGTTCTCCGACTCCTTCATTACACCGGGCTGCATCGCGGCATTGAGGTCGAGGCTGTATCGGAAAGCATCGGTACCTCCGGCCACACTTACCGAATGGCGGTGCTGTATTGCAGTGCGCAGAGGTTTTGAGAGCCAATATGTATCCACACCGCCAAGCACATTACGTCTGTACTTGTTGTAGAGGTTCATCTGGGCTGCATTGTTGGGGTCGTAAAGACCGGCTCTCCACTCTGTATTGAGTTTGGTAGCGGCATCCATCATGTTGTAGTCGGTTAGGTCAGGCGTCTGTACCGTCATTGTTCCGTTGTATGAAACAGAGAGGACACCGTCGGGAGCAACCTTTGTCTCGACTACAACCACACCATTGGCTGCGCGCGAACCGTACACCGATGTAGCTGCGGCATCCTTGAGGATTGTAATGCTCTCCACGCGCTCAGGGTCGAGTTCAAGGATTCTGCTCATAGGTACAGTGAAACCGTCAAGCACGAACAACGGAGTGTTGGGACGGCTCGAAACGTTGTCGAGCATAAGATCCATGCTGTTCATTGACTTTGAACCGAAAGACTGGTCACCACGAATCTGGAAGTCGGGTTCGGCATTAGGGTCGGAACCGCTAAGGTTGTTCTCTATAATCTTGAAACTGGGGTCAAAGAACTGGAGTCCCTTGAGAATGTTTGTAGGATTCATCTTTCTCAATTCTGCACCCTTAACCTCGACATAGTTACCTGTAAAACTATTCTTGCTTCGCTTGCTTATACCTGTAACGACCACTTCGTCGAGTTCCATACCGCTCTTCATCTCAATGACAAGATTGCTCTCATTCTTCACAATCTGCTTTGTCAAGGTCTCGTATCCCACATATGTCACGCTTATAGACTCCTTCTTGCTCATCTGAATGCTGAACTTTCCATCGACATCGGTAAAGCATCCTCTGTTACCGCTATTCTTGCCTGTACCATCCGTAATCATCACGGTTGCACCTATAAGCGCCTCTCCGGTTTTCTTGTCAATGACCATACCGTTGACGGTAATTTTGTCATCGCCTTTCTCAAACTGCTTATCCGGTTCAATGACAATCTGGTTTTCACCCTCGTAGCGGATTATCACATTCTGGTCGCCTATCAAATCACCGAGTACCTTGTCAAGCGGTTTATTCTTGACTGCAAGACTTATCGGTTTCTTGATATTCCACAGTGACACCTCTTGCATGGATATTTTTGCCCCGGCTGCCTCGGCGACCATCTCCAGCACCTTACCTAAAGGTTGGTTGCTGACCCTCAATGTTACGGGCTTTTCTTTCCAGCTTGCAGCCGACTGCGCCTGTATAGCCGTAATGCTACACATGAGCAGAAGAGCGACAAGTGAAATCTTGAAGAAAGACCTTGTGTCAGAAATAGATTTTCTCATATTCCGTATTAGTTATAAGTTCCTTTTAATGTCACATAATTACTGCAAAAGCATCTCGATTATATTTTTGTGGAATGGATTGACATTGTACTTCTCGACATACTCCTTGTAGAGAGCATCGGCTCTCTCGATCTCCTGACCGTTCATTATGAAATTACGCAACAGAATGTAGAGTACAAAGTCTCTCTGCTCACCATCGTAAAAAGCAGCCAGTTCCTTGTACATTCCCTCCATCATGTTTGGCATGCTGTATTGCAGCCCGTTCTCTTTTGCAGCCTTCTCGTTCATGTAGAAACAGTAACGCATAAGAAAGCTTGCGTATTCGGGACAACTCAACGCCTGGGCATCGTTCCTTGTAACATAGCCCTCGGCAATGTTCCAATAGTCGCCGATTCCCTGTTCGGCAACAGCCAGTCCACGGGTACTTTCATACATCACGGGATATTCAATGAACGACATGTACACATCATAATCAACCAGAGCCGCAACGTAGTTCTTGGCTTCGGCACTTGCAGAACTCCTTTCGATAGCAGCATTTGCCTTCTGGAGCAGAGAGCGTGAATCAGCGATGCGCTTGTCCGGCTTCACATCAAGTGCTATGCAACCCAGAAGTTGACTCTTGTAGCGCATACTACGCTTTATTGTCTCGATATTTTTCATCAGACGGTTGTTGTTTACAGCACGATCTGTACCGCTATATTCCACCTTCACGTTCTTTCCGTCGTAATTAATATCCACGTGCAGGCTGTCACCGGGTTGCAGTATCACGTTCACGCGCCCATTGATTGTCAAAGCAACCATATTGTCACACTCGAAACTGTAAAGATGCTCCTCGCCCGGATTGGTATGGAACTCCTGCGCAATAAAAGGAGACTGTATGCAGTCGAAATAGACCATCTCATTCTGATAGCCATAAACCTGCGCACTAAGGGTTGTCTTTTCCTGTGCAGTCGCCATACCACAGAAAGAGAAAACTGCCACCAATACAAGCAACAGACTCTTTTTAGCCTTACGCTCATTCTGATTTTTCATAGTTGTATATTTTTATCAATTGTACGTTTACATTAATCATCGCAAAAATATCATAAAAGCATATAATAACACAAAAACAGATGTTAAAAACATCTTAAAAATGCATATTTATTAATTTCCACCCTAAAAGCAGACAAAAATCACCAAACCGTCAAAAAACAGAACAGGCAAGAAAAATTCATAAACAGAACATAAGAGAGAAATGCAAACAAAAGCCAAACCAGAGCGATCATTTGAAAAAAAATGACTACAAACGGTTTGCCAAAAAACAAAATTAACTACTTTTGCAGAATGGGATGTATTGTAAACAATACACACCTCTCTTTCGGGAGCAATCCCGCAGCAAGAGAACCGCATATTTTCAAAAGACACATTTTAACTCAATTTATTAACCAAAACCAACAAATGCTTATGAAAAAGTTTACATTTTTCATGATGTCGCTTTTCCTTATGTTAGGAACAGCGATGGCACAGAACTACAGTCTCACCGAGACCGGTATCAGTTCTGAAGAGTTGAATGCAAAGACTGCACCGACTCTTATTGCCATTAAGAACCTGTCGAGGACCAACAACTATTATTTTGTTGGCAACACAGGTGCCGCACCTTACAGCGCAGCTGAATTCAGCGATGCCGCTGTATTCGTATGGCAGCCTGTAGAAGAAGGAGTTGCAGGCTCTTATTATCTGATGAAGCTTGACGGTACTTACATGCAGGCTACATCATCAAAAGATTTCGGTACTGTTGACGGTGCCGCAGTATTCACAACAACAAACCCCACAACAGCGGGGACAGGAAGTGCCTATTTCAATGGCGACGGAGATTCACAGGGTTACATTGTTGATGAGGCACTGCTTGTACGTTTCGTAAATGCCGCAGGCACATGGATTAATGTACAGAACGGCGATAACGGTACTCCGACGTACAATAGCGGTCTTGGCGGATGGACAATCCACCATGTTTACGCTGTTGAGGAGCCTGTTAAGTTTGAGGTTGCTTCTCAGACACCGGCTGCTGATGAGCCAGTTGAGTCATTCAACTCTATCACTATCGAGTTCACAAAGGATATTGAACTTGTAGTTGCTGATGCAGGCACTGGAACTGGAACTGGTACAGGCACTGGAACTGGTACTGGTACAGGCACTGGAACTGGAACTGGTACTGAAACTGGTTCTGTAACATTCATCAAACTGAAGGATGCAAACGGTGGTGTTGCTGCTACTGCATGGATAAGCACTGCTGTTGTTGAAGGAAACAAGGTAACATTCAAC
>JAFQEZ010000084.1 GCA_017398805.1 Bacteroidaceae bacterium | reverse complement strand
TGAAGCCTGCACAAGCGCACTGCCTGCGGCGAGCCTTGGCTTCGTTCGCTGTAAAACATTAAAGTAAACTTTATGTTTAGCTCACTTGCACAAGCCTTGAACTTTGCTTTTTATTCACCCCCAACAAAAAGAGGATGACTTGGTCACCCTCTTCTTATTATCTTTAAAGTTCTTATCAGAGCTTTGGACCTGCTGCAACAAGAGCCTTACCAGCCTCATTGCCAGTGTACTTGGTGAAGTTCTTGATGAAGCGACCTGCCAAATCAACAGCCTTCTCCTCCCACTGAGCCGCGTCAGCATATGTGTCGCGTGGGTCAAGGATTGCAGGGTCAACACCCGGCAACGCTGTAGGAACAACGAAGTCGAAGTGTGGGATAACCTTTGTAGGAGCTGTATCGATTGAGCCATCGAGGATAGCGTCGATGATACCGCGTGTATCCTTGATAGAGATACGCTTGCCTGTACCGTTCCAACCTGTGTTAACGAGGTATGCCTTGGCACCGTTCTTCTCCATCTTCTTAACGAGCTCCTCGCCGTACTTTGTCGGGTGGAGGCTCAAGAATGCTGCACCGAAGCAAGCTGAGAATGTTGGAGTAGGCTCTGTGATGCCGCGCTCTGTACCTGCCAACTTGGCTGTAAAGCCGCTGAGGAAGTAGTACTGAGTCTGCTCCGGGTTCAGGATAGATACCGGAGGCAATACACCGAATGCGTCAGCTGAAAGGAAGATAACCTTCTTCGCAGGAGCTGCCATTGAACTAGGCTTGATGTTGTTGATGTGGTTGATTGGGTAAGAAACACGTGTGTTCTCTGTCACGCTCTTGTCAGCGAAGTCAATCTTGCCGTTTGCATCAACTGTAACGTTCTCAAGGAGTGCATCGCGCTTGATAGCGTTGAAGATATCGGGCTCGCTCTCCTTGTCGAGGTTGATAACCTTAGCATAGCAACCGCCCTCGAAGTTGAATACTGAGTCATCATCCCATCCGTGCTCGTCATCACCGATGAGCATACGCTTAGGATCGGTAGAGAGAGTTGTCTTACCTGTACCTGACAGACCGAAGAAGATAGCTGTCTCGCCCTTCTCGTTTGTGTTTGCAGAGCAGTGCATTGAAGCGATGCCCTGGAGAGGCAGGTAGTAGTTCATCATAGAGAACATACCCTTCTTCATCTCACCACCGTACCATGTGTTGAGGATGATCTGCTCCTTAGATGTCAAGTTGAATACAACCGCTGTCTCAGAGTTCAGACCGAGCTCCTTGAAGTTTGCAACCGCTGCCTTTGAAGCGTTGTAAACAACGAAGTCAGGCTCGCCGAATGCCTCAAGCTCTTCAGCTGTAGGACGGATGAACATATTTGTAACGAAGTGAGCCTGCCATGCAACCTCCATGATGAAACGTACCTTAAGACGTGTAGCAGGGTTGGCACCGCAGAAAGCATCAACAACGAAAAGTCTCTTGTTTGAAAGTTCCTTTGTAGCAATCTCCTTGAGAGCATTCCATGCCTCGGTTGTAACAGGCTTGTTGTCGTTCTTGTACTCTTCAGATGTCCACCATACAGTGTTCTCAGATGTAGCGTCCTTAACGATGAACTTATCCTTAGGTGAACGGCCTGTGTAAACACCTGTCATTACATTAACTGCGCCAAGTTCTGTAACCTGACCAACTTCAAAACCCTCAAGACCGGGCTTTGTCTCCTCAGCAAAGAGAACATCGTAAGAGGGATTGTGAAGAACCTCTACAGCACCGGTAATACCATACTTGGTAAGATCTAATGTTGCCATAATTTTAAAATGAATTATTGGTTAATATTTTATTGTTTTCTAACTCAAAGCGGAGTGCTCCAGCACGCAATCGCGCAACTTGCCGAAGTTCTCCGAATGCAAATATATATCTTTTTACTGAATCTCTCAAACTAATTAAAGAAAAATTTCTTTAATTGACCGAAAAAAGGCGTTTTTTGCCTATTTTTAGCATATATCCGCATATTTTAACACTTAACAAATGCCATTCATCTTCAAGTTACAACAAGATTTGTCAAGCAATAAACAAATATAAACAGACAAGAAAACAGACAAACACGTCATCAAATGACGAAAAGTCACACATAACAAAAAGAGACACAAGGCACCCTTATTTATAATAAAGGTGCGTATTTTATATAATTTTCGTATCTTCGTGGCATAATAACAAAAACACAACCGACCATGAAGATAATCAACTTGTCAGAGAGCAACACAATCCTCAACAAATTCATTGCAGAGATACGAGATATCGAGGTACAGAAGGACTCAATGCGTTTCCGCCGCAACATCGCACGCATCGGCGAGATTATGGCCTATGAGATAAGCAAGGAGTTGGAGTACGAGAAGGTTACGATCCAGACCCCCAACAGCCCTGCCGAGCAGAATATACCGGCCGACAAGATTGTATTGGGCACAATACTGCGCGCCGGCCTTCCCTTACACACCGGTTTCCACAACTATTTCGACAATTGCGAGAATGCATTTGTATCGGCTTACCGCAAATACCGCAACGAGAATGAGTTCGACGTGATTGTAGAGTACCTTGCATCGCCACGACTCGAGGGCAAGACCCTTATCCTTGTAGACCCGATGCTTGCAACCGGTATCAGCGCCGACCTTTCATACCGCGCAATGCATAGCAAGGGCACTCCGGCAAAGACAATATTCGCTTGCGTGATAGCAAGCCAGCAGGCTGTCGACTATGTAATATCGCACTTCCCCGAAGATACAATCCTCTATTGCGCCGCAATTGACCCCGTCCTGAACGAGCATGCATACATCGTACCGGGATTAGGTGATGCAGGTGACCTCTGTTTTGGAGAAAAGGAATAACCGCGTACAACCGGCATGATCAACAAGGAGACGATTGATTTTGTGGCAGCACACCGCCACGAAGACCCACGGACGCTCGCCCTCCAGGCAAAGCGCTACCCTGCTGTTGAAATGCAAAAAGCGGTGACACAAATCGAGGGATGGCAGACTGCAGAGCGGAAACTGCCCACATGGGCAGCCATAGACGGGATTATTTTTCCTCCGAGGATTTCAATGGAACAGTGCTCAAGCGAAGAGACTGCCAACTATAAAAGCAATCTGGTAACAGGTGAAAACATTGCCGACCTCACAGGAGGTTTCGGCATCGACTGCAGTTTCATGGCACGAGGCTTCAAAAGCGCCTTCTACATTGAGCGCAACCCTCTGCTCTGCGATATCGCACGACACAATTTCAAGCTTCTCGGGCTCGAAAAAATAGAGGTAATCAATGGTGACAGCCAGGGAATTATACACACTCTTCCAGCGCTTGACTGGATATTCATAGACCCGGCACGACGCGACGGCGAAGGACGCAAGGTTGTGGCACTGAGCGACTGCGAACCGGACGTAACGGCACTCGAAGAACAAATGCTGCAGAAGGCAAGGAAAGTTATGATAAAGTGCTCTCCGATGCTTGACATAAAGGCAGCATGCCGACAACTGACACATGTAAACGAAGTACATGTTGTAGCCGTAAACAACGAATGCAAGGAACTGCTTATAATCCTCGACAGGGAAAACGATGGGAGCCTTACCACTACAAAGTGTATAAACATACGTAAAGATGCTATAGACACATTCTGTTTCAAAGAATCAGAGGAGAGAGAGAAAGAGACAAAATACAGCACCGATGTCGGCAAGTTCCTGTATGAGCCGAATGCTGCGATACAGAAGAGCGGATGCCATGCAACGCTTACAGATGAGTACAACATAGGCAAACTGCATCCCAACAGTCAGTTGTACACATCGGACAACCTGGTTGAGCAGTTCCCCGGACGCATATTTACAGTCGAGAGAGTCTGCGGTTTCACAAAGGGCGAAATAAAGGAGATACAGGCACTCAAGCAGGCAAACATCACCGTACGCAATTTCCCCGAAAGCGTAGCATCGCTACGCAAGAAGCTGAAACTTGCCGACGGAGGCGATAATTACATTTTTGCCACGACGTTAGCAAACAACAACAGAGTGCTGTTGCTCTGCAAGAAAGCATAACAGATTCCACACATAACAAAAGAGGGTGACCGAAGTCATCCTCTTTTTGTTGGGGAGTGAATAAAAAGCAAAGTTCAAGGCTTGTGCAGGCTTCAAAACCGCAGTTTACTAAGCGTAAATGAGGATTTTGAAGGCAAACGTAACACAGAAATTTACTTTTTTGTCACCCCCCTTCATGTCAATATACCGTATACCGGCTAATTTATTTCACAAGTACCTTCTTGCCGTTGATAATATATATACCCTTGACAGGGTTCTCCACCTTGCGGCCCTGCAGATCATAAATGCCATTGGCGCTGCCATTATCCGGCTTCACGTCCTCAATACCGGTTCCGCCTTCACCGTCAAACTCTTCTATTGTCATAGCCGATGTCCAACTGCCCATGAAATGCGGAAGAGTTCCTGTATAGAACGTGCTGCCATTGCTATTGGGAGCCATGTATGTACCCGAATTAGAAAGAGCAACAAGGCCAAAGAGCATTTCATATGTCACATTGCTCTCGCACTTGCCATTAGGATACATCTTCACAATGGTAAAGTTTGTCTTGTAATCAGACACTCCGCTTTCAGTTCCTGAACCGGATGTTCCACCACCCGGTATTGTCAGATATCTGCCGTCAGCAGTCCTGAATGAGTATGTACCGTCATTATTGTCTTCGCATGTGAATGCAGCTGTTTCAGGATAAGAAAGACCCTTATCTGTCAAAGTATCGGCTTCAATTGAAAGCAGATTATCCTGATACTTGAGGAACATTTCACCGCCACCATAAATGACAAATGTAAGCGAATACCTTACACCGTCAACAGGCAAGGTAATATCATCTGTAGAAATATACTCCTCAACAGCTTTCTCCAAATCAAGACGCGCCTGCGCTGTAGGTTTGGCCTCAGCAGCATCAACAAGCGCCTTTACCGTTGCGCGTGGGGTCTCTGCCGGATAACCTACACCCACATAGGAAAGAAGTTCCTTCACCTCGTTCACATACTCGATTGTCAACGGGTCATCCGCATCGGTCACAAGGTTTATTATTAGAGTATGCAGTGCTGCTATACGCTCTGTCAATTCAACAATGTCGGCAGTCTGGGCATTCTCGTCCTGGAGCATGTCCATTGCCTGATAATACAACGCCTCAAGTTCCTGCAACTGTTCCTTGTATGGCAAATATGCCTCGTTGGCTGTAATCTTGACTGCCTCATAAAGATAAAACTCTGCCATGTGGAAGTAAACGCGCTCAGCAGTCACTACAAAGCGAAGGTGCGAGTACTCCTCAGCAGCCTCGATTGTACCCGACTCCCATCTTGTATTTGCCATTTGAGGAAGCTTGCTATCAAATTTCGCTACCGGAGCAAAGTTCTTGCCATCATTGCTGCCTAAAACTTCTATCACATCCGGGAAGTCATTGCCACCGTCAAATACACGTGTGTGATATGCAAACGAGAAATCCTTGATAGGTTCCTCAAGGTCTATCTGTAGCCAGTGCTGTGGTTCTGCAGTACCATTCCAACGAGAGTGGAAGAAAGAAGCAAGTTCCCCGTCAACAAGATTTGCGATGTCACCTTCACTCAATTCCGGCTCGTTACACCATATATAGTTTCCTGCATCTTCGTCAGCCGCTTGCAATGTAATCTGACCACCGCCTTCGCTTGAATATCCGGCCACATCGAACAGGAACTCATTTGCATCATATGCAGTTTCCTGCAAATTCACAAGTGCCTCCTCTTTTTGCTGCTTGCCGACTACCATATTTTGAGCCAATGTCTCGGTCAGAGTCTCTGTATCCCCGTAGTCACCAACCTCATAAATCTGCCATGAATATATTTCATTGGCTGAATTGGCACCGCTGCAGTATAGATAACCGCTGTACTCGTAACCGTTCTGAGGATAGCATGCAATCAACTTTGTACCATCAAAGGCAATTGTCCAAGGATAGTTCGCTGAAATACCTGATGTAGCGGCAGAAACTGATACATAACTTGTAGGAATATCAACAAGATGTGCACCGTCATTATTCCAGCTAAGGAATTTCTGTGCACCTATGCTGTACATGTAAAGTTGTCCCTCGTACTCTACAAAGGTAAACTGCTGGTTAGGATCTGTGACATCGTTCCCAATCTGCCATACATAACTACTCCAAACTCTGTCCTTATAAACATCAGACTCTGATGCAGAGGGGTAATATAACGTTGAGTATCCATACTCAACCAACCAACCGCTTTCGAACCAATAGATCTTGCCCGGTTTTACATCCCCTGGCGCAGTAATTGCGGTCTGTGCATGTAGGATAGAAACACAAGCAACAAGCACCCAAAAAAGAAGAGTAAATTTTTTCATACGCTAATGTTTAATAGGTTAGTAATAAAAAATTTCTTGTTTCCTGAGCAAATATAATAGAAAACTAAAAAAAGAACAAAGATTTGAGCAGATTCCTAAAAAAAGTTCAAAAATTCAAAAATCACTCACAAAACATCATCAATGTACCATATGCAGATGCAGGGCGGTCATGACCGCCCTGCATCTGCATATAGTACACATTCTGTTATTTCTTCAGCAACACTTTGTCCATCTTTTTGCAACGGACAAGTTCATATGCCTTCTTGAACGATTCATTGTTCTTGTTGTACATCTTGATAAAGTCGCTGAAGTCCCACAAGTCGCGTGCTATGTAATTCTTCAACTGTTTCTGGATTTCGGGCAAAGATCGTTTGAACTCCTCATCTCCGCCTTTGCACACTACCTGATCCTTCTCTGCCTGGTCCTTGAGAATCGCCATATATTCATCGTCCACAACAAAGTTTTTGTCAAACTCCTCGGCTGTCGGGTAGTTCTTTACAAGTTTTTCCCTGTTTACGTCAAGATAACGCAGCGATGCCTGTATGATACTTCCCTTTGAAGCCAGTTCGCGATGATACTTTGTATAACGGCTTGTATCCATTGGAACAAAATAGTCGGGCATGATACCGCCACCGCCATAAACAGGACGATTAAGACGCAGGGTGTATGTCTTTAAAGAGTCTGAGAAATGTATGCTGTCGATACTTGACATCTCACCGCTGTTGTAGCGGTTCATAAGGTCATCGTCATAATTGATGGAATCATTATAAGGCTTCTGTATGCAACGGCCCGACGGGGTATAGTAACGCGCGATGGTAAGTCTTATCATCGATCCGTCGGGCAACTGGAACGGACGCTGTACAAGTCCTTTTCCAAAGCTTCTTCTTCCAACAATCACACCACGGTCCCAATCCTGTATTGCACCGGCAAGAATCTCCGCAGCCGAAGCGGATGTCTCGTCAATGATTACAGCCAAATTACCATTTTGGAAACCATCACTGCCATATGAAAGATTGTCGTAACGTGGGTTGGCACGGCCTTCGGTATAAACAACAAGTTTCGCAGCATCCAGGAACTCGCTCGCAATCTCCACTGCCGAATTCAAATATCCTCCACCGTTGCCTTCAAGGTCAAGAATCAGACTCTTCATTCCGCATGATTTGAGCGAATCGAGGCTTGTCATGAATTCGTCATATGTCTTTGCTCCGAAAGAGGAGATGCGTATGTAACCGACCTTGTCATCGACCATATATGCCGCATCTACAGTCTCTGTAGATATATCGTCGCGTATAAGATTAAACTCAAGAACACGGTCGATACCGCGACGTACCACATCCAGTTTCACAGGTGTACCCTTTTTGCCACGCAGTCGGGACATTATCTCGTTCTTCTCAATCTTGACACCGGCAATCACCGTATCATTGACAGCAATGACTTTATCACCGGCAAGAATTCCGGCACGTTCCGATGGGCCGTTCTTTGTAGTCTGGATTACATAAAGGGTATCCGATACCAGGTTATATTGTATACCGATTCCACTGAAACTGCCCTGCATCTGCTCCAACATCGCCTTTGTCTCTTTGGGATCGGTGTATGTGGAATGCGGATCAAGTTCCTTGAGCATCGCCTTAATACCCTCCTCGGCAATCTTGTCATTGTTAGGGTCATCGACATAGAAATTTCTTATGATATTGCTTGTATACATTAGCTTTATCATATGGTCAGGCATATCCTGTGCTTTCACGCAAATGGCTGCAAGAGCCACAATCATCAAAATTAATCTCTTTTTCATAATCTATCTTATCTTTTGGGAAGGAGTTCTGTGACATCCTTACCGAATTTAATCAATTCACGCACTACACTGCTGCTTATGCATGCATATTCCGGTTCGCTTACAAGCAGTACGGTATCGACACCTCCAAGACGCAGGTTCACATCTGCTATATCGCGTTCATACTCATAATCCTTGACGCTTCGCACACCACGCAGAAGCACTGTAGCCCCCACTTCACGCGCAAAGTCCATTGTCAATGTATCGTAAACAGCCACACTCACACGAGGTTCATCGGCATACAGTTCCTCTATTGCAGCAACACGTTCCTCAAGAGCAAACATACATTTTTTGTCCATGTTGCAGCCGACTGCAACCACCACCCTGCCGAACATGGCAAGCGCACGTTCCACTATAGCATGGTGTCCGCATGTATACGGATCAAAAGTTCCTGCAAACAGCGCTGTTGTCATTGTTTATCAAAAAAATTATACACCTATTTCTGTCATCACTCTGTCACCTCTGCTTCGTATAACAACTACGGAGCAACCACTAATTCTCCTCGCCGGCCTTGTCTTCCTCTACCACTAAGTTATCAATAATAAAGTTCTGACGCTCCATTGTATTCTTGCCCATGTAGTATGCAAGAAGGTCATCAACCTTGTCATCCTTATGAAGTTCGACACGTTCAAGACGCATGTCAGGACCTATGAAATTACGGAACTCATCGGGTGATATCTCACCAAGTCCTTTGAATCGTGTAATCTCCGGGTTAGGAGAAAGTTTCTCAATAGCAGCCACACGTTCCTCTTCGCTGTAGCAGTATATTGTCTCAAAATCGCCCTTCTGCTCCTTACGCTCCTCAGCACCTTTCTTGCCACGAGGCAGTTTACGCTTGTTGCGCACTCTAAAGAGTGGAGTCTGCAAAATATATACATGCCCCTTCTTTATCAGTTCAGGGAAGAACTGGAGGAAGAATGTTATCATCAACAGACGGATATGCATTCCGTCGACATCGGCATCGGTTGCAACTATCACCTTATTGTAACGGAGCCCTTCAAGACCGTCTTCGATATTCAGCGCAGCCTGCAACAGATTGAACTCCTCGTTCTGGTACACTACCGCACGACTGAGGCCGAAGCTGTTGAGCGGTTTTCCGCGCAAACTGAATACAGCCTGAGTATTGGCATCGCGGCTCTTGGTGATTGAACCGCTGGCAGAGTCACCCTCGGTGATGAAGATACAACTCTCGTCCATACGGTCACCCTTTGCATCGTTGTAGTGTATGCGGCAGTCACGCAGTTTGCGGTTATGCATATTCACCTTCTTCGCCTTCTCGCGCACCTGCTTTGTGAGGCCGGCAAGTTCCTTGCGGTCCTTCTCCGACGACATGATCTTGGAGAGCATCACATCGCTGATTTCGGGATTCTTATGCATGAAGTTGTCTAGTTCCTCCTTTACGAAATCACTGATGAACTTCTTCACGCTCATGCTTCCCGGGTCTGGTGCTATTGTGGTCGATCCGAGACGCACCTTTGTCTGGCTCTCGAACACCGGTTCCTGAATATTTATTGCAATGGCAGCCACAATACCGTTGCGGATATCGCAATACTCGAAGTTCTTTGCCGAGAAAAAATCATGTATTGTCTGTGCCACAAGCTCCTTGAACGCACTCTGGTGCGTACCGCCCTGCGATGTATGCTGTCCGTTGACAAAAGAGTAGTACTCCTCGCCATACTGCTGTGCATGGGTGAAAGCAATCTCGATATCTGTTCCGCGAAGATGAATAATGGGATAGAGAGCCTCGGCAGTCATGTTGTCGGTCAAGAGGTCGGCAAGACCGTTACGCGAAAGAATGCGCTTGCCGTTGAACATGATTGTAAGGCCGGTATTCAGGTAAGTGTAGTTGCGTAGCAGTGTCTCAACATACGCAGCCCTGTACTCATAATTGCGGAAAAGGGTGTTGTCGGGAGTGAAAGAGACGAATGTACCGTTCTCGTCATTGGTCGATGAGGTCTCGTCATTGTCGAGCAAGCCCTTGTTGAACGACGCGCTGCGCACTGTACCGTCACGGTAACTGCGTACCTCGAAGTGGGTGCTCAGCGCATTGGCAGCCTTCAGACCCACACCGTTCAGACCTACAGACTTCTTGAACACCTTGTCATCGTATTTTGCTCCGGTGTTCAGTTTGCTCACGGCCTCAATCATCATACCCTGCGGTATACCACGGCCATAGTCACGTACCGACACTGTATGATTATCGGTTATATCAATCTCAAGACGCTTGCCAAAGCCCATCTTGAACTCATCGATACTGTTATCGATGACCTCCTTGAGAAGGACATATATACCGTCGTCGCTCTGAGAACCATCGCCAAGTTTACCTATATACATACCGGGGCGCAGACGTATATGTTCCACATCGCTCAAGTGGCGGATGGAGTCATCGGTATAATCGGCAGCAACCGGTACATTCTCATTAAATTCCAAATTTATATCTTCGGCCATCTATTGTTATTTTTGTCTTTTTTGATTATTAGAAACTGTAACATCCAAAAAGTCTACTAAGTCTATTAGGTTTTCACCTTCCAGTTTTCAGTTTTCACTTTTCCGTTTTCCGTTTTCACTTTTAACCTTTGAGTTTTCAGTTTCAGAGCCCCTTCTTATATGCGCGACGCCGTTTGTGCTGTTCGCGTTCAAAATTATTCCACTGGCTCTGAACCTTGGTATTTGTCTCCAGTTCAGGGTTACTCTCAACATCAACAATCCCCAACTTCATATAACTCTCAAGCAGATCGTTGAATATCAGTGCAAATGCGCCCTGCCCCTGATACTCGGGCTTCACTGCAACAAGCAGGAAATCAAGGCGTTTAGGCTGTTTAATAAATAGAGCCTTCAACAGATACCACCAACCGAATGGCATCATCTTTCCCTTGGCCTTGCGCAAGGCATCGGCAAGAGAGTAGATGCTTACACCCAATGCCACCAACTTATCATCCTTGTCAACGACCAAAGATATTAGCCTGAGGTCGATTATCGGGAGGTACATCTTTATGAACTGGTCAATCTGTCTCTTTGTAAGCGGAGAGAAACCATACAATGGAGCATAACTCTCGTTCACAAGTTCAAAAAGGGACTCTCCGTACCTCTTTGCCAATTCGGAACGCGACTTGCATTTCACGACCTTGAGACCGAACTTACGTGTAACAATGGCTGCCACGCGCTCAGCCTTTTCCCACTTCTCGTCGGGCACTTTGAGCAGATACTCCACCCAATCGACATCCTTGACATACCCCAGCCTCTCAAGATGAGTGACATAATAGGGATAGTTGTATATTGTAGACATCGTACCCATGCGGTCATATCCTTCGATTAGCAATCCCTCGCGGTCAAGGTCGGTAAAGCCCAAAGGACCTTGTATCTCAGTAAGCCCACGATCACGCGCCCACCCCTCGGCAGCAGCAAAAAGCGCATCAACCACTTCGGTATCATCAATGAAATCTACCCAGCCGAAACGCGCTGCGTTCTGTCCCCACTTCTCGTTTGCACTCCTGTTCACCATAGCAGCAATGCGCCCCACGGTCTTGCCGTCGCGCACTGCAAGGAAGTAGTCGGCCTCACAGAATTCAAAAGCCGCATTACGGTCCTTGCGCAGGGTGTTCATTGCATCCTCGTAAAGTTCCGGGACATAATATGGGCAATCACTATAAAGTCTATAACCGTAACGGACAAACTCCTTCAGCTGTTTGTTCGTCTCCACTTTTACTATTGTTACAGGCATTTTGGGCATCTGTTTTCTAAAAATAAATTACGCTAAGCTATAAGATATATCAAAGGTACGCGTTATCATCTCTGCACCTGGTTACCTTCAAAGTCGTAATAGAGAGTATTGCCACCACTGGTAACCTTTATCATTTCAATACCAATGTACGGATGGATATCTTCCCTATTATATTCTATCGGCACTACAATCTTATTATTGGCATTTACAAGACCATATTTGCCATTTTGCTCAACAAAAGCCATATTCTCGCTAATCATCCATGCATAATCGTATTCACAAGGAATTATTTCGTTGCCGTTAAAATTCAGGAAACCAGTCTTGCCATTATTCCCCACTTCAAAACCAAAAGCAATGTCACCATCATAATTGTCATACTTACCCATTGGAACAACCTCATTGCCATATACGTCAACAAGAGCAAAACGGTTGCCACGCTCAGCGCCAAAAACCAGATTCACACGCGACTCTTTTGTCTTGTAATCCAAGAACCAGACTCTATCATACTTATAAGCAAAAGGCAGTTCATATCCATTGGAATCGATAATCCTCTCGTGTCTATCATCATCTTCATACTTTGCATAATGAAAATATCCTGCAGCATCATGAATATTAACCCATGAATACTCTCCACGCTCATTATAACTGTCGACATAAAGCACCTGATTTCCGTACTTGTCTATAAAATATATCTCGCCTTCATTTGCAACAAGTGCACGCCCATTATGGAAATTAGAAGCCGATTTAAACTGATAATCAATAATCAGGTTTCCACCCTTGCCAATATATCCCCACTTGTCACCTTTACGTACTGCAGCCATGCCGTCGGAGAAATCTTCAGCATTCTCAAATTGACAAGGAATCACCTCGTTGCCATTAGTATCCACAAAACCACATCTCCTGTTTGACGAGCCTTGTTCTATTGCCACCCTGCATAATCCTTCATGGAACTGACCAACTCTTTCATATTTACAAGTAACGACCTCTCGCCCTTTCTTATCGATATATCCATATTTATGGTCATACTCACCATTTTTTTTACTTACCATTGCAAGACCATTCTCATCGAAATGAAGCATTTGGTCATACTTGTCCATCAGCGCCATTTTCTCCTCAAGGGAAAGTTCATCATTTATGAAGTATTTCCACACGAAGTAACCGCCTACTGCAAGACCGGCAAGCACCAGCAATGTTACAAATATCTTCACAATGGCACCGCCACAACCGCTTTTGGTTTTCTTTTGCTGCATCACCTTCTTGATTTCAGCACTGCGCCGTGCATCATCGACCTTCTTAGGATCGGGCTTTGGTGCAACATAAGGTTCATCTTTCAAAGAAGCGCTTTCCTTTCGGGGAGCATTACCATCGAACCTGGTCTCCTCATCGGCAGGGGTACCCAAAGCGGTTTCTTCACTCAATGGTACACTCGGCTGCACCTTTGCAGCAGGTGCAACAGAAACTATTTCCTCATCAGCCACATCTTTGCTATGCACAAGCTTTTCACTCAACAAAGAGAGGAACTCACCGATATTCTGTGGGCGACTGGCACGCCGTGGCTGCATAGACTTCTCTATTGCCGCACACACCTGGGGCGACAAGGTTGCAGGCAAATCCGGAAGACCTGCCTCAAAGACGTCATTGGCTTCGGGAGGAGTAAGGCCTGTCACGAGCTTATAGAGCGTAGCACCGAGCGAATAGATATCGGAGACAGGAGAGAACTCGCTGACACCACCGTTCTTATACTGCTCCATGGGGGCATAACCATGACTGATACCTATAGGTGTGGTACTTGTCTGGCGACCATCATTGTCATACTGTTTTGCAAGACCGAAATCAATGAGGATTGCATTACCTTCGCCATCAAGCAGTATATTCGCAGGCTTCACATCAAGGTGCATCATCTGCTTGGAGTGCACATACTCAAGCGCAGATGCAATCTGACGGATATATTTCACTGCGTCAGCCTCGGGCAAGGGTGCATTCTTCACCTTTTCGGCAAGAGAACCGCCTGCGTGGAACTCCATGACATAGTAAGCGGTATCATTCTCCTCGAAAATATCTATTATGGAAACAATATTCGGATGACGGAGCCTGGCAAGGCTGCGCGCCTCCTTAACGAACTTTACGCGGAAACGTTCTACAAGTTCCGAACTGCCTTGGGAAAGAGTATATATTTTTGAATTGCCCTCATCACGATTGCAATACTCCTTCATATAAAACTCCTTGATTGCTACCTTGCGGCCAAGGTTCACCTGTTCGCCAAGGTATGTCATGCCAAAGCCACCCTGGCCAATTACTTTCTCTATCCTATACTTGCCATTCTCGAGCAATGTACCAACTTTCAGGCTTGTCATTGTTTTATATTGTTATTAATGTATCAACGACTCTATTAGTTTGATTATACAACAGGCTTTTACTGTGGATATACAAGATTCTCCTCTGTAGCGCACGAAAGAACTTCATCGAGATACTTGCGTGCCTCCCAACGTGCCTCGGGGAGGTTCATCAGAAGATAGTTTCCACAGTCGCGTGCCGATGCGCCCGGCACTTCGCCTTCGAACGCTGCAACGAATTCGAATGTCTCGCGCACAAGGGGGAGTATCTCGGCCGAGGTCAAATCACCCTTGACAATAAGATAGTTTCCGGTGAGGCAACCCATGGGGCCCCAATAGATAATACTGTTGCTCCATTGCGGATGATTGCGAAGGAATGTCGCCGCAAGATGCTCTATCGTGTGTATTGCACTTGGACTGAGCACCGGCTCGCGGTTGGGTTCTTTCATGCGCACATCGAAGGTTGTCACACACTCGCCTCCTACCATATCCTGGCGCGAAACATATATTCCGCGTTTAAGGCGGATGTGGTCTATTGTAAATGAAGGTATCTTTTCCATGATTCTTAGAAGCTGTTTAAATTTCTAAAAAATATTTTCTTATAGAAGCCGTATCGTTTGTTTCGCGATATAAATTCAAACAGCTTCTTATAGTTTTGAAAGAAACATCCGGGTTACTGCAAAAGAGCGGTTTGCCATCTCGCCCCAGAAGTTCTCGTATTGTTCAGTATGATTGTCTACACCAGGTGTGTCGCTGATAATACGGAAACTTACAAAAGGGATTCCGTATATGTGGCACACCTGTGCTATTGCAGCCGACTCCATGTCCACGGCAAGGCCTGCCGGGAAATCGGATTTTATCTTGTCAAGTTCGTCACGGCTTGTAATGAACCGGTCACCTGTACATATGAGACCGGCATGGATACGGGTACTGTTCTCCTTGAGACCGTTCAACGATACAGCGCACTTCCAGAGTTTCTCTCCAGCCTGGAAAACAGCAGGCATACCCTGTACCTGGCCATACTCGCAGCCCATTCCGCACCACACATCGTGATATACGATTGATGAGCTGACAACCACATCCATGACAGCAAGGCATTTGTCAATGCCACCTGCGACACCCGTGCTCACAATCGCATCGGGCGAGAAGCTACGGATAAGTTCTACCGTACCTACAGCCGCATTCACCTTGCCGATACCACACTGACGAAGCACAAGCTCATTATCACCCAAGACTCCTGTAAGGTAGGTTATTCCGCCCTCCTTACGCTCCTCGACACCCCCGAGCAAAGCAACAAGCTGTTCGAACTCCGAGGTCATCGCTGTCAAGACTCCAATTCTCATTAATCCGTTTTTTATCTAATCAACAAACATTTCAAAGTGTAAACAACACATAGGTCCAATGCGCCACAATACCTGCGACAAAACCTCCTATCGTGTGGGCAAGGATTGCCTTTGAGGTGAGGCGGCGGTAACCAAGTGTATCAAGCATTGCCGTATGTGTACTCAGGTATCCGCTCCAACACATGCCTATTGCAGTGAAAACCGCAATAGCATTGCCGTCAATCCAGCCTGCCGCAGAGAAGTTCGGGACAAGGCCAAGGGCTGCACCTACTGCACCAAGAGCAGTAATAGGGAATGCTATCAAGTGCGGATCGGTGAAACCGAAGAGCCACTCGAACAAGAAACCGAGTTTCTCGCCAATCCAAGGCAGCAACTGCACTCCCTCGTATGCAGCACCGGTAAAGTACCCTCCTGCCGAAGGGCCGAAGGTGAACAGCATCACAAGGGTGGATATTATAAGCACACCCGGGATAATCGCAAGACCTACATCAACTCCGGTACGTCCGCCATCGAGCAGCGAATCGAGGATACGCTGAAAAGCGGTTTTTCATACTCTTCTTCACCATCAGATACGCTATTATCCATTGTCGCAGCATCCTCTTCCTTGAATTCAGGATATGCCTTGACTACGAAACGTTGCATGAGGCGTGTCGAAATTATACAACCCACGAAAGCTCCGAACAGGCCTATGAACGGTTCCATGAAATAACCTTGCCCGACCATGAAAACAATCACGAGCAATCCCATTCCGAATGCAGTACCGAAATTGGTGAGCGAAATGAACTGATACTTCTTGAAGTATGCAGCAAAACGCTTGTCCTGAGCCAACGAGATTATCGCCGGGTTATCGGAGAGGAATGTAAGCACTGCACCCAACGACGCTACACCCGGGAGCCTGAACAACGGTTTCATGAGCGGACGCAACAACTTCTCGAGCATCTTCACTACACCGAACTCAACGAATACTTTTCCAATAGCACCGGTTATCACACATATTGCCATAAGATAGAACACGGTATTCAGCAGCAGGTCGTGCGCTGTTTTCATTATTGTGTTCAGCATATTGGCAGTTCCCATTTGCGAAGCCAAATAGCCAAACAGTGCGAAGAAGACTGCAAGGCATATGACACCGGCCGGAATCCAACTGAACAGACCTTTTTTCTTATTCATAGTAATGTCTTGATTATTCTGTATTTGATAAGCGGCATTAAACACACCAAAATCATGCAAATTTATATTTAAAAACTGAGAAAGCCAACACAATAGCCCCACTATTGAGAAAATAAAATGAACGATGCGCCTTCATTATGAAAAAATGCACCCGAATTTTGCATATTGAAATAATTTGCCGTATTTTGCGGTAAAATAGTCGCAATATGGTGACATAAAGAAAAAACACTAAAAAACATTCATATGATTCCAGCAGAATATGACGAAATCCGTCCCTACCTGCCCGAAGAACTTCCGCAGGTATTTGAAGAGCTGATTGCAGACCCTGAGTTCCAGGCAGCAATGGGATACGCATTCCAAGGCATGCCCTTTGAAAACATTGCAGCAGCGATGCGTGCATCGAAGAGTAACCTTGAATTCCAGAAGGCATTGGTATATCCGTTCATGAAGGGAGTGATTACAAAACTCTCAAGCGGTCTCACAATAAGCTACGAGAACAAGGAGAACATGGCAAAGTCGCTATGCATATCCAACCACCGCGACATCATAATGGACTCGGCTTTCCTGTGCATCGCCTTTGTAGATACGGTGGGGAACACCGTAGAGATTGCTATCGGCGATAACCTGCTCATACGTCCATGGATAAAGAAACTTGTCAGGGTAAACCGCAGTTTCATTGTACAGCGTTCGGCTTCAATCCGCGAAATGTTGGCTTCATCGAAGCGTCTCTCATCTTATATGCACTACACTATTGTAGAGCGTAACCAGCCTATTTGGCTTGCACAGCGCGAGGGACGTGCAAAGGACAGCAACGACCGCACTCAGGAGGGCCTCATCAAGATGCTTTCGATGTACAGCAGCGGCGATATCGTAGATGCATTGAAGGAACTGAACATTGCTCCTACAACTATTTCATACGAATATGACCCATGCGACTACCTCAAGGCAAAGGAGTTCCAGCAGAAGCGCGACAACCCGCAGTGGAAGAAAGCCCCGCAGGACGACCTCATCAACATGAAGGCAGGAATGTTCGGTTACAAAGGTGGCATACACTACCACATTGCCGACTGTATAAACGACGAGATTGATGCAATTGACCGCTCATTGGGCAAGAATGAGAAGACTGCAGCCGTTGCACGTATCATAGACAAGCATATACACAAGAACTACAAGTTCTGGGCCATCAACTACTACTTCTATGAGTTGCTGACAGGCGATACACGCTTTGCAGAGAAATGCGGTACAGAAGAGAGAGCAAAGCTGGATGCATACCTGCTGGGGCAGATTGCAAAAATTGACCTCCCCGACCGTGACGATGAGTTCTGCCGCACAAAGATTCTCGAAATGTATGCCAACCCGGTAATAAATTACTTGAAGGCTTGTGCAAACGAGTAAAATCCGAGGGATTCGACAGCATCGACAGCAAAAGGTCACGCGAAGCACCGGCGAAGTTGGTGCCGCGTGGGTTGCGGTGAGTTGATGTTGTCAAATCCGAGGGTTCGACAAAGGCTGCCGGCTACAGAAGAGTAAAAAGACTCAGAAATTGTTTGAACCAACCGTATATAACAACGAGGGCGACCCCAAAAAAGGGTCGCCCTCGTTTGCTGTGGAAATGAATTAAAGATAAAATTCAAGGTTTGCGAACCTCTTAAAACCGGAGTTTAATGAGCGTAAATGAGGACTTTTAGAGCGAGCGTAACAATATTTTACTTTTGAGCCACTTCCTTTTCTATTCTTTTGATACGTTCTTGAATCAATGATTTATAATCAGATTTCAGTTTATCATTAAGAAACGAAGAATCTATTATATCACTCCATTTATTACTGCTTGAAACCATTTTATCGACTATTCTTTCCGAGATTCTCTCCGTTATTCCGGAATCGGTCATAGCTTGGATAAATGAATGACGGTCAAATCCTGCAATAGCATTATTGTCATCTTGAGCATAACCTACAAGAGGCATTGCAAGTTCGTCATCATCATTAATACCTGTAAGCTTTACTGCCAAAAGGTCGTAGGCCGGGGACAAATGATAACCGTCGTTTCCTTTTTCAATCAGTGAAAAGTTCTTGCAATGCATATCTGAATTTCCTGTCAACCAAGAGAATATTACCACTTCCCAAAAATGCTGTACATCAAGCATTGGAGCCGATGAATATTTCTTGATTGTTTCGGCAAGCTGAATATATGCTCCACGATATTTATGTTCAGTAAGTCTGTTAGTAAGCTGGCACATATCGAGCATAGAGTATTTCTCACCTTTCTCTCCTCTATCCATCCTTTTGGTGATATATGCAAGTTCACCATCTTCCATCGGGATTAATCCGTGCGGTGCAGTAGCTATGCCTGATACCTCGGCAAGTTTCATTGTAAGATCCTCAAGTTCCGGCATTGAATCATATACAGGACTTTGCGGTTTCAATATATAATTACCCCACAACCCGACAATTGTAAGCTTGTCGGGTTCGTTCTTTCCACCTCTGTTTATATCTAAAGAAAGTTTAGGCTGTACACCGGTAACTGAAGTACTTTGTTCAAGTATATGCAATGCAAGTTCCTCTATATTATCTCTTGTATAAGGCAATAGCGGAGCTTTTGTCGTTCCGAACAGCTTCTTTGCGCATTTTGGATGATAAAAACCTTGCTCATCTTCAACCGGCTTGTAGCAGCAAAGACATCTTTTTACATTACTCTCATTCATAATCCCGTACACTTATATTGCCGATACAATCTTTACAACATATAAGCAGCAGACTCATTCTGTCGCGTGGGTTAATTTTCCAGTTCTTGTCCACAATATCAAGTAACCACCCTTCGGGGATAAGACCGTCAAAAACAGGAAACATAAACTCCTTTATATACTCTTCCTCCTGCAGTGGCATTGTGGGGCACAGAGGTTTTGCTGTATTTGATTTCATATATTCCAAATCATATACAAAGTGATAACCGTCGTGGTCCTCAGTCAATACACCTGCAAAAGTTTCATCAATATATATTCCGGCTTTTTTCATTTCTTCAAATCATTTATAAGCTATTGATTTTTGCAGGCCTCAACGTCTCGCCAAAAAGAGCCAGTACGAGATTAACCTTATCGAGTTGCACCGTAGTCTTGCCACGCTCCAACTCTCTTATAAAACGCACCCCTACACCACTCCTTTCGGCCAGTTCAATCTGTGTAAGATTATAAAGCTTTCTTTTTTCTCGTATATATCCTCCCAAGTTCATAATACATTCTTCTATTATACAACCCCGTTCGGGATTATTTTTATGATACCATCCACGATTTCAACCCGTTCGGGTACAAATATACAAACAAACGAGCAAAAAGCATCAAGCTTGCTTGAATGTTTTTTAAAGCGAGTGCAGAAAATATTCGAGGTTTACCTCAAATCTATGTACTTAATTTAGGATTCAACCCGTTCAGGGTTATTTTTCATATATAATTAAAGGGTTACTAACAAATATTTTTAGTAGCATTCTTGAGTTTCCTTGTTCAAATGGATGGCAATATCGCGCATCACCTTTAATACAGATTGTCTCATAATAGTTTTATTATTCAACATCATACAAACAGCCCGCCGCAGAACTGCTGTCTCCATACTTTTCCACTATTTCGTCTAGTATAGCCATAAGTTCATCAACCTTTTCGGCACGGAGCATCGCTATACGCAATGGACGGAAGTCATTAAGTCCTTTAAGCAGCGGTGTTGCTGCAAGATGACGGCGTACATGGAGGATTCCCGGACGTTCACCAAGCCAATCGACGCTGTCATGCACCTGCTGGCGCAGAATATCCATACATTCAACAAAAGTAAACGGAACAGCCGGCTCACCATGCTCAAGATAATGCTTGACATCGCGAAAAATCCACGGCTGACCGAAACTTGCACGGCCTATCATAACAGCATCCACACCGTACTTGTCAAAGCACTCCTTGGCACGTTCTGGTGTCTTGACATCACCATTGCCGATAATAGGGATATGCATGCGCGGGTTCTTCTTTATCTCACCGATGAGTGTCCAGTCGGCATCACCGGTGTACATCTGTGCGCGCGTACGGCCATGCACCGTAAGTGCAGCGATACCGCAGTCCTGCAGACGTTCGGCAAGGTCAACAATGCACTTGCTGTTCTCGTCCCAGCCAAGGCGTGTCTTCACCGTGACAGGTATGTTGACTGCATCAACTACAGCCTTGGTAATCTCAAGCAGTTTGGGAATATTCTGCAGCATACCGGCACCGCACCCTTTACGCGCCACCTTCTTCACGGGACAACCGAAATTGATGTCAAGGATATCGGGGCGCGCAGCCTCTACCCTCTTTGCCGCCTCAACCATCGGTTCCACCTCGTTGCCGTATATCTGAATGGCAACAGGACGTTCACAATCATGTATATTAAGTTTACGCACCGTGCTGTTCACGTCGCGTATGAGAGCATCGCTTGAAACAAATTCCGTATATACCATATCAACCCCGAACCGCTTGCACAAAAGGCGGAATGCCTCATCAGTCACATCCTCCATCGGGGCAAGAAAGATGGGATATTTCCCGAACTCTATATTGGCAATCTTCATTATCTAATAATATGCTTTGAGTTTGTTATTTCCTTGCAAAGATATATCTTTGTAGACAAATTACAAACAGCATATACTTTTACATAGACAAGTATTTATGTCATACTGAGCAACGCGAAGTATCTCGCAAATACAGATTCTTCACATCCGTTCAGAATGACAAATACACGATTCCGATATTTCCAACTGCATCAACCATGAACTACAAAAGAAGCGATTTTGAGATAATGGCACCAGTAGGTTCACGCGAGAGCCTTTCGGCTGCCATACAGGCTGGAGCGAACTCCATATACTTTGGCATCGAGCACCTGAACATGCGCGCACACTCGGCAAGCGCATTCTCCATAAATGACTTAAGGGAGATTGCACAGATATGCGACAGTCATGGAATAAAGAGTTATCTCACCGTGAACACCATTATATACGAGGACGACATCGCAATGATGTACAAGATAATCGATGCTGCAAAAGAGAGCGGAATATCGGCTGTCATAGCATCTGATGTTGCTGTCATGCAGTACTGCAACAAAGTCGGTGTTGAGGTACACCTCTCCACACAACTCAACATAAGCAACAGCGAAGCCGTAAAATTCTATGCGCAGTTTGCCGATGTAGTGGTATTGGCACGTGAACTTAACATGGACCAGGTCGCTGCGATACATAAGATAATCATTGACGAGAATATTTGCGGTCCCAAGGGAGAACTGCTACGTATCGAGATGTTCTGCCATGGAGCATTATGCATGGCAATCTCTGGCAAATGCTACCTGTCGCTGCACCAGTTGGGACGTAGCGCGAACCGTGGCCAGTGCATGCAGGTGTGCCGTCGTGGATATATCGTAAAAGACCGCGAGAGCGACATAGAACTGGAGGTTGACAACAAGTATATAATGTCGCCCAAGGACCTCAAGACAATACGTTTTATGGACCGTATGATAGAAAGCGGTGTACGCGTATTCAAGATTGAAGGACGTGCACGCGGACCTGAATATGTGCAGACTGTGGCAGGATGCTACAATGAGGCTCTGGAAGCATACCTTGCAGGCGAATTCACCGATGAGAAGAAGGATGCATGGGACGAGCGTCTGAAGACCGTATTCAACCGTGGATTCTGGGACGGTTATTATCAGGGGCAGAAGCTTGGCGAGTGGAGCAACATATACGGTTCACAGGCGACAGAGCGCAAGGTCTACATTGGAAAGGCAATCAAATACTTCTCGAACCTGGGTGTAGGAGAGTTCCACATTGAAGCCGGTGAGGTAAAAGCCGGTGACAAGATTCTCATTACAGGACCAACAACGGGCGCTGTATATATTGAGCTTGACGACCCACGAGTAAACTTGGAGAGTGTGGAGACTGTGCGCAAGGGCGACAGGGTATCATTCAAAGTGCCGGGCAAAGTGCGTCCGAGCGACAAACTCTACCGCATCGACAAGACAGAGCACGGTTGCTGCGACTAACACATGTGATTCAGATATCATAAAAGAGTATGGCGGTCATGACCGCCATACTCTTTTATGATAAATCCTGGAACTACCTGTTAGCTATCTTGGCCTTGAATGCCAGAGCATAGAGCTTCATCTGCTTTATCATTGCAAGGAGTCCATTGCTGCGCGTGGGTGAAAGGTGTTCCTTAAGCCCGATTGCCTCAACAAAATAGGGTTCAGAAGAGAGTATCTCGTCAGGAGTATGGTCCGAATAAACCTTTATAAGCAATGAGACAATGCCTTTTACTATCAACGCGTCACTTTCGGCACGGAAGTGCACTTTCCCGTCTACATAATCGGCCTGCAACCAAACGCGGCTCTGACATCCCTCAATAAGATTATTGTCGTTCTTGTACTCAGCGGGAAGTGGTTCTTGTTCGCTACCCAAATCTATAAGGAGCTGGTAACGGTCGAGCCAGTCATCAAAACCGCTGAACTCCTCAATTATATTGTCCTGTATCTCGTTTATTGTAGCCATTTCACTTTTCGCTATAAATAACATTGATCACTGTCTGGCCTACAGCCTGCAGTGTCTTTTTGTCTATCCAATCCATATCGTCCTTCATAGTGTGATGGTAAGGACCAAAACCGTTTGGACTTGCAGGATCATTGTTGATGATGTCGATACAAGGTATCCGCAATATCTTATTCACATTCACGTGGTCATCTGTTATTGCACCACCTTCCTCATAAAGGAAAAATTTTGAATATCCTGCACGATGCGCTGCGCCCCACACCTTATTCACCACATTCATGGCATAATAATTCGAATATCCCTCCATACGGAACTTGGAACCTGGGGCACCTACAATATCAAGAAGGATTCCATAACGGGCATTATAACCTTTCTCATGAGGATTGTTTGCCCAATATTCCGAGCCTAAAGCCCAAGTTTCCTCACCGATGACCGCTTCACGCCATTCACCGGCATGACGGCCATAATCCTCGGCATCAAAGAAGATGATATCAACACCTACATTTGTCTGTTTTAATGACAACAGTCGCGCCACTTCAAGCAGAACGCCTACACCGCTACCACCGTCATTTGCTCCGGGATATGGTTTATAATGGTTAGCAGGATCGGGATCAGTATCGGCCCAAGGGCGTGTATCCCAGTGGGCACACAGCAATACACGATCCTTATTTTCGGGTTGGAAACGTGCTATTATGTTGCGCGCATGCAATACATCACCGTTATATGCCGTAATATCTGTCTCCTGCTCAACTACATCCGCACCATAAGCCTTCAGTTTTTCCACGAGATAATCTCCGCAAGCCTTATGACCTTCACTGTTAGGCACACGCGGACCGAATGACACCTGCTTTTCAATGAACAAGTATGCACTGTCGGCGCTGAAATCAGGAGCTGCCACGGTCTGTATCTCAACCACAGGCTTTTCAGGTTTATCTTCAGGTTTTGCTTCTTGTGGTTTACTTCCGCATGCAACAAGAACCAGCAGCAGAAGTGACAGAAAAAGTCTGTTTCTCATATCCTTATCTGTTTAGTTTCCAAGTAGAGCCTTCTTTACCGTCCTTGATCTCGAAGCCGAGAGCCGCAAGTTCATCACGTATCTTGTCACTGGTAACCCAATCCTTGTTTGCCTTAGCAACCTGACGTTGTTGCAGAAGCATGTCGACAACCTTTCCGAAAGCCTCCTCACGGCCACTGTCAGAACCGCGTTCCTCCTTGAGACCAAGAATATCGAACGCGAAAAGACGGAAAGTCTCCTTGAGTTCCTCAAGATCGGCCTCATTGATTGTAGCCTTTTTGTCTGCAATCTGATTGATTGCACGGCATGCATCGAAAAGATGTGATATGACCTGGGCTGTGTTCATATCATCATTCATGGCATCATAGCACTTGCGGCGCAAATCCTTGACATCGGCTGTTGTATCGCCCGATGCTGTTATGCCGCCAAGGGTTTTATACGCCTCAAGCAGGCGCTGCATACCCTTCTCTGCTGCCTGCAATGCCTCGTTGCTGAAGTCAACCGTACTGCGGTAATGTGCCTGGAGAATGAAGAAACGGATTGTCATAGGTGTATAGGCCTGTGACAAGAGTTTATGGGTACCGTTGAAGAACTCGTCAAGGGTGATGAAATTACCCAATGACTTACCCATCTTTGTACCGTTGATCGTAATCATGTTGTTGTGCATCCAGTACTTTACGACATGGTGTCCCATCGATGCCATACCCTGCGCAATCTCACATTCGTGGTGTGGGAAGACGAGGTCCATACCGCCTCCATGAATATCGAACTGCTCACCAAGATACTTGCGTCCCATTGCCGTACACTCGCAGTGCCATCCCGGGAAGCCGTTGCCCCATGGTGAAGGCCAACGCATGATATGTTCGGGCTGCGCATTCTTCCAGAGTGCGAAATCGGCTGGGTTACGCTTCTCGTTCTGTCCGTCAAGGTCGCGTGTAGTATTGAGCACATCATCGAGATTACGACCCGAAAGTATGCCGTATTTATGGTCCTTGTCATACTTGGCAACATCGAAATACACCGAGCCTTCGCTCTCATAGGCGTAACCGTTGTCAAGAATCTCCTTCACGAGTTCAATCTGTTCTATTATGTGACCCGAAGCATGGGGCTCAATGCTTGGCGGAAGTACATTCAGCGCCTCCATAACCTTGTGGTAATGGAGTGTGTACAGCTGCACCACCTCCATAGGCTCAAGTTGCTCCAGGCGTGCCTTCTTTGCAATCTTGTCCTCACCCTCATCGGCATCGTGCTCAAGGTGACCCACATCTGTAATGTTACGCACGTAGCGCACCTTGTAACCCAAATTCTGCAGATAGCGGAACAGGACATCGAATGTTATTGCCGGACGCGCATGACCCAAATGTGCAGGGCCATACACTGTTGGACCACAAACGTAAAGTCCCACATTGGGAGCATTCAGCGGTTCGAACACCTCCTTCTTGCGGGAGAGTGTATTGTATATCATGAATCTGTTTTCCATATATCTATTTATTTAGTTTTTTGTTTGATGCCGTTATCACTTGAACTTGCGTGTGGCATTACGGTTCTGTTTCTTGCGTTCCTTGGCAGGTTTCTGCTTGGTAATCTCCAGAGGTTTCTGTTTCTCAAGAGGAGCATTGATATCCCAATCGTCCTGGGAATACTCAAAAAGTGCCCTGAGTTCAAGTTCATGATGGTAATAGAAGACCTTCTCGGGCTGGATTCCCTTTGCGTAGTCTCCAGTATCCCACTTGCCGTTGCCGTTCTCGTCCATAATCAGACGGAGATAATACTTTCCTGGTTTTATAAAATAGAATGCACAACGGTTATTCTCCGTGCGTTCATCCATGACCACCTTTCCTTCGGCAGTAATAAGCTGTACAATCGCCTTGTCGCCTGTTCCGGGTATATTGAGGTAGAGAACTGCATAATCATTGAGCGAACGGAATGTCATGTCACGCGTAAATTTCTCGGAAACACCGCCGTATATACCCTTGAACGCTGCTGAATCGACAACAAGCCTGTAACACTGCTCAGGACGCCATTCGGCAAAGAGTGAATAGTCTTTCAAACTGCCTGCTACCGGGGCAAGAACAAAATCCATAGGTTCCTGGAGAGAATCCACTACATGATAAAGATGAATGGATGCTGTATCAAGTAATGCCAACGGTTCATCGAACGATAGGCGGCAATTTCCATTTATATCCATGGAATTTCCTCCCGAGAAACGCAGTGGAAGAGTCTTTGTCTTGGGCACAAACAGTGGAGGGTTATTCTTGTCGTATCCCTCCTTACGGCTTTCAGCTTTCAGGAACTTCTCTTTTTCCTCCTCATAAAGTTTTGCATTGGTCTCGGCAATATTTTCCCACTTTTTCTTGGTGACGAGCCTCAAGGTATCACACCTGTCGACATATATACCCAAAGAATCAGGCACTTTGTAGGTAACGCTCACGCGAAGGGTGTCGTTGCGGTAAATCAATGAGTCGCTGAGCCAATATGTCAGAGTATCCATCCTGGCAGATGTTTCTACCATATATTTGCCTTCCAATGAATAATCAAGACCTTTTACTTCCGGCATCTCTTTATTGGGAGCCGCAAAATAGAGTGAGAAACGGTGATGTGCATCACGGGGGTTCTTTACAAGATACTGCATTGTCATCTCCTCGGCAAAAGCCCTGAGCACAAGGTCATCGGGCTGGAAACGGGTGTAGCGAACACTCCTTACAGTGTCTATGGTAACACTGTCGCGCCATACCGTATCCATGCGCACCGCTTCGCTTGTAAAAGGAGAAACTGTTGCATCCATGAAGGCGACCTTCTCGCTTTTCTGGTCGAACAGGAAATTCTGGTTGGCATCGGCAAGGGCATATACCCTGTAGGTTCCGGGAGCGATGCCTTTTATCGAGAAGCGACCACGCGAATCGGTGCGTGACACACGCTCGAACGGTTTGGTAGTGAACGCAGAGTCATCGAGACACGAATGCAAACCGACAACCATTCCTTGGATGGGTTCAAGATCTTCGGCATTTAGCACGGTTCCGGATACAGCAAGCGTATCTACGATCTCTCCTGTAGAGAATACATAAGTAAAGTTCTCATATGGGTTGCCTTCGTTGTTGTCCACTATGGCATTTCCGAAATCAATTGAATATGTCGTACCGGGAACAAGGGTATCGAACAATTCCACGGTAACACGCTTTCCGTTTGATTTTATCTCGGGCATCTGCTTCTGCGGAGGGGAAACGACAACCTTTTCAAAAGCATTCTCAAGCTTTACATTCTCATCAAAAAGAATCTCTATCTTGCTACCGGTGACACCTGTCGCGTTAAGTTCCGGTGTAGAGTTGACCAACACAGGCGGTTCCTCGTCATAAGGACCGCCGTCGGGACGACCGATACTTGCGCATGCAGCAAGCAACAGTGCCAAAAGGGTGAGCAATATGAATTCTTTCCTTTTCATCTCATTCGTTCATCTTCATAAGTTCCTCAATATACTGACGGCTATTGCTGAGACGCGGAACCTTATGCTGACCGCCCAACTTGCCTTTGCTCTTGAGCCAGTCATTGAAAAGATTCTTGCGCGCCACGACAATCTCAAGCATCTGCATTGTCTTGTTCTTGTAGCGTTTTGCCTCGTAATCGGAATTTATCTGTTGCAGAGTAGTGTCAAGTATCTCGACAAACTGCTCCAACGATTCCGGCTCCTTAGCGAACTCAATGAGCCACTGATGACGGCACTGGGCATTGGCATCCATGAATACCGGAGCCGCGGTATACTCCTGCACCTGAGCACCGGTCGCAGCGCATGCTGCCTGAAGACCCTTCTCGGCGTTGTCTACAATAAGTTCCTCACCAAAGGCATTTATAAAGTGCTTTGTGCGACCCGAAATGACAATCTTATACGGGTCTTTGCTTGTGAAGCGCACTGTATCACCAATCATATAACGCCAAAGACCGCAAGATGTTGATATCAGCATTGCATAGTTCTTGCCGACCTCGACCTCCCAGAGTGGGAGTACACGTGGCTCGGGTGAATCCAAATCCTCGAACGGGATGAACTCATAGAATATGTCATAATCGATCATGAGCAACATGGCAGGATCGGCAGGGTCGTTCTGAATACCGAAGAAGCCCTCGCTTGCATTGTAGGTCTCCATGTATTTCATGTCGCTCTTGCGAATAATCTGCTTATATTGTTCACGATAAGGAGTGAAGGCTACACCACCGTGGAAGAACACCTCGAGATTAGGCCAGAGTTCCTCGACGCTATGTTTGCCTGTAATGTCGAGCATATGCTTGAGCACAGCCATCATCCATGATGGCACGCCTGAAAGATTTGTCACATTCACGTTGCATGTAGCACGTGCAATACGTTCCATCTTCTCCTCGAAATCACTCAAAAGGGCAATATCCTTTCCCGGGACACGCATCATATTCACGAAAGCGCTGCAGTTCTCGATGAGTATGGCACTCAAGTCACCTACCAGGCTTCCCGGACGATTATAGTTTGGGGCATGGCTGCCACCGAGTATAAGACCTTTACCCGAAAAGATGCGGCTCTGCGGATTGTTGGCAACATATTGTGCCACTACATCGAAACCGCCTTTATAGTGAGCGTTCTGCAATCCACGTGGAGTCACGGGAATGAATTTGCTCTTGTCGTTAGTCGTTCCCGAAGACTTCGCATACCACTTGCAGCCGCCTTTCCACAGTACATCCTTCTCGCCTTGGCGCATACGGTCGATATACCCTTTGAGGCTCTCATAATCCTGCACACCAACCGACTTGGCAAACATTTCGTACTCCTTGATGCCGGAATACCCATGCTTTATACCCCACTCGGTTGAGGCTGCAGTCTTTACAAGACGCGCCAGAACCTCACGCTGTATGCTCTCAGCCCCGGTTGCATACCTGTCAATCTTCTTTACCCTGTGCTTGAACACAGGTTTCATCAACGGTGTCAGATTCATCTTTTATAGTCTTAGCTCTTTAAACCATCCTGAAAAGCAATCTTATTTCCCTGAGTTATTCTCTTCGTACTTCTTGAGGCCATCCTCAAGGAACTTGATAAACTTGTCGATATCGGTATCATAGCTGTATGATGCAGCAATTGGATCGCCATAACCGTCAACAAGCACATAGAACGGCTGGGCACTTGCACCGAATTTGCTATTCTGCAAATAGGTCCATTTCTCACCTACCGTGCTTATCCAAATGTTCTTCTTGCCACCTGTCTTCTTGTCGTCGACCTCAACCTTGAACGGTTTGTCGAGTTCAGCCTTCTCGTCAACGTAGAGTGATGCTACAATATATTTGTCGCGCATAATATCAATTACGCGTTCGTCGCTCCATACCTTGAGTTCCATCTCACGACAGTTGACACAACCATGTCCTGTAAAATCAAGCAGCACAGGTTTCTTCTGTTCGCGGCTCATGGCAAGAGCCTGGTCATAATCATCTACATGAGGTTTGAAGTCATTTACATAGAGATTGAAGTCCTGAGTTTTCATTGGAGGAGCAAAAGCACTGACTGCCTTACATGGAGCACCCCAAAGACCGGGTATCATATAAACTGCAAAAGCAAGTGATACAAGACCCATGAAGAAACCGGGGACAGAGGTTGTCTTCTCCTCCGGATCATCATGCGGGAAACGGATTATCTTCAGCAGATAGAGACCGAGCAGTGCAAACAGCACAATCCACAAAGCAAGGAATGTCTCACGGTCAAGTATACCCCAACCGTACGCAAGGTCGGCAACGGAAAGGAACTTGAGCGCAAAAGCAAGCTCTACAAAGCCAAGGACAACCTTGATTGTGTTCATCCAACCGCCGGAACGTGGCGCCTGCTTTATGAGCGACGGGAATATCGCAAACAGCGTGAACGGTAATGCAAGTGCAAGAGCGAAGCCGAACATACCCACGGCAGGAGCAAGTATCTCACCTGAATCGGCTACCGATACAAGGAGGAAACCGATAATAGGACCTGTACAAGAGAATGAAACAAGAACCAATGTAAAGGCCATCAGGAAGATGCTGAGGATACCGGTTGTGTTACCGGCCTTCTCATCGACCTTGTTTGTCCATGATGACGGCAATGTCAGTTCGAAGCCTCCAAGGAATGATGCACCGAAAACGACAAGCATCAAGAAGAAGAAGATATTGAACACCGCATTGGTTGCCAAGGCATTGAGTGCACCGGCACCGAACACCAATGTAACAATAAGACCAAGAGCGAGATATATAACAACAATGGAAATACCATATATCACAGCCTCGCGTATCGCTTTGGAACGCTCCTTTGACCTCTTGAGGAAGAAGCTTACTGTCATTGGTATGATTGGCCATACACAAGGTGTAAGAAGCGCAATCAGTCCACCTCCGAAACCTAGTATAAAGAGCATCCACAAAGAAGAGTTACCCTCTTCTTCGGTAAATGAATTGAGTTCCTTCTCAACATTACGCCAATGGTAATCCTTTGAATTCTTGTCTGTATTCTTTGTGGTTTCAGTCTTGGACTCAGCCACGCCAGTCTCATTGCCGCTATTCTCCGCATTCACAGGAATATTTTCCGAAGACAGATCTGCATCGGCAGATTTCTGCGGTTCTGCGATCTTTTCTGGAGCCGCATTCTTTACATCCTCCTGATCAACCTTCTTTTCAACCTCTTTTGCGGGTTGTTTGTTCTCGGCCTTAGGCGCCTCCTTCTTCTTTTCGTCAGTTTTTTTGTCAGAAGGCTTCACCGGTGTCTCGGCAGCTTTCGTTTCCTCCTGCACAACATCAGCAGTACCTTCAATTGTGAAATCATAACGTCCTTGGAAACACTGGCCTTTGCCACAAGACTGATATGATACTGTTCCTTCAATCTTATATGCACCACCGAGCATCTTCAACTTCTGGGTAAATACTGCGCTTCCCTCAAAATAGGAAACATCCATGCCGAACATGTCATCATACTCCTGTTTTGCACCCTCACCAGGAGTAATAGCCCCGACGACCTCTGCACCCTCAATAAGATGGAACTTTACACTCAAAGGAACCGGGCCACCCTTAGGGATGTCTGTCGAATACAGATGATACCCATCCTCGATACTGGCTTCGAACTCAATTGTACCTTCAGATCCATTGAGTTTAAAGAACTCTTCCATAGACACCGGGTCGTAACCACCGAACTGAGCGTTGGCCTGAAATGCCAACAACGTCACAAAAAGTGATAAAATAATCTTTTTCATCTATCTATTTTTTATAATTTTCTTTGTACACTTTCTCTTTTTTGCCTTACCTTTCCTTATTTCCTGGACTTGACATCAGCTGTACCGGTAATTTCAAATTCATGACGTCCCGGGTAGCACTGACCGCTACCGCAAGACTGATACGAAACAGTTCCTTTAATCCTGTAGGCGCCACCGAGCATCTTCAACTTCTGGGTAAATACTGCGTTTCCCTCAAAATAGGAAACATCCATGGCAAACATCTCATCATACTCCCGTTTTGCGCCCTCGCCAGGAATTATCGTCCCGACGAGTTCTGCACCTTCAAGCACATGAAACTTTATGTTTGTAGACATAGGGCCGCCTTTGGGGATGTCGGTAGAATACAGGTGATATCCATCCTCGATACTTGCTTCGAATCGGATTGTACCCTCAGAGCCTTTGACTGTAAAGGACTCTTCCATAGACACAGGATTATAACCACCGAACTGGGCGTTGGCTTTGAACACAAACAGTGTTACAAATATCAATAATATAAATTTCTTCATTTTAGTCAAATCTTATAATTCCAATGGATTCTTGCGTATTCTCCATTCAGCCGGATACATATTGTTTGCCCTGTTGCCGATATTCTTTACAAAACCTAGCGGAACACCTTCGTATGTAACCAACAGATATCCCAAAGGAGCATCAGCAAAGGTCAGGGCTTCGCGATGCAGATAAGCAAGTGCCTGTTCCTTTTCAAGTTCAATGGCATTGAATGCCTTGATATTGATATCGTTGCTCATTGCCAAAGCATGCAACGGTATCAGTTTTTTGTTCTTGACCTCGGCAATGGGTAAAGCGCACTTCAATACCTTCAACTTCTGCTGCAGAGCAAGCATAGCCTGTGCATGTTCCTTCGGCATCGCCACCACTGTATCGTCCTGCACCAGGATATCAAAACATTCAGGAGCAGCAAGCCATTCACTTGCAGCCGACCTTATCTTCTCGGGCGCTGGTTTCACACGTGGGGCACGCGGCTGCATCGCAGCCTGCTCACCGTTCTTGCGCAGCACTGCCATAAACAAGCCTTCTCCTGCCGTATAACCAGGAATGAAGCGGTACACCGGCAATCCTTCTGTTGTAAGGGAACCGGTTATGTTCCATTCACTTTCCACATCCAACGACAAAGGCTCTGCGCCGAGTTCATCAATTATCCACTCGACACAATCTTCATTCTCCTCGCGGTTGAAAGTACAAGTGCTGTACACAAGCAACCCGCCGGGACGCAGGGCATCCCACACCCCTTCCAGAATTTCACGCTGACGCCTTGCACACAACTCTACATTAGAGAGTGACCACTGCTCTACCGCAAAGGCATCCTTACGGAACATCCCCTCGCCCGAACATGGTGCATCGACAAGCACGAAATCAAAGAAACTGCGGAACTGCGCAAAATCGGCAGGCTCATTCCGTGTCACCACAGACGAAGAATTTCCCCATTTTGTCACATTCTCGGCAAGCACCTGCGCTCGCTGCGGCACAGGCTCGTTTGAAACAAGCATGCTGCCGGCAGGCAACAGAGACAACAGATGTGTCGATTTTCCTCCCGGTGCGGCACAAAGGTCAAGCGCACGTACCGGAGCATCCACAAACTTACGTATCACCTGTTCAACAAACATCGACGATGCCTCCTGAACATAGTAACACCCGGCATGGAACAACGGGTCGGCCGTAAACACAGGACGGTTATCAAGATAACGTCCCTCGGCAGCCCATGGCACAACATCCGACGAAACACAAGGTTGCATCTTTCTGCTGTTATAGCGGATGCTGACAACAGGTTCTTTTTCAAGCGCCTGTTCAAACCGTACATATCTTTCCTCTCCGAAAAGCAGACGTGTCCTCTCTACAAATCCAGCATTCAGTTCCATCGCCTTTACATAACTCATAATACCGACAGCGTCTTCTACACCATCCATGTATTATGCAAAGATACAACAAACGGGCAAATAATATCAATCTTGCTTGAATATTTTTGCAAAAATACACAATGGAAGACCACGTACATTGTTTATATGCATTATTGGATACAAATGTCGCAATATTGGAAAATATGACGTTCCCATCACTCAAAACGCGGCATTTTCTGCCACAATGTCACATTTTGTCACACAAAGCATGTCACGCTAAAGAGCTCCACACTATTTGGCACACCGCAAAACACTTTGGCACGCACTTTGTTCTATATTTTGCGAAGGCAGAAAGCGCCTCCAGACAAAAACCGGAAACAAACAAAATAAAAAAATAGAATTATGGGAAAGATTATTGGTATTGACTTGGGTACAACCAACTCATGTGTAGCAGTTTTCGAGGGTAACGAACCTGTAGTAATCACAAACAGCGAGGGCAAGCGCACCACTCCGTCAATTGTCGCATTCGACAACAACGGCGAGCGCAAGATCGGTGACCCTGCAAAGCGTCAGGCAGTCACAAACCCACAGCGCACAGTATTCTCTATCAAACGTTTCATGGGAGAGAACTGGGAGCAGGTGAGCAAGGAGATTTCACGCGTTCCTTATAAGGTGGTAAATGAGAACAACATGCCTCGCGTAGACATCGACGGCCGTCTCTACACTCCACAGGAGATTTCGGCAATGATTCTCCAGAAGATGAAGAAGACTGCCGAGGAGTATCTTGGCCAGGAGGTTACCGAGGCTGTAATTACAGTTCCCGCATACTTCAGCGACAGCCAGCGTCAGGCAACAAAGGAGGCCGGACAGATTGCCGGTCTTGAGGTGAAGCGTATTGTAAACGAGCCTACAGCAGCGGCACTCGCTTATGGTATCGACAAGGCAAACAAGGATATGAAGATTGCAGTTTTCGACCTTGGTGGCGGTACATTCGATATCTCAATCCTTGAGTTCGGCGGCGGTGTGTTCGAGGTTCTCTCTACAAACGGTGACACACACCTCGGCGGTGATGATTTCGACCAGGTAATCATCGATTGGCTTGCAAGCGAGTTCAAGGCCGAGGAGGGGGCAGACCTCAAGGCTGACCCGATGGCCCTCCAGCGTCTCAAGGAGGCTGCAGAGAAGGCTAAGATCGAGTTGTCCTCTACAACTTCTACAGAGATAAACTTGCCATACATCACAGCCGTGAACGGCATGCCTAAGCACCTTGTAAAGACCTTGACACGTGCTAAGTTCGAGTCACTTGCACACAACCTTATCCAGGCTTGTCTTGAACCATGCAAGAGAGCCATGAGCGATGCAGGTCTCGGCAACTCAGACATTGACGAGGTTATCCTTGTAGGTGGTTCAACACGTATCCCTGCGGTACAGAAGATCGTTGAGGATTTCTTCGGCAAGGCTCCTTCAAAGGGTGTAAACCCCGACGAGGTTGTGGCTGTAGGCGCAGCTATCCAGGGCGCTATCCTCAACAAGGAGGGCGGTGTAGGCGACATCGTATTGCTTGACGTGACACCACTGTCAATGGGTATCGAGACCCTCGGCGGTGTTATGACAAAGCTCATTGACGCGAACACCACAATCCCATGCAAGAAGAGCGAGACATTCTCTACTGCTGCCGACAACCAGACCGAGGTTACAATCCACGTACTCCAGGGTGAGCGTCCTATGGCAAACCAGAACAAGTCTATCGGCCAGTTCAACCTTACAGGCATTGCACCAGCACGCCGCGGTGTTCCTCAGATTGAAGTGACATTCGACATCGACGCAAACGGTATCCTCAAGGTATCGGCTAAGGACAAGGCCACAGGCAAGGAGCAGGCAATCCGCATCGAGGCATCATCAGGCCTCAGCAAGGAGGAGATCGAGCGCATGAAGCAGGAGGCTGAGGCAAATGCCGATGCCGACAAGAAGGAGCGCGAGAAGATCGACAAGCTCAACCAGGCCGACTCAATGGTGTTCCAGACAAGAAACCAGTTAACCGAGCTCGGCGACAAGATTCCTGCCGACAAAAAGGCTCCTATCGAGGCTGCAGTACAGAAACTTGAGGATGCACACAAGGCACAGGATCTCGCAGGAATTGATGCAGCTATGGCAGAGCTCAACAATGCATGGCAGACCGCAAGCGCCGAGATGTATGCACAGAGCGGTGCTCAGGGTGCACAGGGCGGCCAGCAGTACGATGCAGGCAACCAGCAGCAGAGCAACGGCCAGAGCAACAACGACGACATCCAGGATGCCGAATTCGAGGAAGTGAAGTAATCCGGGAAACAGACGAAAAATCAAATAGCAAGACAGCGTGTAGCTTTGAAGTTACACGCTGTCTCTTTTTATAATTCAAGAAGTTTTGTTCTTCCAATTGAAAAATCCCATTGACGGAATTGAGTTGCACGAATGCTGTTCACACGATAACCAACACTAATGACAGCATCGAGATTGTAAAACTGGGTCATATAGTTTTTACCATCAGATTCAGTTGCCGAGATTTTCTCGGTAACTGAATCCTTTTCAAGTTCCCCAGAAGCAAAGATATTCTTTAGATGAAGTCCGATGTTATCTGTAGAGCAATCAAACAGCATACCCATAGCTTTCTGGGTACACCACACTGTTTTATCTTTGTAGAACACTTCAACACCTTGTTCCTTCCCTTCAATTTGAAAGATTAGGAACTCTGCTGTGCTATTTCTTATTTCTTTTCGATTTGCCATGAAATGTTATATTTTCAAATATTACTCTGAGTCCATAAAATTTCACTCCAACAATTTTCTGATATGCTTATCAAAGTCAGAATCAATAATTTGAGTGCGATTGAATATTTCATACTCCTGTTCTGCTTTTGCCTTTGCTTGGGCTGCAGAAATATGGCCCTTGTCAGGAAGTATTTGATAGCGACGAAAGGTAAGGAACTCGTTCACGCTATCAGAGAACTGTTTCATATTGAAAGTATTCTCTCGTTCTATAAGGTCTTCTATATAATCGAAATATCCAGTCACCGCACGCTCTAACTGACGTATCTCCTTTTCCTGTAGATAATTCTTTGCAACAGTCACATCCGACTTCAATATACGTCCATCAGGAGAGTTCTTCCACGTAGTAAGTCCCATATGTTCTTTTGTATGATCTGCCTTATGATACATGATTTCAGCAGCAGTCTGCCCCATAATGGCATAGTGAAAACGGTTTTGAATCATCGCATAGAAGTCATGAGTTGTTGGGGAATTCTTGTCATAATCGATACTGCACTCGGCATATATATCTGTTATTTGTTGCCATATACGACGCTCACTCGCACGGATAGAACGTACCCTCTCAAGCAATTCTCGGAAGTAATCAACTCCGAAAACGGTTTTACCTTGCTTCAGTCGCTCATCATCAAGCACAAACCCTTTCTTGATGAACTCTTTAAGAATCTTCGTAGCCCAAATGCGGAAATGTGTAGCTTTTGCTGAATTTACGCGATAACCAACGGAGATGATAGCATCCAGAGAATAGAATTTTGTCTCTTTTTGTTGAGTTTTGCCCTCGATAGCTCCATGCTGAGTGGTTATTTCCATTTTGGAAACAACCACTGTTTCGTTGAGCTCTCCTTCCTCAAATATATTCTTCAAGTGCTTACTGATGGCAGGTACACCCACATCAAATAGTTGTGCCATGGCCTTCTGTGTACACCAAAGCGTTTCATCTTTGATGATTACTTGTACCTTTCCATCTTCATTTGGAAGATTATATAATATAAATTGAATCTCTTGCGACATATATTTCTATTACTTAATTCTTCTATATTAAATTGTTAGAGCACTACCATTACATCATCAATAGAGAAATACCATTTCTCATGCTCGTCATCCCAAACAGCATGCACCTTACGTTCTTCAAATAATTGTATAGTTTGTTTCTTGGTCATATAATATTAATAACTTTTTCACTACTTTTTATTAAATCCGACAAAATTTTCCATTAAAAAAGATGCTTATTTAATCTCACTTTATCAATTAATCCGTTGGGGAATATAAATGCTAATCGTTCCTTATCAAATTCTGCTTTCGCCTTATGGATTATTCTATGATAATTGGGAGATAAAATAATGATATTTGAGGTGTCATTATTTATCGATTCTGTAAAAGGAATTATGTGATGTGCTTCTACAACCATCGCTCCATAAAGTCCCCCTATTTGTTCTCCTGACATTTGACAACGATAATTATACAATTGTTTCAACGAATCACCAATTGAACGATCCAATAAACGAACCTTTTGTATACGAGTTATTTCTTTTATAGATGCATTCTTATCTTCGCGAAATTCTAATGTCTCAAAATCTAGTTCTGACTGCTTACTAATCTCATTCTTTATCTCAGCTTTTATAGTTGTTGTAATACAATCTGCCACAAACACGTTTGGTAAATCTGTTGTGCTTAGAGCAAGAAATTCCCTATGTTCCTCTGGAATACGTATAGTAAATTTGCGGTTGATATTCTCTGGGAGATTCTTGATGTTCTCAACATAGTTCCATGTAGATGAAAATACTTCACGCAAGCGTTTCACTAGGTCAGATCCTTCGTTATATCGAATCTGTACCACTTCAGCATGACCATCATATTTATTGCGATCAAACCCTTGATTCTTCAGTTGTGCGTCATACTCCACACCATCTATTATCACCTTGATATTCCGCGTTTCCCCATGACCAGGCATTCCCCCAGGAATCATTTTAAGCAGGTAATGGTACTCCACAGGGATCTGAAATCCTTGTCTGAGCGTAGAACGATCTATTTGTTTTTGATAAAGAAACATTCGTACAATTATTGTTATAATTCTTAAGACCAAAATGGTACTTTAAACAAATCATAGAATTATTCTAGGTTGATTACTATTCCCGAATTTTTGATATATCCTATTTCATCTTTTTTCAATAGGTCAAATTCCTTCTTTAGATTGTATAATTCTCCTTTCTCTTTGGAAATTTCATTTCGATAATTTCGATAGAATTTGAGAGCAGAATTAACCTTCTCACATGAAGTTTTAGTTCCATCCCAAGAAGAGAACCCGTCCCTATGAGTAATGGAGAACAATAAATCCCTCTCATCATTGTTAAGAAAATTCATAGCCATTTACCAGTCTTTTGCTGTTCAACAAGTACTACTTTTATACGATTAAGATTTGCCATTATTCCCAAATATATTTAATCCTAACGCAAAAATATTAAACATATTCCAAAATAAAGAATTCTATGGTCTGGATTTGCCCATTTCGTGCGATTTTCGTTTATTTAAAAGAAAAAATATGGCATTATTCGAAGAATATAAGAACAATCCAGACCCAATTATTAGGGAAAGGGCTAATAATTGGGCAATTGCTATCGAACTTCAACGTGTCGATGGGCATAATGTATCTGATTTTCTTATCCAAGTAGCTCGTCAGGAGATAGAAGGAAAAGTCACAATGAACGAAGCCCTGGCTATGATTGATGAGCATTACAAACAGATGAATTCCAATCGTTCTTCTTTATGAAATTATCCACCTAATTCGGTAGAGAGTAAATGTTAACACATACTGCAATTCTCCAATAGGTTGGTGGAGTTTTGAATTTACCAATTCTGCACCATGGCACAGAATTGCAAGCAATTGAGAATCAATATGCAACAGAAATGCACCAATTGCTGAAACAGGCCGTTTCAGTAATTTCAAATTTTTGGCATAAAATAGGCTACAGTTTTTTAGTTTCAAAAGTCTGTAAATCAAAACCTTGAACTTTAAGATGATTTGAATTTTTGAGCCATAACTCGATTATTTTTTTGACTTACAGCTCAATAACAATACATTTTCTTTGTTTATTGACATTGATTTTGCTCAATAAACACGACTTTTCCAATGTTATTGAACATACCCTTCATACTGAACACTACAATATTTTGAAGTTTACCTCTTGAACTATTTTGCATGAACGATAACCACTACAAAAACAGGTTATATAGTTAAAAAAGCATTTTTAAAGCACATTTTTACTCAAAAACATCTAAAAACAAAATTTAGTTGTTATATTTGCAGAAATCCTACAAATACTCGTATTAGATGATATTAAAAATCGAATTTGAAAATTTCTTCTCGATTAGAGATAGAATCAGAATTGACTTTCGTGCAGCTAATATCAATACGACATTAGCTCGTGAATTAAGACACAATATATTGGAGTGGAACGGTATTCCTATTCTAAAATCTGTTGGTCTGTTTGGACCTAATGCATCGGGAAAATCAAACATTCTTAAAGCTATCAATTTCTGTTGTAGAATGATTTTGGATTCACATCTTCATAATGAAGGTGCAATCTTCAACTTCGAACCATTCAAATTTGAAGGATGGCAGAACAAGCCAAGTAAATTCTTGATAGATTTTGTTTGCGAGAATATTGAATATGAATACTCGTTTGAGCTGACCAAGGAACGTATCATTTCAGAAAGTTTATATCATTACCCTGTTGGAAGACGTGCAAAGGTTTTTGTAAGACAACCTGATGGGGAATATAGTTTTGGTACAGGAATTATCACAAAGCCATCCGATATAGTCTTGAATACAAGCGATAAAAACTTGTTTTTAAGTAGAGCGAGCTCCATGAACAGAGAATTTGCACAAAGACTCTATCGTTATTTCATGAATCAATTCCTATTGGGTCTTGTAAATGTCAATGAAATGATGGTACTTGATAGTTTCAATACATACAAGAAAGTAATCCTAAAGGCTCTTGAGATATGTGATACGGATATTACGGATATTGTAGCCAGAAAAGAACAAATCCCTGCACCTGTTGCTATTCCTGGCCAATCTGAATTATCTTTCAAACTTATTGATGTTTTGAAGTTCAAGACATATCATCGTAATCAAACTGACGTAATGTTTGATATGGATATGGAAGAATCCAATGGAACAAGAAAACTCTTCCAAATTTTGATTCGCTTGCTTGATGTTGTCAAAAACAGAAAAGGTATCATGATGGATGAGTTCGATATGGGACTCCATACTAGATTAGCGGACTTCATTCTCGACTTAATCCATGCATCAGAAGGAAGTCAGTTACTGTTCTCATCCCATAATACAAATCTTATTGACGTTAAAAGATTGAGAAGAGACCAGATTGTATTTGTCAACAAGTCCGAGGATGGCGCAACAGATGTCTATTCTTTGTATGACTTCAAGGACTTCCGTGAAAATATGGATGCCGAAAAAGGTTATATACAAGGACGATTCGATGCCGTTCCGTATGTTGACTCATCCGTATCAAGTATCAAACAATTGTTAGAAGATTGACTCTATGGCAAGCAAAAGAGAACCTGCACGATCCATGCGGATGCGGAAAATCGCCCTTGTTATCTGTGAGGGCGAAACAGAGGTCGGCTATATCAATCTTTTGAAGACGTGGTACAAGTCACCCATTAGAATTGTTTCACACATAGAAGGGACAAAGATAACGCCATCATTGGTTGAGAAGCGTACAAAAGAACTCAAAATCTCACAATGGGACAAGGTTCATACATTCCTCATGTACGATATGGATGTACAAGCCATCAACGAGAAATTGCTTAAGTGTAAAGCGGAAATGCTATTAAGTAATCCTTGTTTTGAAATATGGCTGTTACTACATGCAAAAGACCAAAAGGCTGCTATTGATACAGATGCACTTATCAAAGAACTAAAGAAAAGTACACCTGTATGGAAAAATTATTCAAAGTCTGCCTTTACCGATACGCAAAAGACTTTCTTGAATAACAATACAAATGTAGCTGTTGATAGAGCAAAGAAATTGCATGAGTTCCAAAATCCATCAACAGGCATCTACAAATTGATAGATTTTATGAAAACAGACAAATAAATAGTGGTAAATAGATTATGGCATCCTCTAATCACGATAAAGCACAGGATTTATGGAATTCATTTCATAATGAAGTAATGTATAAGCAAAGATTCTTTTTGTCACATCCTATGCTGGATAAGCTTGTTGATATATCTAAAAAATGTGAAGCAATTATCAATCCAGGTAAAATATATTATCGAGCAAGAATAATTGACGTAAAAGCTGCACGCGAAGAGCATATGATAGCCAAATGTTTTGGGGTAGATTCCACAGAAGAGGATCACAACTGGTATCGTAACAAAGCAAATAAATTTAGAGGGCTATCTAAAGAAGGATCATATATTCCACCAAATCCAGATAAAATTATGGATGGCCGCTCTAATCCTAAATTTATTCGTTATCTATATGTTGCTGAAAGCCCGACAACTGCAGTTTTTGAAGTACGTCCAATATTATTTAGTGCAGTCAATGTTTCGGGAATAGAAGTAAAAGAACAGCTAAAAATTGCAAACATAGCAGTGGATATTGACATGAGTCCAGAAAAAGAAAAAAGTATTGACGAATGGTTATTATGTTTTATTCAGTCTGCATTTTCCTCTCCAATAAACAATCCAGACAACTATATCCCATCGCAAATAATTGCTGAGTATTTTAGACATTTAGGATATGACGGAATCAGATATAGTAGTTCGTTGCACAGAAAAGGACATAATTTGACTATTTTTGATGTCACAAAGTGCGAGGCAGTGTTTTCTACAGACTTACGACTAGAGAATATAAAGATAAATCTTAGACCTGCCATTGGTGCAGAAAACATAGATGGGAGATTTGAATATATTTATGACAATGTTCCAATGAGATTAGATTATGAAAAAGGAGGACTAGTAGAAGTAGAAGTATAATTATTAAAATGTAACAGATTTGTGCTTTTTATGCCTTTTCTTTTGGTTGTTCGGGTAGAATATCATATCATTGTATTGGTTTTGTAACATATTGATTATCAATGCTTATTTTGATTCTTGCAACATGGACGCAACATCCGGTGCTAACGCATTGATAGTGAATGATAGTTTATTTTCGAGGAAGTAAAGTAAAACCTACACAAGCTGAATATTACCGAACAGGGCTGTCAACACGGCCCTGTTTTTATTTTACCGCACAATATCCGTAATAAATATTAAAATTTATGGAATTCAGGTAATTTTGGTTGACATTATCCATTAAATAGATAAATTTGCATCAGAAAGGGATAAAAGACTTCAAACACAAAACAAAGAAAACATGAAAGCAAAGAATTTTTTAATAATCTGCATGCTCTCCATTGCAGCTCTCTCCATGACATCATGCAGCACAAGACGTGCTGCCGTAAGTGACCTTGAATCGCTGGTCATGGATGTAGAAGAGAATGGCAAATCATACTCTATGGACGATTGGAAGATGGTGATATACCGCTACTCCAAGATAGAAGAGAGACTGCAGAAACATGATTACACCAAAGAGGAACACAAAGAGATCGGCAACCTGAAAGGTCGTTTGCTTGGCAATGCCACAAAGGATGTACTCATCAACTGTTACGAGACCATTGAGAATATAAACAGTGAGATCGACGGCGGAAAGGAAGGATTCATCAAGGCACTGCTCCTTGATTTCCTGACAAACGAATAATACAAAAATGAGGGTGACCCGAAGTCATCCTCTTTTTGTTGGGGGTGAATAAAAAGCAAAGTTCAAGGCTTGTGCAAGTGAGCTAAACATAAAGTTTACTTTAATGTTTTACAGCGAACGAAGCCAAGGCTCGCCGCAGGCAGTGCGCTTGTGCAGGCTTCA
>JAFQEZ010000083.1 GCA_017398805.1 Bacteroidaceae bacterium | reverse complement strand
ACAAATGCTTTTGCTGAAAGTTTTAATGCTAAAATCAAAGCATTCAGAGCACAGCTTAGAGGTGTTACTGACTTAAAGTTCTTCTTTTATAGATTGACTAAACTTTTTGCATAGCCCCCCCCAGACTTTGCAGGTGAGCCCGTAAAATTCTGAGGGATTTGATTTTCATGCGTATAATTTTGCCAGTCTGAAAAGGAAAAAATCGTGCAGCCCGTAGGCTGCACGACCACCTGAATACTTAATTATTATTTAATTATCTCCTACAAGCCGATGATGATGCCGGCCGACATTGATTTGAACTCAGGACCATAGTCTGTATCCAAAGTGTTTGTAGGAGAGTATTTGAAATAGAACTCTATCGGGTTAATGATTAGTCCGGCCTTGAAATCTACCGTAACGGGCTTCTGGTGTATGTTGCTGCTTGTCTCCTTGAATCTTTCTTTATCCTTGCCTTTACCGGTTGAATATCTGGTCTTTATCGATGCATGCGTGTTGAAGTTCACTACGGGTCCAACCTCTATTGCAACATGTTTGTTGAAACCTTGGCGGAGCATCAGCTCAAGCGTCATAGAGAATACTTTCACACGTGAAAAATTGACATCAGCACCATCGGGGTAGGGCGCTACAATCAGCTTGTTGTCTTCTTTGAGGAATCTGTTGTCTCCTTTCATGCGGTAGTTACGCCAGTCGACACCGAATCCCAATGAAAGGTATGTCCTTTTGAATGGTCTGTATTCCCAGTTGATTATGTTATTCAGAATGAATTCCCAACCGGCATTGTCGAAACCTACATCCATGCCGTCTGCCTGGGAATGTGCCGATACAAGTCCCATACCGAACTCAAGATCGCTGAGAATGTTGAGTGAAAAGCGAGACTGTGGTCTGTATACCGAGGTTTTCTCTTTCCCTACGTTCTTGAAGGGAATGTTGAAATCCCAACTGGTGTCGGTTTCTCTGTATGCGGTCCTACTCTCTTTGGAACTGCTTTTTTGCTCTATTTTCAAACGGTAACCGTCATCTCCCTGTTTGATGACAAGTATGCTGTTCTGCTGTGGGGCTTTCCGCAAAACAATTCTGTCTGCGTCCAAAAACAGTGCACCTCTTTCAAGGTCATACTCTTTACCTCCGGCTGTTGTCATGTGCGTCTCGGAACTGCCGCTTATGATATGCGTTATCTTTATGTCATAATCCTTCCAACGTTCTTCTCCCTTGCCTTTTACCTCTATTGTGTAACCATCTTTGCATTCGGTTATCAGAACCTTGTCCGGTGAAAGGATTTTGAGTGTAACATCTTCATTGCTCTTTACATATTGTTTGGCAAGAGCGTTTATGTCGATTCTTCTGTCGCTCTTCTCTGTCTGTGCCTGCGCTGAAATTATTCCGGCAAGCATAATGATAGTCAGTAAAACTTTTTTCATGGTCTGTTTTTTATTGTTTGTTACTCGAGTATGCAAGAAGTTGTTCCTTTTCATTTCTGAAAAATCTTTTTAAGTTCGGTAAGGGTGGGGTATCCCTCCATGTAGACTATGGTAATTTCGCAAGGCTCATCTTCTCTGAGTGAACTGTTGCGGTAGAACAGATAGCGGTACTTTCCTTTTTTGTTTGGCTTGAACTGGTAGAAACCGTAATAGAGCCTGCCGTTTATGTAACCGCACTCTTTGTCTATCGCTTTTTCCTCGTGCATCTCTACACTCTCTTCGAAATAGTCGAACAGTCTGCGGTCTCTGGTGGTGGCAGTGCTGAAAAGTGTGAGTTTATATGGTTTCAGGCTGCTCCCTTCAATGCAGGATGATTCCATGTGATGGGTGTTTATACCGTTGAATATATGAGATGCTTCTACTCTTTGCGCTGTGGCAACGAGTGTGAAAGTACACACTATAACTGTTATCAAAAGTCGTTTCATATTATTTCCTTTTATTTATCGTTAGCAATGCTGAACATTGCGCCCAACTGCTCTTCAACTGCATTTCCTTTTGTGGTGTTACCCATCATTTCCATTGTCTGGTGCATATGTTCTATGATGATTTCCTTGTCAGTACATTCTTTTCCGTCAAGATATGCAAGATAGACCTCTTTACTTTCACCCACCGGCGGTGATGTGACCTCTACAGGCTGATTCCTGTCATTAAGTGAAATCCCGATACCGACAATCAGCGTTATTGCAGCAGCTGCAGATATCCATTTTATGCTGTTCCTTTTAATCTTTCCCCTTGTTTTGGTTATATCTCTTTTACGTGCCACGGAAACGTAGCCCATAACAGCTTTTATCTCATTGAATTCCGGCCGTTCACTCTCTTTTGTGGTGAGGAACCTGGCCAGAGCCTTCTCTTCGTCCTCTGTGGTCAAGGCATCGAAATATTTTTCGGAAAGCCCAATCCAATAGCTTGTGCTCTTCTTCTCTTTTTCTATTATATTCTCATTCATCCCTGACCTCCTTTCTGTAACAATCCCTTATCTTCCTTCTTGCTCTTGAGAGATTCATCCTTATTGCGTTTTCGCTGGTAGAAAGCTTCTCGGCTATCTCTTCAAAACTGTATCCTTTAATATCTCTCAGTTCAAGTATCTCCTTTTGTTGCGTTGTAAGCTCTTTTTCTATAATATGCCTTACTTCCTGGAATCTCTCTTCTATATCTTCGTTCTCATCTTCTTCGCATCTGTCATGCTCTTCGTCTATTGGTATTGTGTTGACTTTCCGTTTCCTTGTCTTGTCGATACATATGTTCCTCAAGGTGGTTGTTGTCAAAGCTTCGGCCTCGGCTTCGCTTTCTATGCTGTCCCGCCTCGGCCACAATCGACAGAAGGCATCTTGCAAGGCATCTGCGGCATCATCCTCGCTGGGGAGAATGTGCATTGCTATGCGCAGGAATTTCTTGCGCATGGCGGTGAAGGTTGATATGAGTGCCTTGTCGCTCATTGTTTGTGTTCTATTTTCACTTGCTTTCTATTATTAGAACGTAAATGTATCGTAAATGTAACATTATATAACGTTTTTTTTGTATTACTATTTGTGAATTTATTGATGGCAGCCTCAAAGTGAAAACGGAAAGCTATCAAGGGTAACTAATGTTGCAGCCCTCCCTTAGTTCTCTTTAGCGTTCCTTAGTTTCCTTTATGATGGCCAGATATATACATTATACAATTTACATCAAGCACTGAACTTTAAAAACTCCAACACGCAGATCTTGCACCGGGTTTCGTTTATATATTATGTAAAAAGCATGACATCCCGACCAATCGGTAGGGATGTCATGCTTTATGTTATGCAAGTCAACTGTCTTAGAACTTGCGGAAGTTGCTTTCTGCAGGGCTCTTTTCTGTAAGTACTTTTGATATAATATATGGGTCAATTTGTCCCCTTGTTCTATCGTGTACTCCCTTCGTGTCAAGTTTGTTATCTTTCTTGGCGATCTTCTCAGTGACTTTTACTACGTATACGTAGTCTTCACCGCTCATTATGTTCTTACCGCTGAAAGGCGCGCTCTTCTCGCCAACATTAAGTTTGGCAGCAACTGCACTTACAACCAAATCCTGGATGTTTGGCGCTACTTGGACAGGATTGCCATATTCGATACCAAATATAGGAGTGTATGTCATTTCATTGTCACTCATCTTCTTTACGTCTCCAATCAGCTTTGCGGTAGCCTTCTCCTTTTGGATCTCTGCTTTTATGAGGTCGTAAAGGGTTGCACCGTTGCCCATATTCTGTGTAAGTGACATGTAGCCCTTGTTGTAGTCATCTTCGATTGCAGCAACCATGAAGATGCTGTTGTTCTCGCCACACTTGATGACGTTAGTAAGAGAACCGACTTCAATGTTCTCATCAAGAATAATCTTGGTTGTTTCACCACTTGCATTGACAGATGCACGCTGTGGCATTCCATTGACATATTTCATCTCGTTCAAATAGATTCTTGATGTCAAATCATCCATGAACTGTACATCGGTAATGGTATATTTATTGCTCTTTTCAACATTGGCCTCAAGTTCTGAGATGTTCTTGCATCCAGCAACAAACTTATTGAATGCATCGAGTTCATTCTTGTAAGTCTTGTCGCTGTATACAATTTTGCGGCGCATGATAAGCGGTTTGTATACGTTTACGCTATCACTGCTTTTCTCGTGAATCTTGAACACGATTTTTTTGCCAGAGGGAAGATCCTTGGCCTGATAATTCTCTGTGCTACTGTTGTAAATGTCAATCTGAATTGAATCGTTCTCCATCGCCTGTGAGAATGTTGATGTCGCCAAAAGATCTTTAGGAATCTCTCTCTGCATGCTTCTGCTGAGTTGTTCCTGGTTCGCAGCGTCCAATACATAGCGGAAGGTCATGCCTGTTTCGAACTTGACTGAGTCATATTTGATAGAATAACCCTCTGTGAGTTTTGCGAAATCACCGCCTTTGTTGAGTGAGTCAACAAGTGAGGCTGCATTTGCATCAAGTGTCTTCTTGTCGTTATGTGTGATGATTGCGTAGCTCAAAGTCAAATCCTTGGGAAGTGACAGCATTGAGTTATTCTTTATTACATAGTAGTAAGAGTTTTCTCTGTCGCTTCCAACGAGTTGTGGATCAAACACTTCGTTTATGGTAGACATTTCAATGCGGCTTGACAATGAAGGATCTAATGGAGTTGATGCAACCATGGGGCCGAACTGAGGGTTGAAATCGGTGCGGATATCTGTGTACAATTCGCCTGATGTCAAGTAAAGGCCGTTGAACATGTTGTTGCTGATATCCTCGGACTGTGTGATACGAGTAAGTCTTTTGTTATTATTGTAACCATTTCTTAGAGTATCAGTGCATGTCTGCATGGCAATTCTTGCGTTCTCCCTGTCTTCGTCAGAAGGTAAAACTTTAATGTATGCGTATTTTACAGCGCGTGAATCAGTCAAGTTGTGCCACTCTTTTCTGTAGCGGATATTCTTGTTGTAGTATTCTGCAATCTCTTCGTCGCTGACTTTTACCGAGTCCATGACATCGCTTATTGCGAATTTTGCTATTTCTGCATTGATGGTGTCATTGCCCAACTTTATCTCCTTGTCTGCTACGGCCTTGTTTGCAATAGTAGAGACTCTGTAAACGTTGTCAATCTTTAATGTTGTAAGTCTCAGTTTGATGATTCTTTCAAGAACCTTCCAATATGTGTGCATCTCTTTGTATTCCGGTGTGATCTCTCCTTCACTCTCCATCTGTGCATATTGGTCAAGGAAACTTCCGAGCCTATTGACATCAAATGTACCTCCCATCAGGTTGGTTGTGAATGGACATGGGTATTCAATAATGCTGCTGTGGAGCTCCGGAACATTTTCCAATACGTAGTTTACCTCCTCAGATGTAACCTGCAGACCTAACTCCTCAGGGTACTCTTTGAGTGCTTTTTCCAAAGTAATGATGGACCATGCTAAGTTTCTGATCTCTTCACCGCTCTTTTCCTGAACAGGGAAACCGAGGGAGAGAGTCATTTTGTCTTGAACATTGCTGTATACTCCATACTCGTTCCTGAACTGCTCAAACTCTTGGATAGAAACCTCTTCTTCACCAACTGTTCCTACAGTTGTCTCATATGAGTTAGACTCGAACAGTTTGAAGGCATCGCCTGCAATGAATGCAAGCAGCGCAATACCCACAACGATAATCAAAAGTGGTCCTTTGTTGCGCAGTGTTTGTAGTGTAGCCATAATCTAATATTTTTTTGTTTTGTATTTTTTGCATTAAACTCCGCAAAGTTAGTAAAATGCTTTGGATTAATTGTTATAAATGGGTAAAAACTTGCTGTAAAATTGTTTGATTTTGTCAGTTTATATAGCATAATTGCTCATTTCGTCAAGTTGTTATAAAAGAAGATGACTAAAAAGCGTATTTATGCGTTACGTTGCCTTAAAAATCCTCATTTACACTTGGTAAATTAACCCCTTGTGGCCTTTTCTTCTCGCTATCCGGCAAAGAATACAAGCACTTTTTGCTCTCGTTAGCATCGTCTGTTGCGGTTTTTAAGGCCTTGATACAAAGTGCCTTGCCTTGGCTGCACTCGCTTTGTGTGTAAGCAAGCTTCCACCCGCTCGTTTGCACAAGTCATGAACTCCATCTTTTATTCATCTCCTAAAAGAAAGAGGGTGTCCCCTTTTACTTTTTGGGTCACCCTCTTCAATGAGAAGCATTTTATCTCTTTTCCGGTGTGTGGCTTTTGATTGTAAGTTTCACAAGTTCAATCTTGTTGCTCCGCTGTTTTACTATTCTGAAATGGAATTTCCCGATGCTGATATTCTCGTTCAGCTGGGGGAAACGTTGGTGGTGCGCAAGTATGAAGCCTCCGAGTGTCTGGTATTCGTCCGATTCCGGTATTTCAATCTCAAACATTTCGTTTATGCGCTCTATTTCAAGACGTCCCGAAAGAATATATTCATTGTCACCGCTTTTTTTGGCAACCAGGTTCTGGTTGTCATGCTCATCCTCAATTTCACCGATTATCTCCTCAAGAAGGTCTTCCAGTGAAATGATACCAGATGTTCCGCCGAACTCATCGACAACAACAGCCAGCGACTTCTTCTGCTGCATCAGCGTGCGCATGAGCTTCTGTGCAGGAAGGGTCTCGGGAACGTATGGCATCTTGCATATCTTTTGCTGCCAGCGGCTTCCAAGACGGAACAGCTCTGACGAGTGGATGTAGCCGATGATGTTGTCTATGTTGTCTTTGAAAACGACAATCTTGGAGTGCCCCGATTCAATGAATGTGGATTTGAGTTCTTCGAGAGACGTGTTGACTTCTACGGCCTCGATTTCGGTACGCGGAATGTAACAATCCCTGACCTTGATGCTCGAGAAGTCAAGAGCGTTCTGGAATATGCGTACATCATTGTCAATCTCCTGGGTTTCATCGGCATTCTCTAAAGATGCCTGTATCAAATTATTGAGTTCGCTTTTCGTGAAAGTGCTATTGCGTGCCTCATCCTTTATCTTGATGTTGAAAATTCTCAATATAATGCAAGAACAGAATGTCGTGAATCTTGAAAATGGGTAGAGTACGATGTATATCGGATACATCAACAGTGCGAAAGTTTTCAACGAGTTGTTGGGGTTAATCCTGAAAAGTGCCTTGGGCACGAATTCTCCGGTAAAGATTATAACGATAGTTGAAATTATTGTTTCCAGCAGGAGTCTCAGGAATTCATTGTCTGTCAAGCCGCTCAAGATTGTTGCATTTAGCAGCTTTGCCATCAGTATACCGTATATGACAAGGACAATGTTGTTGCCGACAAGTATGCTCGATATGAAGTTGTTGCTGTTGTCATAGAATTTGTTGATGATTCTGGATGTAAGCGATCGGTCAATGCCGAACAATAATTTGTTCGACGACACGAATGCTATCTCCATTCCCGAAAATAGGGCGGAGAACAGTATGACAACTATCAGCAGAAGTACTGTCGTTAACATATTTTCTTACTCTTCTTCTTTTATTGCGTAAATTCCTTTGGTTTCCTTTATCTCCCAGACTGTCAAGTCCTGGTTCGACGAGAAGCCGGTACCCTCGGTTACCTGGTCTTCTTGCTCTATCTTGACATGCGCATCTGAGTATATCAGTTCCTTGTTCTGGTCCCAGTATAGCAGTTGTGTGAAAATCTTTTCGTTCTTGGGATTTCTTATGTCTACATCTCCCATTAACTTCCACAACTTCATGTCGCTGAAGTAGTATGCGGTGTCGCATTTTATTGTGGCTTCAACATTTTTGTTGCGGTCAAACTTCTCTACGAAAGCGCCTTTTTCCATAACCCAGTAGGGCGGCTTGCGCTTGTCGTATATCTGCCACTCATCGGCTGTCACCCTGTATGCAAGTCGTCCTGAATCAGTTATCTCTGTAACCACATCATATGTTGTCATGACAGCCAAAGAGTCGGCCGGTAAGGACTTCAGGTCTTCATCGGTACAGCCTCTTCTGGTCTCTTCCTGGCATGAAAGCAGAAAAAGTTGTACAACAACTGCCATGATAGCGGTTGTTGTACAACGTATTGTCCATAGTCTATTAACGAACCCTTGTGGTCTCATTTATCCAGCCACCTATGTTAATGACTTTACCTTTGTTGTATCCTCTCATGAAGATTTCGTTGCCGCTTGGAACCTGGTTTTCGTAAGCTTTGGCAAATCTGTCAGCCTCTCTTTTGCATGATGGGTCAACTGCTTTTGCATGATCCAGGCGGTCAAGGCAGAGGTAGTATACACATGCATTCTCGAATGAGTCGTTGCTCCATTTAGGGCCGTTTGCATAGCACTGTGCAATGAGGATGTGTGGGTCGCCATACTTTGAGTTGTGCGATATTGCCTTGTTTGCATACTGGCGTGCTTTTGAGTAGTTGCCGCGGTTAAGGTGGATTGATGCTACGCTGTAGCAGAGCTCTGCCTTGTTTGTGGCACTGGTCTCATATTCGATAGCCATGTCAAAATATTCGATAGCCTTGTTGAGGTCGCCTTTCTTGTAGTAACGGTAACCGCAACCCATGGCAGCCTTGGCATTCGGCTCAATAGCAAGAGCATATTCCGAAGCTGTGAGGTAAATCTCCTGTTTTGTACACTTCAGCATACTCATGATATTGATGAGCTTGTTCAAGAATTCTATGTTGTCCTTGTTTGCCTCAAGCTGTGGTGTGTAGATCTTGCTCAAGTCCTCGCAAGATGCAGCACCACTATTGATGAAGAATGCATCGATATTGCTCTTTGCGATACGTGATGCGTCAATCATTTTGCCATATTTGTATGCATTTATGCTATCCTTCTCTTCACCGCTCTCCTTGTACTTGTTGTTGTAGTGCTCGATTCTTTCATTGTACTTGTCGAGTACGTCAACAATGTATTGCGAAGCATTTACATAGTCCTCGATAATCTGGTCGCCATGGCTCTTGTCCTGCTTGTACTTGAGTGCAGAATATTTCATGAAGTTCTGTGTCACAAGATATTCCGATTCACCCTTCTCAAGGTTGACTGCATGGGCAAACAATGAATACAATGTGTCAACCGGAGCACCAGGAACGAGTTTCAGGTATTCCATTGCCTTTTTTCCCATGATGTTGCCGGCTGATAACTTTGATTTCGTAACCTCCTGTAGTTGGTCTACATACTTTGCCTGCTGGTCATAGATAGCCATAAGTTCCTTGATGTAGTCTGCTTTCTTTGCAGGGTCGCTCTCTTTCTTTATGTATGTGTTCAGAATGGTGATACCGTTGGTGTATGTGTCTACACGTGCAACGGGGAACTCGTTGAAGAGTTCCTTCCAGCGTGGATATACAACCTCGTCATAGACACTCGGATCCTTGATGTTGTTGTTGACGATGGAAATGTTTTTCATACATCTGATGCTATCCTCCCCTTGTCCGAAACGGAATTCGTTTGTAACTCCGTTCTGTGCGCTTGCACCTGTTGCTACAAGTACAAGAAGTGCTAAAAATAACTTTTTCATCTTTAATATTCCTTATTACTTGATTTATTTCATTTATCTTACTTTAAGCTTCATGAACCAACTTTCGTTGAATGTGATTCCAATGTTGATTCTCAGATAGTTCTCTGCAATCATTCCGGCAGATTTCGGTTCCATGTGGATGTATTGTCCCGAGATGTGCAGTGTCGCGTGGCTGTTCCTGTTGTTGTTGTTGAAGAAGGGCAATGATATACCGGCGCTTACTCCGTACTCCTCACAAGCCTTCATTCCTTTTATCTCTGTGTATGGTTGTGCATAATATGCTCCGGCTCGGCAACTCATCATCTTGAACGGATTCTTCGATACGGTTTCCGGAGTATATTCCGCTCCTATTGATATCCTGCTTCTGTCAACGCCTTTGTCATTGCCGAAGAAAGTAGAACCGCTCCATTGTTCGTAGGTGTAGTCGGCACCGAACAGCCATTTCTTGTTGTAGGTGTATGTGAATCCTGCGCCTATAGTGTGCGGCAACTTGAATCCCTCGTCAATCTTGTCGGTTACAGTCGAAGACGATGTTATGTCTGTTATTGTCGCCTTTGCATTCAGGTCGTGTCCGAGTGAGTATGTCGCTCCAATAACAAGGTCGTGCTTGTTTGCAAACGTCTTGGCGAACTGCATACCCCAATCGAGTTTGTAGCTCTTTATGGAAGCATTGTATCTTCGTGACCTGTCTGTACTGTTGGTAAAGTTGATTCCTACTTCATGTGTTATGTCGCCGTAGAGGTATGAGCCGGTGAATCCAACCGAAAGCCATTTGAACGGTTTCCAACCGAGGCCAATGTATGGCTGATAAAGACCGCCCGTACCGCTGTAGCTGTTGACACTTGCTTGATTAGTACCTGGAGCCGATTCTGTACTGAATGAGTATCCTACGGAAGAGTAGGGCATGAATCCGGCCGACATGCCAAGGTTCTTGCACAATCTGAACTGTACCGCAACATAATCGAAGCTGGCATTCTGTGCATTTATGCGTGTGCCTCCCTCCTTGAAATTTACGTTCTGGAGAGAGAAACCTGCGTCGAACAGCATGGTGAGGGTGTCAGCCTCGGCAAATGATGCCGGGTTGAGCGGGTTTATGTACTTGTGGCTTCTCAAACCATATCCGAGACCTCCCATCTGACGGTTTATGCCCATGCCTTGTGATGACAACATTCCTACTCCGTAGCGTGTGTATGGAGAGTTGCTGCCGTTGTCGGCGTTTGCACCGATGCAAACGAGCAGTGCGGTCATCAGTATGTATAGTTTCTTATTCATTGTAATTTTCAAGCAAAATTCTGTTGAGTCCTTTAGCTACAAGGTATCTGTCTGCAAAGATGCGGCTTTTTATGTGATTTTTCAACGTTTTTTCATCTCCGCCCGTTAAAAAAACCAAAACTTCACCATATTTTCTGTTGAAATCCTCAATATATCCATCAATTTCGTGGCAGATGCCCTTGATGACCCCGTTGCGGATTGCGGTCTCGGTATCATGTCCCAAATGTGTCAGTTCGCCTTCCTTGCTCACCAACGGCAAACGTCCTGTGTATTCATGCAATGCCTTCAATCTCATCTTGACTCCCGGGGCTATATTCCCGCCACGGAATGTGCCGTCCCGATCTATGAAGTCTACGGTCATTGCGGTTCCTGAATCAATGACAAGCAGATGTTTGCCAGGTGCTGCTTCCCATGCTCCAACAGCAGCAGCGATTCTGTCTGTCCCGAGCGTATCCGGTGTGCGGTATCCTATTTTAAGCGGAATCTTTGTTCCGTGTCCGAAGATGATGACCGGAAATGGTAATGACATGAGCTTGTCTGCTAATTCGGATGTGATGTCAATGACCGACGAAACAATGGCTTGCCTTATGCCATATTCTAGACTCCACTCATCAAGGATGTCGTACGAATCGTTCGCTCTCCTTGTGTGCAACACTATCTGGTTACCGTTGAAGAGGAAAAATTTGGCACTGTTGTTCCCGATGTCTATAATAAGATTCAAGGTCTGTCTATTTGTGTTCTTCCTGCAAAGATACTGTAAATTAAGTTTCCTGCCAAAGATTCCTGTTGATTTATTGTTCCCTATTGTCAAAAATGTAAGCAAATCCCGTGAAATGATATATTTGTGCAATGAATATCCCTTTTGTGTGTTACAAATTGATTGCATTCGTGCATTTTAAAGGGAGATTCCTTTTGGGGTTAAGGATTTAGGAAAACATACGTTGCCATTGTAAAAATATTCAAGCAAGCTTGATGTTTCTCGCTCGTTTGTGACTATCTTTGCCGTAAAATATTAAAGAAGTGAAAAGAATATTATTATTGTTTTTCTGCATGCATATGGTTTTGTGTGCAAAGGCAGATACTGAGCGTTTCAGTGTACTCACCTGTTCCCCGGGTGATGAAGCCTATTCGCTTTTCGGTCATACGGCTCTCCGTTATGTGAATGAGGAGAAGAAAGTGGACGTTGTATTCAACTACGGTTATTTTGATTTCAACTCTCCCGGTTTCATGTGGCGCTTTGCACTTGGTGAGACCGACTATCGTTTGGGGGCAGTCCCGTTCAGGTTCTTCATACCGGAATATGTTGACAGGGGGTCATCGATAACGGAACAGATTCTTGACCTTACTCCCGAACAGGTTGAGCGTCTCTTGAATGCCCTTGTTGAAAACAACAAGCCGGAGAACCGCGTTTTCCGCTATAACTACTTTTATAAAAACTGTACGACAATGGCGCGGGATAAGTTCCTGGAGATTGTTTCCGGCGACAGCAAGGTGGTGTTCGAGGAATCTGGAGATGACAAGAGTTTCAGGGACGAGTTGAACCGGATGACTGCCGATCATCCTTGGTTTGCATTCGGAATAAACGTGATTCTTGGCTCCGATGTAGATGCAACTGCCACCAAAGAGGAGTTGCAGTTCGTCCCTTCAAATCTCATGAATGACCTTGACAAGGCGTATATTGTTGATAGCGACGGCAACCGCAGGCCTTTGGTGAAGGAAAAAAGAGTTTTAGTACATGAAAACAAACCGAAGGTGGAGCAGGGAAATTTCACTCCATTCTATGCTTCGCTTCTCCTTCTGTTGCTTACAATGATTGTCATGCTTTGTGAGTTGCGTCGCAAAAAGACCTTTTGGGGTTATGATATAATCCTTATGCTCATGCAAGGTGTGGCCGGTTTGGGAATCCTTTTCATGTGGATATTCTCTGAGCATCCTGCTGTCGGTTCAAACTATGCGATACTACTGCTCAATCCGTTGGCACTCATTGTTATGCCTGTGATGGTCTACCGCATAATAAAGCACAAGTCCCCGGTGTTGGCTTGGGTACAGGTCGGTTTTGTATCTCTCTTTTTCCTTACAGCACTGTTTGGCCTGCAGGTATATCCCGTGCCGCTCTACTTCTGTGCTGTCACTATTCTTGTACGTTCTTTGTTCCACATTTATAAAGATAGAATATGCGAATTAAATATTGTCTGATACTGCTTTGCCTTGCAGTGTTGCCTCTACGTGCACAACAGAACATATCTTCCCCCAAGTTGTATATCAACATAACGGTCGACCAGCTGAGAACCGATTTTCTTTATGAATTCAGCAATATGTACGGAGAGGATGGTTTCAAGCGTCTGCTGTCGGGTGGACGCGTATATCCGAACTCATATTACTCATTTGACAATATCGACCGTGCATCGGCAATGGCGACCCTTTCTACAGGTACAGTTCCGTATGTGAACGGCATAGTGGGTGAAAATTGGCTCGACCGCACGTCTCTCCGTATTGTGAACTGCGTCGAGGATCACAAATGCAAGGGATTGTACACCAACTATCCCAAGTCTCCATCCAAACTCAAGGCCATAACGGTGACCGACGAGATAAAGCGTGCGACACGCGGTAATGCCATCGTTTGTGCAATTGCCCCGGAGGAGGATGCAGCGGTGCTGTCAGGCGGTCATGCGGCAGATGCTGTATTGTGGAAGAGCAATATAACCGGCTATTGGTGCAGTTCGAGTTATTATGGTCTTTTCCCTGATTGGGTAGCTGCAAAGAACAAGGATATATACAACCGTCCGAGCAAATGGGAACCGCTTCTCCCGATGTCCGAGTACAATAACTTCGGTGACGAGATTCCTCTTCCATTCAGTTATTCATTTAACGGCAAACAGAATATTGACAGGTACAAGACCAGCGCCTGTATCAATGAAGAGGTGAATGAGATGGCAATCGCATTCCTTGAATCCACCGAAGCCGGCAAGGATGAGATTAGCGATTGCCTTGCACTGACATATTATGCCGGAAACTATGCCGGAAACTCAATGGAGGACCGTCCGTTGGAGGTGCAGGACATATATGTGCGGCTCGACAGGAACATCGCAGCCCTTCTCGATTATGTAGACAAGCATATCGGTATGGAGAATGTCGTGGTTACCGTTGCTTCTACAGGTTACGTGGTAGAGAACAGCGAGGATGGTACAAAATACCGCCTGCCGTCGGGAAAGATATATATGGATAGGGTGCAGGGCCTGTTGAATGTCTTTCTCGGTGCCAAGTTCGGAAAAGGGGATTATGTTGAGGGTGTTTATGGACCGCAAATATATCTCGACAATAAGCTGATAGAAAGACTTGGTGCCGATAAACTTGATGTGGTCTCCCATACAATCGAGTTCCTGAAATCAATGGAGGGTGTAGAGGATGTCTTTACGATATACCGTCTCGGAGGCATGCTCAGCCCTGAAATGCAATATGTGAAGAATGGTTTCTATCCGGGTTCATCCGGTGATCTGTGGATACGCCTTATGCCGGGTTGGAAGGTTGTCAATGATGTGTTGTCCGAGTCGAGTATGACATATCGCACGCCGGTTATGTTCCCGATGATAATATATGGCTCGGCTACCAAACCCGAGGTGGTGGAGAAGATGACACCTGCAAATGTGCTTCCTGCAGAAGTTGCACGCATGCTTCATATACGTCGCCCAAATGACAATAGTTTGAGAGTGTTCTGATAGAACAGATGCAATTATAATCTATAAAGAAAGAATCAGCGGCTGCACGGCCGCTGATTCTTTCTTTATAGAGATTGTGGTCAGTAACTCTTCTCGATGTTCCACACGAAAGCCCTTAGGCCAAGCTGTGGGGAATCTTCGTCAAGAGCCTTTATATCTTTCATGATGTTGTCGACAACTTTATCCTCGACAATTGTGATTATCGCACCACAAGTTGAAGGCCAAGCGTGTGAACCGTAGTGGGGCTCGCCGCTTACACTGCCTCGTCCCTGCATCTGGTCAAAGAATGAGAAACCGCGGCAGTTGTTGTGTGTAAGCATTTCTATGATTGCTTCCTTGTGGGATATGTCAAATGTTATGAATATGCTCTTCATCGTTTTTTCTGTTTTATGCCTGCCACCTTTTCAGGCGGCAGGCTGTTTGCTGTTACTTATCTTTATGTTTCAACTGCTCTTCGTCCTTGTGGGCCTTCCAGTATTCATTGAGCTCGCGCTGTTTCTTGATACTCTTGCGCTTGCGCTTGATACCGTTTGCCGCAAAGATACTGTACATCGCAGGTACATATATCATGGTCATGATTGTAGAGATTGTAAGACCACCGATAACGGCAATACCGAGCGGACGCCACATCTCAGCACCTACACCCTGGCTCACAGCCATAGGCACCATACCGAGGATTGTGGTACATGTTGTCATGAGCACCGGACGGAGACGGCTCTTGGCTGCACCCACGCAGGCTGCAATAATACCGAATCCACGCTCGCGGAGCAACATGATGTAGTCGATGAGCACGATACCGTTCTTCACAACCATACCGATAAGCATGATACCACCGAGCATTGACATGATGTTCAGGTTAGAACCTGTCACGAACAAGCCGAGCAATACACCGCTGAGTGCGAACACCACGGAGAACATGAGGATGAACGGATATGTCAGTGATTCAAACTGTGATGCCATCACAATGAACACAAGTACAAGGATGATGATGGCAAGCTGGCCAAGGTCGCGGTTAGACTCCTGCTGGTCCTCATAAGAACCGGCTACATCGATTGCGATTCCCGATGGGATATCCATATTCTCAATTACTCTCTCGCCATATGCCACACCGTCACTGAGCGCTGCGCCTGCAGCCATAACGGCATCTACTGTTACGATACGTTCACGGTCCTTACGCTCGATAGTAGGAGGCATCTCGTTCATGACAACCTCGCCAAGTTCCTTGATGCTTACGATACCGTTCTTACCCTGGAGCTTGATGTCCTCGATATCCTGGATACTCTGGCGTGCATCGGGAGCGTAGCGTACCTTAACGTCGTACTCGTCACCATCCTCGCGGAAGTATGTTGCCAAAGCACCATTGTAGCGGTTACGGATGTAAGTTGCCGCTGTACTAAGGTTAAGTCCGTGCTCTGCAAGTTTCTCGCGGTCGAATACTACGCGATACTGTGGCTGATAGTCGCTACGGCTGATGTTGACCTGGGTGATGATATCGCTCTTGCGCAATGAATCTGCAAGTTCCTTGGCAAGGCGGTCGGTAGTCTCCATGTCATATCCGTAGATTTCGAATGAAGCCATGCTCTGTCCACCCATTCCTGCCTGTCCCGATGTAATGTTGGATTTTGCAATCTCCGGGTAGTTCTTTACATCGGCGCGCATCTGGTCACAAATCTCGTTTATCGACAAGTCGCGCTGGTCCGAAGGCACAAACGACATGTTGAAACTGATGATGTGTGTACCGTTGTCGCTGAGTGATGCAAAGGTATTGTTCTCACCTGCCTGTCCCACTGTGAAGTTGCAAGCCTTAAGGTCATCGCCATAGCGCTCTTTCCATGTGTTTGTGAGGTTAAGCGCAAGTTCGCGCGCCTCCTCGATGCGTGTACCTACAGGCAACTGTATTGTTGCACTTGCGCGCGCACTGTCATTAGATGGGAAGAACTCGCTCTTGATACCCTTGGCACAGAGAAGACTGATTGCAAAGAGACCGAAACAGCATAAGAGCACTGTCCAGCGGTGACGTACAGCCCAGTTGATGATTGCGGCATAGCCGTTGTCAATCGCATCAAGGCATTTCTGGATAGGTTTGTATATCAAAAGGAATATCTTGCTCTGCTTCTTCTGCAGCTTGAGCATCTTGGCACACATCATAGGTGTCAGTGTCAGTGATGCCACGAGTGAGATGAGCATGATGATACACATCATCCAACCGAGCTGCTTGAAGAGTACACCGGCCATACCTGTAACCATGGTCAACGGGAAGAACACGGCGAACATCGTAAGTGTTGATGCCATAACCGATACACCCACCTCGTTCGTACCGTGGATAGCCGCGTTCTGTGGGCTTGAACCACGTTCGATATGTGTAGTGACATTCTCAAGTACCACAATGGCGTCATCCACAACAGAACCGATAGCAATACTGAGACATGAAAGTGAGATCATGTTTATTGAACCGCCTGTCGCATACAGGTATATGAATGATGCGATGAGCGAGAACGGAATGGTGATGGCCACGATGATTGTCGCTCTCCAACGTCCAAGGAAGATGAATACCACGAGCACCACGAATATGAGCGCATCCATGATTGTACCGGAAAGGGTATCCACAGTCTGGAGAATGTTCTCCGATGTATCCACGATGATGTCGAGCTTCACATCCGAAGGTAATCGCTTCTGAAGGTCGGGAAGAGCCTCGCGGACAGCTTCGGAGATTGCTACAGAGTTGCCTCCTGACTGCTTCTGTACGATGATCATTGCACCCTGCTTGCCGTTGGTGTAGGTCTCCTGCGCGCGTTCTTGCACACCGTCATGTATTGTAGCAACGTCCTTCAGGTATACGTTTGCTCCGTTGTTGCTTCCTACTACAATGTCGTACATCTCCCTTGGGTCGTCGAACTCGCCCTCGACACGTAGGGCATAGGTATTGTTACCAATATCGAATGTACCACCCGGAATATTGCGGTTCTCAGCGCCGATAGCTGCACTTACAGCCTCTACAGAGATGTTGTATGCCTCCATCTTCTCGGGGTCCATGTAGACGTTGATTTCACGCTCCGGAGCACCTGAGATAGATACGGTACCTACTCCGTCGATACGTGCAAGCGGGTTCACTACATTGTCGTCAAGCAACTTGTAGAGCGCCTCCTGACTCTCTTTGGATTCTGCAGTCACCGAGAGCATCATGATAGGAATCATGTCGGTAGAGAACTTGAAGATGATAGGGTTGTTGGCATCATCCGGAAGTGATGATGCTACCATATCAAGTTTGTCGCGTACATCGTTGGTGAGGTCATCGATGTCATATCCATACTCGAACTCAAGTGTGATTACTGAAACGTTCTCACGTGAGTCTGAAGATATGTGCTTGAGGTGCTCAACCGAGTTGAGTGAGTTCTCGAGTGGGCGTGTGACGTTGTTCTCGATATCCTCGGCACTCGCACCGTTGTAATATGTGAACACCATGATTGTGTTCGTCTCAATGTCCGGCATCAGGTCGATGGGGAGCTTTGAGAATGAAAAGATACCGAAGAGTGCAATCGCCATGAAGCACAGCGATGTCATGATCGGCTTCTTTACAGCACTTTCATATATACTCATTTTGTCAAATCTTTGTGTGTTTCTTACTTAATGACTTCTACCTCTACACCGTCTGCCAGGTTTGTGTGTCCTGAAACGACAACGGTACTGCCGTTTTCGATACCGCCAAGCAACTCATAACGGTCACCGATACGCTGGCCAACTTCAACGCTGTTGCGTTTTACCTTGCCATCGGCATATGTGTATACAAAATAGCTGCCGCTTCCTTGTTGTTTGATGACAGCCTTGTCGGGTACCACAACGTGTGATCTTGTACCGAAGTTGACTGTTGCTTTTCCGTACATACCCGGACGTACACGTGCGTCTGTATTCTCAAGTACGATCTCTACAGGGAATGTATGTGTCTTTGAATCGATGGTAGGGTAGATGAGATTCACATTACCCTTGAACTCCTCATCGCCGTATGTGTTGAACTTTATTACAACATCAAGGTTCTCGTTAGTCTGTGCATAGCGTGACTCACTGATGTTTATTTTCATCTTCACGGGTGCAACCTGTTCGATGACAAGGATAGGCTGTCCGCCCGACATGTCACCGTTGTCATAGTTGCGCGCCGATACAACGCCGTCTACCGGGCTTACAAGTACGGTGTTCTCCAAACGGTTTGCAAGGCTCTTTTTGCTCACCTCGAGGCTCTTCTTGCTCACCTCGAGCTGTGTCTTCATGTTTTCGAATGCAGTCTTTGAAGAACCTCCGATAGTGTAGAGTTCTTTTTCGCGCTTAAACTCTGTCTCGAGCTGCTCAAGCTGAAGTTTCTGCTGCTCAATCTGCAGTTTCAACTGGTCGAGGCTGCTTGCGTCAAGCTGTACAAGCTTCTGTCCCTTCTTTACCTCATCGCCTACTTCGACGAGAATCTTATCGATGCGGAGCGGTGCGTTGGGGCTGATGTTGTTCTTTACCATAGCCTCTACTGTTGTAGAGTATGACTCATACTGTGCAACCTCCTCGGTTTCAACTGTCGCAACCTTTACCTTGGGCTTTTCGGCCTTGGCTGCAACATTCTCGCCATCTTCGGCTGTCTCTTTGCTTCCGTCGCTTCCGCAAGAGCAGATGAGTGCTGTTGCGATCATAGCAATAAATGTCAGATTCTTTTTCATGGATATATAGTTTTTATTATTCTTTTCCCAATACTGTATTCAATTCCGATTTCGCTACAAGATAATCGTATATCGTGTTGTTGTAAGAGAGCTTCACATTTGTCAGCGATACCTGAGAGTTGGTCAGCTCAAGGATTGTTCCCTTACCAACATCATAGCGCTTCTGGCTTATCTCAAGTCCCTTTTCTGCAAGTTCCACTGCGGTTTTGCTGCTCTGGAGCTGCTCTGCGCTTTTTGCCATGTTGTCGATGTAGCTCTGTGCCTGCATGTTGAGCATGCGCTCTGTGTTGAGTCTTGTCTCTGCAAGCTGGAACTGCTGTATCTTGTTGCTCTTCAACTTTGTCTGGTTACTTGCCTTATAAAGGGGAATGCTCAAAGAGAGAGTAAGTGAAGATGCATTGCTCCAGTTGTAGTTGTAGAACTCCCAGTTTGTGTTTGACATAGACTGGAACTGGTAACTGCCTACAAGTGCCAATGTCGGCAGGTACGATGTCTTGAGCAGACGGCGCTGTTTGCCGAGCAACTCTCCCTGCATGTCAATCTGGCGAAGGGTAGAGTTGTTGGTAAGGTCAATTTCGCCTTTGGCAACGGTCGCCATCTCGGTCTCATGGTTCTTTAGATTGTCATCTATTACCAAATCGATGTCTGCTGTAATGCCCATTAGTACCTTGAGCTGCAGTTTTGCGATTTCAACTGCGTTCTTGCCGCTCACAACCGATGGCCATGCGCTGTTCTTCTGTACCTCTGCGCTGATCTTGTCATATTCGCTCACTCTTCCCTGCTCGAACATTGCATTCACGATATTGAAGTTTGTCTCGGCAAGCTTGTAGTTCTCGTTGAGTACATTGTATGAGTCCTGTGCAAGCATCAGCTGGTAATATGCTTTTGTTACTTGGTTGACAAGGTCTATCTTTGAACCTCGGCTTTTCTCTACAGCCAGTTCAAGGTCGTTCTTTGTCAGCTTCATGGTCTCATAGACTGCTGGTGCGTAAAGCGGTATCGCAACCTGTAGCGCTGCATTCCATGTGTTTGAGTCATCCATACCCATCTTGAAACTACCCATGCTGGTCTTTATCTCTGCAACCTTGATGTTGTACGATATTGTTCCGTCGATAGATACTGTAGGCAAAAGATTCTGCCAAGCCTCGCTCTTTGAAACCTCTTTGAGCTCAATCTCTTTCTCGGCAACCTTCATTGTAGGGTTGTCGCTCAGGGCCAGTTCTATGGCCTTGTCAAGTGTCAGGTGCATCGTAGGCTTTGCTTCCTGGGCGTTGGCCGGGAGGGCAAGTAGCATAAGCGATGCTGCCATTGTCATCAATCTCATTCTTAAAATCTTCATAGTCGTATTATGATATTTTATTATTGTTCATGTAATCCTCTATAATCTCCTGTCCGCGTGGGGTTGAGATACCTCTCAGATAGAACAGGATAAGTGTGCGTCCCAACTCGTCGGGGGTATAGTTGCTGAGTTCATTCTGTTCCTCCTTCATGTTTGCCATGAAGATAGTCTCAAGGTCTCGACGCAGAATGAACAGCAGTATATCGAAATTCGCATCTTCACGGAACAGGCCCTGTTTGCGTCCCATCTCCATCCATGCAATGAATCTCTTGTCGTTCTTGTGGTTTCTCTCTCTGTTGCGCTTGCAAATATTGGGGTAGCGTTCCAGTTCCTTGAAGAATTTGATGTTTATACCTTTAAGGCTTTGGAAATAGAGCGAGTAGAGTGTCAACACAATGTCCAACACATGTTCTGCTTTGCGGATTTTTTCCTTTGCCTTGTCGCGCATTATGTTGTTGTGCAACCTGAGTGCTTCAAGCAGGAGTTGTTCCTTGTCGGCGAACTGTTCGTATATGGTGCGTTTGGATATCGATAGTGCTGCGGCTATGTCGTCCATCTTCACATCCTTTATGCCCTTCTGGGCAAAGAGATCGAGAGCCTTGCGGGTAATAAGGTTGTGTACCTCTTCCTTGGTATGTTCTTCTTTAGTTCTTGTATCTTCCATTTCGGATGCAAAGATAGTATGAAAACTTTTTGTGGCAAAAAAGTTTTCAGTATAAATGCGGAAAATTTTCCTCAATTAATATTTTTTGCATATTGTGAAAGAAATGCAGCTTTGGTATATGAATATTTAGCCGTGAAAAAGATATGTAGGCCTACCTATAACAAGAGACGATACACAGAACACTCAGCGTATCGTCTCTTGTCATGTATCGGGTATGTCACTCTTCGAGTAGTTGTCTCAGGAACTCGTTCATCTCCTCGTCGAATCCCTCAAGCAGGTCCTCGCTCAGCATGATTGTGTCATCGTCCACAATCAGCAGGTCCACAATATCCTGTCCTTCATCATCATTCAATACGAAAGAGTAGGGCTTGGCAATGTTCATGTTGTCAAAGACACCGTTCTCGTGCACCTTTCCAAGTACCGATCGCAACTCCTTCTCGAAGACCTTCTCGTCATGGATGCCTTCCCACTCTTTAATATGTACGCGCGCGAGGTTGCGGTCATCGTCATCCTTGATGTCGAGTTCTCCGTTATCGCCGTTTACCGTGATATGGAAATCGGTGACAGTTGTCTCTTCTGCAGTGATGAACATTTTTGTCATCTTTTCAATGTTATCCTGCAGCAGGCCTTGTGTTTCTTTACTGAGTGACATAATTGTATGTTTATTGGAAACAGTTCAAGTTTATATCGCTTCTTAGTTTCTGCCGCAACAATTCTTATACTTCTTGCCGCTGCCGCATGGGCAAGGATCGTTACGTCCCACGCTCTTGTCTACCCTGATTGGCTCGCGTTTTACATTCTCGCGTGTGTCGCGCTGTGCTGCTGCCTGCTGATGCGGGTCGTTAAGGTCGACTTTGGTCTCGTTGTATGTCTGCTTTGGCTTGTTTGCATTTGGATCCGGTGCCTCCCTTACCTCACTCTTTGTCTGCTCAGGCATGTGCAGCTGTCCGCGCATGAGTGTAGATACTGTGGAGTCGTTGATTTTGCTTATCATCTTGTCGAATATGGTCACGGACTCGAGCTTGAAGATGAGCAGAGGATCTTTCTGTTCGTAACTTGCGTTCTGTACCGAGTGCTTCAACTCGTCGAGGTCACGCAGGTTCTCTTTCCATGCATCATCGATTCTGTGGAGCAGGATTGCCTTCTCGAAACTCTTTATTACCTCCTTGCCTCTTGATTCGTATGCAAGCTTTACGTTTACAGGAATCTGGTATATGTGGCGTCCGTCTGTGATTGGAACGAATATGTTCCTGTCATGCATCTCCGGACGCTCTTTGTATACATAGTCAATGAATGGCATGGTAAGTTCGGCAAGTCGTTCTGTGCGCTTCTTGAAGTTTGCCATTGTTGCCTCGAACATTGCATCAGCTCTCTGCTCGTCATCCATCTTGTCGTAATCAACCTCGGTCGCTATCGGCAATTCGGTAGAGAGCAGGCGAAGGCTCTCGAGTTTTGCATCCTCGTAACTGTAGTTCTCTGCGATGTAGCAGCAACGGTCCCATACCATGTTCACGATGTCCATGCCGATGCGTTCGCCCATGAGTGCATGGCGACGCTTGGTGTAGATTACGGTACGCTGCTTGTTCATCACGTCGTCATATTCGAGCAGGCGTTTACGTATGCCGAAGTTGTTCTCCTCGACCTTCTTCTGTGCGCGTTCGATTGACTTTGAAATCATTGAGTGCTCGATAACATCGCCCTCCTTGAAGCCTAAACGGTCAAGTGTCTTTGCTATGCGGTCCGAACCGAATAGACGCATAAGGTTGTCCTCAAGCGATACGAAGAATACTGAAGAACCCGGGTCTCCCTGACGTCCTGCACGTCCGCGCAACTGGCGGTCCACACGGCGTGACTCGTGACGCTCTGTACCTATGATTGCAAGACCGCCGGCCTCACGTACCTCATCGCTGAGCTTGATATCGGTACCACGTCCTGCCATGTTGGTAGCGATGGTTACTGTGCCTGAAAGACCGGCCTTTGCAACGATGTCTGCCTCCTTCTGGTGCAGTTTTGCGTTGAGTACGTTGTGTGGTATCTTGCGTATCTTGAGCAAGCGGCTGAGCAACTCCGAGATTTCCACGGATGTTGTACCTACAAGTACAGGACGTCCCTCATTCACCAATCTTTCAATCTCTTCTATAACCGCATTGTATTTCTCGCGCTTTGTCTTGTAGATACGGTCGTTCATGTCAATGCGGGCAATCGGACGGTTGGTAGGTATCACTACCACATCCAGCTTGTAGATATCCCAAAACTCTCCAGCCTCGGTTTCGGCTGTACCGGTCATTCCGGCAAGTTTGTGATACATACGGAAATAGTTCTGCAGTGTGATTGTCGCGAATGTCTGTGATGCGGAATCCACCTTCACGCGCTCTTTCGCTTCAAGTGCCTGGTGCAGACCGTCGGAGTAACGGCGGCCCTCCATGATACGTCCTGTCTGCTCGTCGACGATCTTTACCTCTCCCTCTTCTGTCACCACGTACTCTACGTCGCGGTCGAACATGGTGTATGCCTTGAGGAGCTGGTTTATTGTGTGTACACGCTCCGACTTGACCGCATATTCTGTGAGCATCTTCTCTTTTCTGTCGGCCTTCTCCTGGTCGCTGATGTTTTTGTCATTCTCCAGCATCGAGAGTTCTGTGGTGATATCCGGGAGAACAAAGAAGTTCGGGTCGTCAGTACTGCCCGAGATAAGCTCGATACCTTTGTCTGTAAGGTCGACACTGTTCATCTTCTCGTCAATGACGAAGTAGAGTGGTTCTACGGCTTCTGGCATACGCTTGTTGTTCTGCTCGATGTAGAACTCCTCGGTCTTGAGCATACCGGCCTTCACACCCTGCTCGCTGAGCAGCTTGATGAGCGGCTTGTTCTTCGGGAGTGCCTTGTGGCTGCGGAAGAGTGCAAGGTATCCGTCGTTTACCTCCTCCTTGTCGCTTGAATATATCTTGGTACGTGCTTCGGCGAGCAACTGTGTCGCGAGTTTCTTCTGTGCATCGACAAGTCTCTCTACCAAAGGACGGTACTCCTCGAACATCTGGTCCGAACTGCGTGGCACCGGACCTGATATGATGAGCGGTGTACGCGCATCGTCAATGAGTACCGAGTCGACCTCATCGACAATCGCATAGTTGTGCTGGCGCTGTACCATGTCGCTTGGCTGCATTGCCATGTTGTCGCGCAGGTAGTCGAAACCGAACTCGTTGTTTGTACCGAAAGTAATGTCGGCAAGATATGCACGGCGACGGTCGTCCGAGTTGGGACGGTGTTTGTCAATACAGTCTACGCTGAGTCCGTGGAACATGTAAAGCGGTCCCATCCACTCCGAGTCACGTTTTGCAAGGTAGTCGTTCACGGTTACTACGTGTACGCCGTTGCCTGAAAGGGCGTTGAGGAACACCGGCAGTGTCGCAACAAGTGTCTTACCCTCACCGGTAGCCATCTCGGCAATCTTTCCCTTGTGGAGAACTGTACCACCGAAGAGCTGTACATCATAGTGTATCATATCCCATACGGTCTCATTGCCTCCGGCCTGCCAACGGTTGTGGTATATCGCCTTGTCGCCATCTATTGTCACGAAGTCATGTTTTGCGGCCAGCATTCGGTCGAAGTCGTTTGCCGTTACTTCAACATCCTTGTCCTCTGTGAAACGGCGCGCAGTGTCCTTTACGATTGCAAAGGCCTCGGGCAGTGCCGCGTCAAGTTCCTTGTCAATTATTTCGAGAACCTCTTTTTCCAGTTTGTCTATCTGGTTGAATATAGCCTCTCTCTTCTCGAGTTCCGTATCCTCGATGCTTGCCTTGAGCTCTGCTATCTTCGCACGCTCATTTACCACTGAACCCTGAATCTTCTGCTTGAGTGCCTCCGATGCAGCACGGAGCTCATCGTTGCTCATTGCCTGGATTCTTGGATGAGCGGCTTTAATCTTCTCGACCCAAGGCTGTATCTCGCGCATGTCACGTGATGCTTTGTTGCCGAAAATCTTGCTGATGAATGAATTAAATCCCATATGTGTAATTTTTATTTTATTTTCCTTGTCTGTTTTTGCTGCCACACTGCGACGCTTTAGTAGTGCGTGCGGTTTCAAAATGCAAAGGTAATTATAAAAAAGCGATTTATTTATATAATAACAGGAAAAAGTCTGCCTTGTAACCATAAAATCGCAAAATCCATGCCAATGTTTCATGGCTGACAAATTGTACTGTAACGTGGCATTTTGGCAGATGACGGCTGCGGATAATGTATTGGAAGTGTGTTATTGCTGAAATACCGAACTGTATTTGCAAGTCTTTAACAAATGAGTTATCTTCGCAATATAAAATGATAACATTGTATGCATCTACAGATAGGTACTCTGCTGAACAGGGGTAAATACAGGATAATCCGATACATAAGCAGCGGTGGCTTCGGCTGCACATATGAGGCTCTGAACGTTGAAATGGATTGCAATGTCGCGATCAAAGAGTTTTATATGAAGGATTTCTGCAACCGTGACAGTGTGAGCGGTCATGTTACCGTTGCAACACAAAGCAAAGTGGAACTTGTTGGTCGTGTTCGTCGTAAATTCGTCGAAGAGGCGCAAGCGCTCTACCGCATGAATCATCCGAATATAGTACGCGTTACCGACAAGTTCGAAGAGAACGGCACTGCATACTATGTTATGGATTATGTCGAAGGCAATTCGCTTGCCGGCCTGATAGCCGATTGCGGTCCACTCCCCGAAGATGAGGCTGTCTGGTATATACGCCAGACGGCTGATGCCCTTGAGTATGTCCACTCTCTTAACCGCCTTCACCTTGATGTGAAGCCGCACAATATAATGATAGACAACAGCGGCAAGGTGGTGCTCATTGACTTCGGTGTCTCCAAACAGTACGACGAGGTTGCCAATGAAAACACCTCTACACTCATGGGCAGCACTCCCGGTTATGCTCCTCCCGAACAGATGAGCCGCAGTGTCGGGCGCTTTACTCCTGCTACAGATATCTATGCTCTTGGTGCTACGCTTTATAAACTGTTGACAGGCATAACACCGGTCGATGCCTCATTGCGCTCAAGTGGCGAGGAACTCGAACCCCTGCCGGCGGCAATATCAGCCACTGTACGTCATGCAGTTGAAGCGTCGATGCAGATGAACAAGAACAAGCGTCCCCAAAGCATTGGAGAGTTTGTTCGGTTAGTGGAAAGTGGAGAGATGAAAACTGTGGGTAAGCGAGAGGGTGAGAATTTATTCACGCACAAAGCGAGCGAAAACAGTTTGGACGAAGTCAAAGATGGAAGTGACGGCGAAACTGAGCTGAACGGAAATGTGAAAGGTGAAAACGGAAAACTTGTTGCCGACGAATTTCACTCCATTGATGTAGTAGAGGTTCCTGATTCCGCCGATGCTGTCATTCTGAGCGTAAGCGAAGAATCTCAACCAGCGAATAACGAGATTCTTCGCTCCGCTCAGAATGACAATTCCGCGGATGGTCGTCATAATGACAAAGACGGAAAGGAAAAAGTAGAAAGGAGAAATGAGAAAGAACGCTCCGCCGGCAATGTCATTTCGAACGGCAGTGAGAAATCTCAAAAAATGAAGTCTGGGAAATTCCTATGGATAATACTCTTGCTGTTGCTTGTTTTAGGAGTGTATGCGTGGTTTGTATCCGGTGTAGTAAACAAGGAAGATAAAATCGAATATGATACGGCAAGTTACGAATACGTTGATTTAGGCTTACCAAGTGGTACTAAATGGGCTACCTGTAATGCCGGTGCAAGTACTCCAAGTGGTATTGGCTACTATTTGAATAGTAATGAAGCCCGGGAATGCGGTTGGCATTTGCCGACAAAGCGGGATTTTGACGAACTGCTTGATGAGAATAACTGTAGATGGGAATGGACTACAGAAAATGGAATAAATGGCTACAAGGTAATTAGCAAGATGAATGGCAACAGTATCTTTCTTCCTGCCGCCGCTTACCGCGACGGTACGTCGTTCGGCGACCCAGGGGTGAACGGTAACTACTGGAGTGCTACGCCTGTCGAGGAGAGTCCTAACGATGCTGTGTACTACCTTCTCTTCGATGAGGATCGCCGTAGCTCGGGTTGGCAATGCGACGGCCTCAGCCTTGGTTTCAGTGTGCGCCCCGTATGTAAGTGAACCGAAAACTGAAAACGGAAAATTGAAAGCGAAACGATCATTGCTTTAGAAAACTCCTCCACTTTTGGAGGGGAGGTGTCGCGCAGTGACGGAGGGGAGTGTCACTCTGCGGATACTCTCATTTCGACCATACCTTAATGAAAAAATCAAAAGAGGTTTTCGATGAGTTACGCGAATAACGGTAGTGAGAAATCTCACTCCGCGTAAACAGAGATTCTTCCTCCTTTCAGTCGTCAGAATGACAGGCCTCTGTGACAGGAAAGGAGTTTGCTTTGAGCCTGAATCGTGCCTACAGAACTGTTATGTAGGAAAAAAACGGTAAAAAAATGTATTGAACTTGTAAAATTATGAGGAATACGTTAAATTTGTGAAACTGAACATGTGTAAACAATTATTGACAAAACACGATGCAACTTACACAAGGTACTGATTTACAAGGCGGAAAATACCGCATATTGGATATACTCGGTCAGGGTGGCTTCGGCATAACTTATCTTGCCGAGCAGACAGCTCTCGGGCGCAAGGTGGCAGTTAAAGAGTTCTTTATGAAAGAGCACTGCAACCGCGATACCGGTACCTCACGCGTTTCTGTGCCGTCAGTCGGCAGCAGGGAGCTTGTTGACCGCTTCAAACAGAAATTCCTGAAGGAGGCACGTATGATAGCCTCGTTTGATAATTCTCACATAATACGCATCCACGATGTCTTTGAAGAGAATGGCACAGCCTACTACGTAATGGAGTATCTCGAAGGGAAGAGCCTTGCAGCAGTGGTTAAAGAGCAAGGCGTAATGCCCGAAGCAACTGCCGTCAGTTACATCCGCCAAGTAGCCGATGCCCTTGCCGAAGTTCATGCCAACAAACTCCTTCACCTCGACATAAAGCCGGCCAACATAATGCTCGGCAAGAAAGGTCAGGCGGTACTCATAGACTTCGGCATCTCCAAACACTACGATGAAGGCGGTTCTCAAACCAGCAGTGCTACGGTGGGCATAAGCGAAGGCTACGCCCCGCTTGAGCAGTACGAAGCAGGAGCACTGAAAGAGTTTACCCCGGCAACCGACATCTATGCTCTTGGTGCCACACTCTTTTGCCTGCTCGCCGGTGCCCGTCCTCCCAAGGCGAGCGAGGTAATGAACTACGGCCTTCCGGCTCTGCCCGAGGGAGTATCCCCTGCTGTGCGTGCAGCAGTGGAGTCTGCCATGCAGCCCGCAGTACGCATGCGTCCGCAGAGTATTGAAGAGTTCCTTTTGCTGTTTGACAGCAAAAATGAGAAAGGAGAAATGAGAAAGCTGCGAGTAATCGAGCAAAAATCAAATTCATTTGAGTTTTTGCAGCGAGCGGAAGCAGGTTCGACGAAGTCAAATGAGAAAAGTGGAGGTTGTCCTGTTGAAAACATCAAGGGCAAAGGAAAAAATGAAAATATAGGTGCCGAAACTCTCCCTCTGTTCATAGAGGGAGTACCCGCAGGGGGAGGGAGTTCAGTTGAAGACTCCGCAGAAACTTTTGTTGCCGACACTGTCATTTCGAGCGAACGTGAGAAATCTCCTCAACGCGCGAATAAAGAGATTCTTCCTCCCTCTGGTCGTCAGAATGACAATTCCGTGAGCGCTCGTCAGAAACAAAGTTCGCAGCCCACAGGGGCTAAAGGCAATGACAATGCGGGTGGTAACAAAAGCAACAGGATGCCATGGATAATACTCCTTCTGTTTCTTGTTGCAGGAGCATGCACATGGTTTGCCATGAACAGCAGCGGTAGTGCCTCAAAGAGAGAATTTACAGATGTTAAAGACACTGTTAGAGCTATTGAAGAAGACCCCGAAGTTCTACTTGCCCATCCTCCGGCAGAGATGCCAGCCCACGGCACAATAAACAGTCATGAATGGGTTGATCTTGGTTTGCCAAGTGGCTTGAAATGGGCCAGCTGCAATGTTGGCGCAAGCGCCCCCGAGGATTATGGCGATTACTATGCTTGGGGTGAGACCGAGGCGAAAAAAGAATCAAAAATTATCGATATTGGTATAAATATAAGTGGTACAAAATATGATGTTGCCCATGTAAAGTGGGGAGGCACTTGGCGCATGCCAACTAAGGCCGACTTCGAGGAACTCATAGATAACTGTGAATGGGAATGGACAACCAGAAACGAAGTAAACGGTTGCAAAGTGATAAGCAAGAAAAACGGCGAAAGTATCTTTATTCCTGCTCCAGGTAGAATATTTTATGGCGAAATTACTCATGACGGCTTATGGAGTGCTACGACTGACGACAATCATAGCGACATGGCATATTATTTTTACTTCAATGAGGGGCATTTTCAAAGTTGTAATCGTGGTATGAACCGGCAAAGTCGTAACGGCACGCACTTCGTCCGCCCTGTCTCAGAATAACGGCGAAAACTGAAAACTACTAGTAAGCGAGAGCTACTTTCTCCATCTGTTCTACTCCTCATAATCGCTTGCGGTGGAGGCATTTGGATTTTTGCAAAGAGCTCTGGTGTGTCGCCTTGTTGAATTGAATGAAAGATATTATTTTCGTAAAATAAATTGGAACACAATTATGAAAAATCGTTTTTTTATACTTGCATTGATGCAATTGCTTCTGCTTGGTCTGGTATCGTGTGGAACAGCCGGAAAGGTGTACCGTGCAGCTGATTTCGGTATTCTTCCGAACACGGGCAAGGATGTTACAAAGGCTGTTGCCAGAGCCATTCAGATAATAAAGCAAGAGCGTGACGGCAAGGCTGCCGTACTCCGTTTCAAGAAGGGTGAGTATGATTTCTTCTATAATAACGGGCATCAACGTGAGCTGTATATAAGCAACCATGACCAGGATAATCCCAAGAGTGTTGCTGTTGTCATTGAGGATATGGAAAACTTTGTTCTCGACGGCGGTGGCTCCACGTTCAATATGAATGGCCGCATGTTGCCTGTGGTGATGATCGATTGCGAGGATTGTGCAATAAAGAACCTCAATATCGATACCCGTGTTCCGCAGATTACTCAGGTAAAGGTGCTTGAAAATGATACAGAGAATGGCACGATTGTGTATGAGGTTGCTCCTTACGTGAATTACAGGATTAAAAACGGTAAATTCGTGGCTTACGGTGAGAACTGGGAAATACATCCTTCATGGGGCATCGCCTTCGAGGGTGATACCAAACATGTTGTCTATAATACAAGCGACATTGGTCTTGGCACAAGCAATGTACAGGAACTCTCTCCACGCGTGATAAAGGCTCCATGGAAGGATGCACGTTTGCTTCCCGGTACTGTCATTGCAATGCGCTCATATCAGCGTCCCACTCCCGGTATATTCCTCTATGGCAATGAAAATACTTTGCTCGAAAATATAACGGTTCATTATGCCGAGGGTATGGGACTCCTTGCCCAGGTTTGCGAGGATATCACTCTCCGCGGCTTCAATGTGGCAATCCGCGAAGGTAGCGGACGCTATTTCACCACACAGGCCGATGCAACTCACTTCTCGGGCTGCAAGGGAAAGATTGTCTCTACAGGCGGCCTTTACGAGGGCATGATGGACGATGCCATCAATGTTCACGGTACATATCTGCGCATAGTAGAGCGTATTGATGATTATACTGTCGTTGGCCGTTATATGCACGGACAGTCATACGGTTTCTATTGGGGTGATGATGACGACAAGGTGCAGTTCGTGAAGTCATCGACTATGGAACTTGCAGGCGAGAATGTCATTGAAGAGATTAAGCCATACAATAAAGAAGTCGTTGATGGTTGTCTGTCGAGTGACAGAGTTGTCTGGAATTTCAGACTCGACGGAACAAAGGAATTTATAATCCGTTTCAAGAAACCTGTTCCATCCGATATCGCCAACGGCAACTATGGCGTGGAGAACCTTGAGTGGACTCCCGGCGTAACGTTCAAGGGTAATATTGTGCGCAACAACCGTGCACGCGGTGCACTTTTCAGCACTCCGCAGAAGGTGGTTGTCGAGGGGAACCTGTTCGACCACACATCGGGTACTGCAATCCTGCTCTGTGGCGACTGCAACGGATGGTACGAGACCGGTGCGTGCCGCAATGTCGTAATCCGTGGTAACCGGTTCGTGAACTCGCTTACCAATATGTTCCAGTTTACAAATGCAATCATATCTATCTATCCCGAGATTCCCGACCTTGCATCGCAACAGAAGTATTTCCATGGCGGCAAAGGTAAAGGTGTGGTGATAGAAGGCAACATATTCGAGACATTCGATGCCCCAATCGTATATGCAAAATCACTCGATGGCCTGGTGTTCAAAGGAAACAAGGTGATTCAGAACAACGACTATAAGCCTTTCCACTGGAATAAGCACCGCTTCCTGTTCGAGCGCGTGAAGAATGCGGAAATCAAGGATAATGACTTCGAGGGTGGCTTTGACCCGGAGAATGATGTCAAATACAATCATTGATGCAATTACTGCATAGATTCCGCCAAGATATCACTGGTATTGAACCGCCGTTGAGGTTCAATAATCCATTCTACTATTTACCTCATCGGTTATGCGTTATTGCAGCCGATGAGTTACGTGCCTTTCTGCTTGCCGATGAGGCTGCTGCAGCCGATGCCGCAAATGGCAAGATGTTCGGTGTGCTCGTTGTCGAGGATGCAAAAGGTGGAATCGGTTTCCTTGCAGCTTTTTCGGGGCTTCTTGCCGGGCGTAATATGATAGACGGTTTTGTGCCTCCTGTGTTCAATTTCCTTTCCCCTGACGGCTATTTCAAACGTGAGGAGAGTGAGATCTCCTCTCTTAATACAAAAATTAGGGAACTTGAAACTGTTTGCAATAGTTCTTCAACAGATGCGTTGAAGATTGCTATGGAACAGGAACTTTCTGCCATGCGTGAAAGCATGCGCAAAAGCAAGCAAAGACGTGATGCACTCCGTGCCGCAGGCAACCTCACAGCAGATGAAGAGGCAGCGCTTATCCGCGAAAGCCAGTTCCAGAAGGCTGAACTCAAAAGGCTGACGGCTTCGTGGAAAATGCGTATAGCCGATAGTGCTAAGGAACAGGCTCCACTCGAAGAGGAACTGAAGAACCTGAAAGAGGAACGCAAGCAGCGTTCGGCGGCCCTGCAGGAGTGGCTTTTCATGCAGTTCAGGATGAAGAATGCCATTGGCGAGGAACGCACTCTTCTTGATATATTCTCTTCGTCACGCGGAACATTGCCGCCTGCAGGTGCAGGCGAGTGTGCGGCACCCAAGTTGTTGCAGTATGCATATCTCCAAGGCTATAAACCGCTTTCCATGGCAGAGTTCTGGGTGGGCGAGACACCTGTGCATGAGATACGCCGCAACGGATGTTTCTATGGTTCATGCAAGAGCAAGTGCGAACCGATATTGTCATATATGCTCCAAGGACTCGATGTCGAGGAGAATACGCTTGAAAAGGGTGGCAACATCACTTCGTTATCGGTTCTTTTTGAAGATGAGTATCTTGTTGTGGTGGACAAACCCTCGGGTGTACTCTCTGTCCCCGGGATTGTTGGCGGAATGTCGGTGCAGCAATGGCTGCGCGAGAAATATCTTGGAACCAATGAACTCTTTGTGGTTCACCGTCTTGATATGGCTACTTCGGGAATCCTTGTGGCGGCAAAATCCATTGAGGTGTATAAGGCTATGCAGCAGCAATTCGCATCGCGTCAGGTGGGCAAACGGTATATGGCATTGCTCGATGGTGTTCCTGCATGCAACAGCGGAGTGGTGGAATTGCCGCTCTCTTCCGACTATGAAAACCGGCCGCTGCAGCGTGTCGATTATGAGACAGGGAAAGAGGCTGTTACCCGTTACAAGATTATCGATATCCTTGATTACGAAGGGAAACGGACTGCTCTTGTTCAGTTCGAACCGTTGACCGGGCGCACTCATCAGCTGCGTGTACATGCGGCTCATCCTTGTGGCCTCGATGCTCCCATAATAGGGGATGCACTCTACGGAACTGTGGGCGAAAGGCTGATGCTGCATGCTTCGGAACTGAAATTCCAGCATCCTGTCAGTGGCGAGGTTGTTGAGATTGTAAGTAAAACACCTTTTGGCAATTGATGATACCATGATAACATATCTCCTTCCATTGATGATGCTTGTGCCCGATGGCTATGTTTCGGCTTATGGTGCCGAGGCGGTAACTGCGGCTGATTTCTACGAGGATCATCGTGGGCTGTTCGTGAAATATTTCCCTGATGCCGTTGAGGAGGAACGCCTGCTTATATACTCTATTGTTGCTCCCGAGGTGAGCCAATACAATGTGTTCCGGGATTTTTTCGAGGTCAAGGCGCTGCAGGTGAAATATGTCAAGGATAGAAGTTGTGATTACAGCGTAGGCTGTTTTCAGATGAAACCGAGTTTTGCCGAGAGTCTTGAGAGTGAGATTGCCAAGAGTGAAACTCTCCGGGGCAAGTATGGCAAGATGTTTTCTTACAAGGCCAAGAGTGCTGCTGACAAACGCAGTGAACGTGTCGAAAGGCTTTCGTCGGTCGAGTGGCAGATAAAGTATCTTGCGGTTTTTGTCGAGGTTGCCAGACAGCGCACCGCAAATTGGAGCATAAAGGGCGATGCGGAGAGACTACGTTGTTGGGCAACATTATATAATTCTGGTTTCTATTTGAGCGAGGTCAGGATAAAGTACCGTCAGAAGGTAAAGCAGTTCCCTCGAGGAACACGCGAGTTCAACTATTCGGCTGTAGCGTTGGAACTGTATAATGAAATGAAGGAATAAGAGAAACAAAGAGTAAAGATGAAAGATCAAAGTGGAAAGATGAAAGATGAAAGATGAAAGATGAAAGTGGAAAGATGAAAGTGGAAAACTGTGAGCCGTAGGGGCATCCCTTGTGGGTGCCCAAAAGAGAACAACGCCGTAGGGGCGGTACCGGTGTGTCCGCCCAAAAGAGCAAAGAGCACCCCTCCGCCTGTGGCGTCCTTAGTAGCCCTTAACCCCCTTTTTAAACCGCACAAAGCAACTGCGAGCAAAGGGCAGGCACAAGACCTGCCCCTACAGTTCACAAACACAGCCAAGCCTTTCGCGCACCACGTTACGAAGAAAACAGTTTTGCTTACAGATTTTAGGACCGGGTAAACTTAGAGGGCGAGGCGCAGGCCGATGCAGATGTCACGGCGGTCGGGAGGGAGGCTGCCACGGTCAGCGACGCGGCAGCCCTGCGCATCGTAGTTCCAGTCACCCCCGCGGAGCACGCGGCTATAGCTCGTTGAGGGTCCTTTGGGGTTGGTCTGCGACGATGAGGAGTAACCATTGCTATACCAGTCATAGCACCACTCCCACACATTGCCGCTCATATCGTAAAGGCCGAGTTCGTTGGCTTGCTTCTTTTTTACAGGATGTGTTCTATATTTACTGTTACCATAATACCACGCAACACTGCTGCGGGTATTGCTGCCGCTGTACCGGTAGCCTTGCGAGCGGTTGCCGCCACGGGCGGCATACTCCCACTCGGCTTCGGTGGGGAGACGGAACTCACGACCGGCAGGCAATTGACCAGCGGCCTTCAATTTATCGTTCAGTTTCTTTACAAATGTTATGCACTCATCGTAGCTTACACACTCAACGGGGTTGTCGCTGCCTTTAAAATATGAGGGGTTGCTGCCCATTACAGCTTCCCAGAGGGCTTGGGTTACCTCTGTCTCGCCTATGTAGTAGTCGCTAAGGGTTACATCATGTACGGGTATTTCATCACCTTCTCCATCATCTGAGCCCATTCTGAATTCGCCGCCGGCAACGGCTACCATTTTGAAGCTGACACCGTTGACGGTGAATTCACGGGTCTTGAAAGAGTTGTCCGGTACTGCCGGTTTCGGTGTTTCTTCAAGTTCCGCGTCTTCGGCCGATACCGGCTTTTTTACAAGTGTGTCCTTTGTATCTCTCTTTGGAGTTTCACCGTTTCCTGTGCAAGCGGACAGGAGCCATGCACCGATTGCAATAAACAAAGATGCAGTTAGTAAAGTATTTTTTTTCATAAGTTAAAAGTTAATGTTTAGAAGCTGTCTCAGTTTTCCGTTTTCCCATTTGACTACACCAAAGGTTCAAGCCCACGCAGTGGGGTTAAAGTGTGCAGCACTCGTTGTATGAACTCAAGTAGACTTGGTTCCCACTCGCCGCACAAGCTTGCAACTTTCCGTTCACTCACATACTCCCTGCCTCATCTTCTCTTCCAGAAAATAGGGGTAAAGAGCAGGAGCACCGCAAAGAATTCAAGACGGCCGACGAGCATCTGGAATGCCGAGAACCATTTGAGAGGTGAAGGAAGTGATGCGAATGAATCCATAGGGCCATAATGCCCCAATCCGGGACCGACGTTACCCACAGAAGTTACCGAGAGGCCGAAAGCGTCGAGAAAGTCAAGTCCGAAGCCCATGTTGACGAACAGTCCCACAATAAGCACAAAAATGTATATTACGGTATAGGCAAGGATTGCCGACTGTACGCCTGTGGGGACTATCTTCCCTGCCATGCGCACGGGAATGACCGCATTGGGATGCACTATGCGTTTGAATTCGTTCCACATGACCTTGAACAGCGTCGCCACGCGTACGCACTTCATGGCACCCGATGTCGAGCCTGAGCATGCACCGAAGAACATGAGTGCGCACAGCAACAGCCAGAGCAACGGCATCCACATGACATAATTTGCCGTTACGAATCCGGTAGTCGTCTGTAATGAAACAACCTGGAAAATAGAGGCCCTGAATGACTCTTCAAAGCCCGTATCTGATGTCAACAGAAGCCCTACCGTAATCATCGCCGTGAATCCAAGCACAATACCTAAGTAGGTACGGAACTCCGTATCACGAAAAAGTTCATGCAGACGTCCCTTGAAGAGAAGAAGATACTGCAACGAAAGACTCACTCCTCCCAAAAACATGAATAGTGTTACTACGTACTCTATCAACGGGGAGTTGAAGGCCAGAATGCTGTCCTGCTTGGTAGAGAATCCTCCGGTAGACACCGTTGACATTGAATGACATATCGCATCGAACCAACCCATGCCGCATATAAAATATGCAACAGTAGCCATAACGGTGAGACCTATATATACTGTAAGAATCCAACGTGCCGTAACCGAAATTCGTGGGTGTAACTTTGTCTTCATGGGACCGACTGATTCTGCTGCAAAAAGGTGCATATCGCCAAAGCCGAATATCGGAAATACGGCAACCATGAAGAAGACAATTCCCAAACCTCCTATCCAGTGCGTCATTGAACGCCAGAAAAGCAACGATTTGGGGAGGGATTCAATATCAAAAAGAATTGATGCTCCGGTGGTTGTAAAACCGGACATTGTCTCAAAGAATGCATCGGTAAAGTTCGTTATGCATCCGCTTAGCATGTAGGGTAATGTGCCGAACAGGGAGAATATTATCCATATGAGCGTCACGATAATATATCCGTCTTTACGAGACACATCGCGCCCTGCCGAACGGCAGATATAAGTGAGGATAGTTCCTATTCCCACCATTGTTGCGACCGACCACAAGATTGCTTCTACAGGCTCGCTGTAGTACATGGCAACCGGAACGCTGCACAAAAGGAACATCGCTTCGAAAAAAAGCAAGACTCCTACTATCCTGAATATGACTTTCGGGTGGAACATTGCTGTGGTATTTTATCTGAAATATTTTTCGAGTTTCTTCAACACATGCTCAAGGCAGAAGAATATCACATGGTCGCCGGGATGTATCATGGTGTTACCGGTCGCATTCATACCGACACCGTTCCTTATGATACCACCGATATTCGCTCCCTCGGGAAGACCGAGGTCCTTCACTGCCTTGCGTGTTATCAGGCATTCACCGTTTACCGGAAACTCTACAACTACAGCCTCGATGAAGGTGAGGCACTTTACACTTGAGACATCGGTATTGAGCATCATCTGGAAGATTGTGCTCGCCGCAAGCTTCTTCTTGTTGATGACTGATCCTATGTCAAGACTCTCGGCCATGGATATATAGTCGATATTCTCGATTTCGGAAACAGAACGTGAAACGCCGGCTCTCTTGGCTGCAAGACATGCAAGGATATTGGTCTCGGAGTTGTCGCTTAGTGCGATGAACACATCGGTGTGCTCTATTCCTTCGCTGCGCAACAGTTCCGGGTCACGTGCATCGCCGTTGATTATCATCACACGGTCGTCGACAAGCTCCAGAAGTTTGTGACAACGTTTCAGGTCGCTCTCGATAATCTTGACCTTTATGTTATCGGGGATGAGTTTTGTCGTACGTACCGCAATGCGGCTTCCGCCCATGATGATGATGCTGTTTACCTCGCTGAAATCCTCTTTGCCTGTAATCTTGCGTATATACGGTATCTGCTCATATGTCGTCATGAAGCAGACCAGGTCATCAACCATTATTACATCGTTACCACGTGGGATTATTGTCTCATCGCCACGCTGGATGGCTACAATGTGGTATGGATTATCACGTGCGAGGTCCTTGAACGGTATATTCAGGATAGTGGCATTGTCCCTGACCTTGACACCGACCATCACGAGTGCCCCGTTACCGAACTCAAGCATCTGACGCATCCAACAGAACTTTATGTTCGTTGCAATCTCCTCGGCTGCAAGCTGTTCGGGATAGATGAGAGAGTTTACGCCCAAAGAGACAAAATACTCCTTATGCTTAGGCAACAGATACTCATAGTTGTCGATTCGCGCCACAGTCTTCTTCGCGCCAAGATAATGCGCAAGGATGCAGGCTGTTATATTGCGGCTCTCATCGGGCGTAACAGCCACGAAGAGGTCGGCATCATCGGCTCCTGCGCTCTTGAGTGCAGAAATCTTTGTAGGGTCACCGACAATGGTCTGCAAATCGAAAAGCGACTCCAAGTTACCGAGTTTCTCCTCACTCTCGTCGAGCAGTACCACATTCTCGTTCTCCGACGAAAGCATCTTTGCCAGGTGGGTTCCAACCGCACCGGCACCTACTATGACTATTCTCATTGCTTGTTACCTTTAAAATCAAGTATTGCGTCAAGGAGCGACTCCTTGTCCATTCCACATATACGGTAAAGTTCCTCGGGGGCGCCATGCTCCACGAAGTTATCGGGTATTCCCAACGAAACTATTTTGGGGGCAAAGCCATTGGTTGCCATATACTCGGCTACTGCACCGCCAAGGCCACCTTTAACTACTCCGTCCTCAAGAGTGACAATATATTTGAACTTACGCCCTACCTCGGAGAGGATATCCTCATCGACAGGCTTCAGGAAACGCATGTCGTAGTGTGCCACACTGACACCCCGGCGACCGGCCTCCTCGACAACGATCTCCATAACCTTGCCGATCGGTCCTATTGTCAACAGTGCGACATCATTACCCTCGTGCATGAGGCGTCCTTTGCCCACCTCGACACACTCCAGCGGACAACGCCAGTCACGCAGCGAGCCTTGACCGCGCGGATAGCGTATGACGAACACGCCATTGCCCGGTTGCGCCGCAGTGAACATGAGGCGACGGAGTTCGCACTCGTCATAGGGGGAGGCTATCGTGAGGTTCGGTATCGGGCGCAGGTATGCGAGGTCGAATGCACCATGGTGTGTAGGTCCGTCCTCGCCCACAAGACCTGCCCTGTCAAGACAGAGAACCATGTCGAGTTCCTGCAGTGCCGCATCGTGTATAAGGTTGTCGTATCCGCGCTGCATGAACGAAGAGTATATGTTGCAGAACGGAAGCATCCCGCCCTTTGCAAGTCCGGCAGAGAATGTCACTGCATGCCCCTCGGCTATTCCAACATCGAAGAAACGGTCGGGGAAAAGATCTCCAAGTTTATGCATTGAACATCCGGTGGGCATAGCAGGCGTTATACCCACAATCCTCTCGTTCTCCTTTGCCATCTCCACGAGTGTCTCACCGAATACATCCTGGAAACGTGGAGTTGAATTAGGCTTCACAAGACGCTCGCCCGACTCGATGTCGAACAGGCCCGGCTGATGCCATGCTGTCGCATCCTTCTCGGCAGGCTCCCATCCTTTACCTTTTTTGGTGTGTATATGCAACATGTGAGGGCCGCTCATATCCTTTATACTACGGAGCATGCGCACAAGCTCAAGGACATCGTTGCCGTTCACAGGACCGAAATATCGCGCACGCATCCCCTCGAAGAAATTCTGCTGACGGAAGATGAGCGACTTGAGGCCGTTATTGAAACGTATGAGGCTGTTGGCGCGGTGCTCGTTCAGTATATGCATCTTGCGCAGTCCCTTGGCGATGCCGTACCTCATCTTGTTGTATATTTTTGAGGAGTGCATGGAAACAAGCAACTTGCTCATGCCACCTACACTGTTGCTTATGGACATATTGTTGTCATTGAGAATGACAAGCAGGTTGTTTGGGGTGTTTGCGAGGTTGTTCAGTCCCTCATATGCAAGACCGCCGCTCATGGATCCGTCACCGATGACGGCAACCACATGTTCGTTACTGCCCTTCATCTTGGCTGCTGCGGCAAGGCCGAGCGCTGCCGAAATGGAGTTGGATGCATGTCCTGCCACAAAAGAGTCATACTCGCTCTCGTCGGGCGAAGGAAAAGGCTTGAGACCACCCAATTTACGGTTTGTGTCGAAACGGTCGCGACGGCCTGTAAGTATCTTGTGGCCATAGGCCTGATGACCCACATCCCAGACAATCTTGTCCTCGGGAGTGGCAAACACATAGTGCAGTGCCACGGAGAGTTCCACAGCACCAAGGCTCGATGCGAAATGACCGGGGTTATTTGCAAGCGAGTCGATGATGAAACCGCGCAACTCTTCGCAGACCTGAGGCAGCTGCTTCTCGGGCAATGCCCTCAGGTCGGCCGGTGAATCAATGGTTCCCAAAAGGGGATATTTTGTTTTATCTATCATCGTTTTTAACATGAGGCAGGGATTTCTGTACAATCCGAAACTGCACACTCTGCCATTATCATGCGAAATTAGCGCTTTTTTGTTAAAACAGAAAAATAAATATGGAAAAACTGCTGAAACCAAAAGTGGATATTATAATTTATGTTTTTTTCAGAACTGACAGGAAGGTTCTTGACGAACTTGTTATATATTTGCAGGATAGAGTATTGAAGTAATACACACAGAGATATATGCAGTTCACCACTCCAGTAGATTTGCCGCAAGGCGAAAACAGCATTACCCACAAGGACAGGATAATGCTTGTAGGTTCATGTTTTGCCACGAATATCGGCAGGATGCTGCAGGAGAGGAAATTCCGCATCGATATAAACCCTTTCGGGACACAATACAATCCATTGTCGATAAACAGCGTGCTGAGGCGTGTTGCCAAAGGAAACGCTTTCAACAAAGAATCTGCAGAACTTTTCGGGCACAACGGGAAGTGGCACAGCATAATGCACCACAGCGACTTTTCGCGCGACAGCAGGGAGGAACTGCTTGAGTGTATAAACAGCAGGCTATTGCATGCCCACACAATCGCCGATGAGTGCAGCGTTGTTTTCATCACGCTGGGAACTGCATATGCCTACATACGCAAATGCGACAACACCGTTGCCGGCAATTGCCACAAACTGCCGGCAAAGGAGTTCAATCGCAGGTTGCTGACAGTAGATGAGATAATCGAAGATTTTGAAAGGACAATAAGCATATACCGCGAAAAGAACCCGGATATAAGGTTCATCTTCACGGTAAGCCCGATACGTCATCTGCGCGACGGAGCACATGACAACCAGAAGAGCAAGGCAACGCTGTTGCTGGCGATAGACGGCATCATGGATCGCCACCCCGAATGTTGCAGCTACTTCCCTGCATATGAGATAATGATCGACGAACTACGCGACTACCGTTTCTATGCCGAGGATATGCTTCACCCGTCAGACACTGCCGTAAAATATATCTGGGAGTGCTTTGCCAAATGTTATTTCGGCAAAGAGACATGCATGATCAACGGGAAAATAGAGGATATAAACAGAGGGCTTGCACACAGGCCTTTCGACAACAGATCGGAGGGCTACAGACAATTTATTGGAAACATTACTGCCAAGATAGAGGAGATTGCCTCGAAGCACGACTATCTTGACTTTGAAAAAGAGATAATGCTATGCAATACACTATTGAACAGATTGCCGGAATAGTCAATGCCGAAGGGAGATTGGCGTCACCGGGAGAGAAGATAACGCGCCTGCTCACCGACAGCCGATCGCTCTACTTCCCCGAAGAGACCCTGTTTTTCGCGATAAAGACAAGGCATGGCGACGGACACAAATATGTAGAGGAACTCTACTCACGTGGTGTGAGAAACTTTGCCGTAACAGACATGGAGAGCTTCAGACATCTCGAGGAGGCAAACTTCATTATTGTGAAGAACACTGTAAAGGCTCTGCAGAAACTTGCAGCACATCATCGGTCGCTGTTCGACATACCGGTGATTGGAATAACCGGCAGCGACGGCAAGACCATTGTGAAGGAGTGGCTCTACCAACTTACAGCAGGCAGTTTCAATGTGACACGTTCGCCACGAAGCTACAACTCACAGATAGGCGTGCCTTTGTCGGTGTGGCTGCTCAAGGAGGATAGCAACCTGGGAATATTCGAGGCAGGGATCTCATGTACAAACGAGATGGAGAACCTGCAGCATATCATCAAGCCTAACATAGGTGTCATAACAAACATAAGCAGTGCGCACCAGGAGAACTTCAGCACAATGCAGGAGAAGTGCAACGAGAAGATGCAGCTTTTCGCCAACTGCGACACCATCATATACAATGCCGATGACCCGCTCATTGCCGGCACTATAATAAACCACCTGCTCCCGTCGCACGAGATTGCATGGTCGCGTAAGGACCCCGACAGCACACTGTATATAAAATCGGTGAAGAAGGACGAGAGCGGCACAACAGTACGTTACCAGTACCTCAGCATCGAACACAGCTATCGCATCCCGTTCCTTGACGATGCTTCTATTGAGGATTCGATAAGCTGTCTTGCCGTGGCACTCTACCTTATGATTCCTGCCGAGACAATAGCAGAGCGTATGGCAATGCTTGAACCCGTAGCGATGCGCCTTGAGGTGAAGGAGGGAAAGAACGGCTGCATGATAATCAATGACAGTTACAATTCGGACAGTTCGTCACTTGGCATTGCACTCGACTTCATGGAACGACGCAGCGTCACCATGCCGGGACTGAAAAAGACACTGATACTTGCCGACATAAGGCAGACAGGTGAGAGCACGCACTCGCTCTACCGCACTGTGCGCAAGCGTCTCGAGGAGCGAAGCATCGAGAAGTTCATTGGCGTGGGCAGCGACATATGCTCTCAGGCCGAAACATTCATAAGTTCCGAAATCGAGTGCCACTTCTTCAACAGCACTGAGGAACTGATGGCATCGCACCTGTTAAAGGAGATGCACAATGAGTGCATCCTGCTCAAGGGTTCACGTTCATTTCACTTTGAAGATATTTCCGAAGCACTTGAAAAGAAGATTCACCAGACAATTCTTGAGGTGAACCTCAACGCGCTCAAGGAGAACTTGAACCGCTACCGCAATGGGCTTGAGAACGAGACCAAGTGCGTGTGCATGGTAAAAGCAGATGCCTATGGTGCAGGAGCATTGGAGGTTGGGCGCACCTTGCAGGAGTGCGGAACGGACTACCTTGCAGTTGCAGTAGCCGACGAAGGTGTTGAACTGCGTAAGGAGGGCATAACGACCGGAATAATCGTCATGAACCCCGAGCCGAACTCTTTCAGGGCACTCTTCAGCAACAAACTTGAACCGGAGGTGTACAGTTTCACCATGTTGAATGCGCTAATAAAGGCAGCATGCAATGAAGGTATCACCGACTATCCGGTACATATAAAGATTGATACAGGCATGCACCGTCTCGGTTTCCTGCCCAAGGAGATTCCTGCAGTAATCGAAATACTGAAAAACCAGTGCGCCATAATGCCGAGATCGGTGTTCTCGCATTTTGTAGGTAGCGACTCCACGCTGTTCGACGCATTCTCGAAAACACAGATAGAACGTTTCGACCAGGCTGCAGAGATGTTGCAAAGCGCATTCAGCCACAAGATTCTGCGCCACATATGCAACAGTGCCGGCGCAGAAAGGTTTACCGATGTACAATATGATATGGTACGTTTAGGAATAGGACTCTACGGAATCTCCCCGATAAAGGAGGATGCAACGCTCCACCCTATCTCAACATTGAAGACCATAATACTGCAGATACATGACGTGCCTGCCGATGAGACTGTGGGCTACAGCCGACGCGGCACGCTCAAACGCGATTCACGTATCGCCGCACTGCCAATAGGCTATGCCGACGGGCTCAACCGCAAATTAGGGAATGGCACGGGATACTGCATCGTAAACGGCAAGAAAGCACCGTATGTAGGCAATATCTGCATGGACGTTTGTATGATTGACGTTACCGGCATCGAATGTAACGAAGGCGATACGGTTGAAATCTTCGGGCCCAACCTGCCTGCAACACAACTTGCCGAATGGTTGGAGACAATTCCGTACGAGATACTCACATCAGTATCGAACAGAATAAAACGCGTATATTACAGCGACTGACAGCATGACATTTTCCGCGTTTTTTTGAGATCCCCCATGTTTATTCGGGATGACAATGCTTGGTAAACTGCAGTTTGCAGGCCCCTATAACACAACAGATTGTTTCATTTTCACTCCTACAGGAAATTCTTCAGGAAGATATAGAATATCAGCAACGGGGTAATATAACGAAGCATGAACATTATGAACGTAGCTGTACGGGACTTGAGCATTCCGTAATTGGTGAGCTCGTTCTTCATGAAATCCTTCTTCATGAACCACATTACCATCACACATGTAAACATCGCACCAAGAGGCATGAGGGCATTTGCCGTGACATAATCGAATATACCGAAGTAATCGACACCGAAAAGTTTACCGAATGTAATTGCGCTCAGCACTATCGAAATTATGGTTGTAATAGTGGCACCGGTCTTGCGTGTCACTTTGAATTCCTCGGCAAAGTATGCTGTCAGCACCTCATGGAATGAGATTGTCGAAGTGAGCGATGCAAGTATCACAAGCAGGAAGAATATCAATGACCATAATGAAGCAAACGGCATGCCGTTGAATATTTCGGGCAGTGTCACGAAGACAAGCGACGGACCTTCGGTCGGTTCAAGACCGGCGCTGAATACAGCAGGAAATATCACAAGACCTGCCAACACTGAAACAAGAAGCGTCAACAGCGATACATTCATCGAGGTTGTCATCAGATTGTTGTCATCCTTGAAATATGATGCATACGTAACCATGCAGCCCATTCCCACCGAAAGAGAGAAGAAGGCCTGACCTATAGCCACCATTATAGTCTCGGCCTTGAAGGCCTCGGCAAAATCACATGAGAGGAAGAAACGGTAACCTTCGGCCGCGCCGGGCATGAAAGCTACGCGCACGGCCATAACTATAAGTATCACAAAGAGCATGGGCATCATTATCTTGGATGCCTTCTCAATACCTTTCTCCACTCCTCGCGACACAATGAAATGGGTCATTAGTATGAACACCACTCCATAGACGAGCGGCCGCCACGATCCTTGGAAGGTATCGAACTGATCCTTGAACGATGCCGACGAACTGTAGAGCGCACCACTCATGGAGTTGACGAAATACTCAAGCGACCAGCCGGCAATCAGATAATAGTAGCCCGAGATGAGTAACGCACCGAGGATTCCGCTGTAGCCCAACCAGCTCCAACGTTTTGAGAGGGAGCGGAATGCACCCACCGCATTCTTGCGGGTTGTACGTCCCACTGCAAACTCGGCAAGCATCGCAGGGATTCCCACGACAAGGATGCTCAATAGAAAAACAAGCAGGAAAGCCGCTCCACCGTGCTTGCCCGCAATATAAGGGAAGCGCCACAATGCTCCAAGACCTATCGCACTGCCGGCAGCCACCAGTATGGCACTTAACTTGCCTCCGAAAGAGGCTCTCGGTTGTTCACTCATAGTCATTTATAAACAGAGTGCGAAGATACAAAAAAAAGCAGAAACGAATGGCTGGTTTGCCATTCATTTCTGCTTTTTAACTATCCGATCAGCAATATGCGCGCGCGAGTATTATACAAGGTGTGCAATATGCTGTTCCCTGTCGCCGTAGAGAAGGTCGATAATCGGAATCTCAATCATTGTATAACAGCCCGGACGCTGGCGCATTGTTGCACGAGCACAGCAAACGAGCACCTGGGCAGTAAGCGCAGGATTGTTTATTCTCATGTTGAACTCGAACAACTGGTTCTGTGTAACGCCCGATACGCCCTTGCGTGTAAGGTTTACACCATGACCCATGTCAAGAAGATTGTCGACACATGGTACAAGCGTAACATGAGTCTCGTCATTGACAAAATATGGGTCGGCCTTGATTGCAGCCGCCACCTTTTCAAATTCATAACCTTCCTCAAGTTCAACATACACCATACGGCGGTGTATGCCCGTACCTACAGGAATTGTCATTGAAAGGGCAGCCTTGACACCTTCGACAGCCTTTACCGCAACAGTGTGCCCCATGCTCATACCGGGACCGAAATTGGTATACGTAATACCCTTGGGGGCTATCGCCTCAAGCAGTGTGCGTACAACAGAGTCGCTTCCAGGATCCCAACCTGCCGAGATTATTGAAACGGCATTGCCGGCCAGTGCACTCTCGCTGAGCGAACGGCGGAGGTCGAGAATTTTGGAGTGGATGTCGAAACTGTCGACGGTATTGATTCCCATTGCAAGGATATCCTTTGCATATGCCTCGACACTGCGTGTCGGGGTAGAAAGAATTGCCACATCAACCTCTCCAAGTTCACGTATATCCTTCACCACCTTGTAGCCTGCGAGTTCGGCAGGAAGGTTTTCTGATCCTGAACGGCGTACAATGCCCGCAACCTCAAAGTCCGGCGCAGCATTCAATGCCTGCAATGTGTATTTTCCGATATTGCCATAACCTACTATGGCTGCTCTGATCTTTTTCATATTATTATATTTTTAGACAGTGCGAAGATATATAAAATTGTATTTTCCTGTTGCTACAATAGAACTGTTTTTTGGTTAAATAAAATAAATAAAAAAGGAGCCGCAAGCATGCGGCTCCTCAATATCATGATTTACTCGTTTCCACGTGGACGGCGTGGCTCACGCTCGCGACGTGGACGGCGCTCGCGCTCCTCATAGCCCTCGGGCTTATCAAGAAGAACCTTGCGAGAGAGTTTGAACTTACCTGTCTTAGGGTCAATCTCAACAAGCTTAACCTGAAGCTTGTCACCCTCGTTGATGCCGGTCTCCTCCATTGTCTCGAAACGCTTCCAGTCAATCTCTGAAATGTGCAACAGACCATCCTTGCCAGGCATGAACTCAACAAAAGCACCATAAGGCATCACGCTGCGTACTGTACCTTCGTAAACCTCGCCTGCCTCGGGGATAGCAACGATAGCGCGAATCTTGGCAATAGCCTCGTTGATTGCATTGCCGTTGTTTGCTGCAATCTCGATGATACCTTCACCGTCAACCTCCTCGATAGAGATTGTAGCACCGGTCTCCTCCTGCATACCCTGGATAATCTTTCCGCCCGGGCCGATGACAGCACCGATGAACTCCTTAGGAATACGCATTGTCTCGATGCGTGGAGCATGCGGTTTGAGTTCTGCACGTGGCTCTGCAATGCACTCGGTAATCTTGCCGAGGATGTGCATACGACCTTCGCGTGCCTGGTTGAGAGCCTTCTCAAGGATCTCGTATGAAAGACCGTCGACCTTGATATCCATCTGTGTAGCAGTGATACCGTCAACAGTACCTGTTACCTTGAAGTCCATGTCGCCCAAGTGGTCCTCATCGCCAAGGATATCGCTGAGGACAGCATATTTCTCTTCGCCTGCGTTCTTGATAAGACCCATTGCGATACCTGATACAGGCTTCTTTATCTTTACACCGGCATCCATGAGTGCAAGTGTACCTGCACATACTGTAGCCATTGAAGAAGAACCGTTAGACTCAAGGATATCGGAAACCACGCGTACGCAGTAAGGATAATCGGCAGGAATCATGTTCTTGAGTGCACGGCAAGCAAGGTTACCGTGACCTATCTCACGACGGCCTACACCACGCTGTGCACGTGCCTCACCTGTTGAGAATGGAGGGAAGTTGTAGTGAAGCAAGAAACGCTCTGTACCCTGGTTCATGACATCGTCGATAATCTTCTCGTCACGCTTTGTACCGAGTGTAACGGTTGTCAAAGACTGTGTCTCGCCACGTGTGAAGACTGCAGAACCGTGAGGGCCGGGAAGATAACCTGCCTCGCACCAGATAGGACGTATCTCTGTAGTCTTGCGGCCATCGAGACGCTTGCCCTCGTCGAGAATGCAGCGACGCATAGCCTCTTTCTCTACATCGTGGTAGTAACGGTCGATGAGAGCACCTTTCTCCTCGAGTTCCTCCTCGGTGAACTGTGCCTTGAACTCCTCTTTGATAGCCTCGAAAGCAGCACCACGACCATGCTTGTCGTTGTTTCCGCTTGCAGCAACTGCGTATGCCTTTGCATAGCATGCCTCATGAACCTGAGCGCGGAGTTCTTCATCGTTAACCTCGTGGCAATATTCACGCTTGACGGTAGAGCCAACCTCTTCCATAAGTTCCATCTGAGCCTTGCAATGAACCTTTATTGCCTCGTGAGCAACCTTCATTGCCTCAAGCAAGTCGTTCTCTGAAACCTCTTTCATCTCGCCCTCGACCATCATGATGTTGTCGTATGTAGCGGCAACCATGATGTCCATATCAGCCTCCTCGAGCTGAGCGAATGTGGGGTTAACCACAAACTCGCCTCCGATACGTGCAACACGTACCTCGGAGATAGGACCACCGAATGGGATATCAGAAACAGCAAGTGCTGCAGAAGCGGCAAGACCCGCAAGTGCATCAGGCATGTCAACACCGTCGGCCGAGAAGAGCACGATGTTTACATAAACCTCAGCATGATAGTTATCCGGGAAGAGAGGACGCAGAGCGCGGTCAACCAGACGGCATGTCAGAATCTCATAATCCGAAGCCTTACCCTCACGCTTTGTGAAACCGCCGGGGAAACGTCCGAATGACGCATACTTCTCTTTGTACTCTACCTGTAAAGGCATAAAATCGGTGCCTGGCACAGCATCCTTCGCTGCGCAGACTGTGGCAAGCAACATCGTATTGCCCAGACGCAACATAACAGAACCGTCGGCCTGCTTTGCCAACTTACCTGTCTCAATGGTGATTACGCGTCCATCGGGCAGTGCCACATTTTTTGTAACAACATTCATCTTTATCTATCTTTAAAAAATATTTATCTAATTCTCGCAAAGATACACAAATTTCCACATTCTAACCATTTTGCATTGAAAAAAAACACAAAAACAGTTCATCCTTGCCCGAAAACCTGAAAATAGCATCAATATTCGGCATGTTTACACTATCTTTGCGCCACTTATATCGTGAAATGACAGTCTCTAACAAGAAACTATATTTTAGAAATTCAAACAACATACTACATGAAACATAAGAACATAAAACTGCTTTTCTTTTCACTTGCAGCAATAATAGTATCAGTTACAGCAACATCATGCGGACCGGACGAACCGCAATTCAAGATAAGCGGCACAATAAAGAATGCCGAAGGAAAAATCCTTTATCTTTCAAAGGTGAATACCGGCAGGATCGCGCTTATCGACTCTGTCAAGCTTGACGAGGACGGCGATTTCGAATTCAGCAGGCCGGCACTCAAGAACTATGAGTTCTACACATTATCCTTGACCAAGAAGGGACATATCACACTCGTTGTCAACGGCACTGACGAGATTACCGTAAACGCCGATGCCAATGACCTTCAAGGCAGCTACACGGTCGACGGCAGCGAAGATAGCAACCATATAAAGGAGATGAACAGGATGGTTAAAGAGACAGACCGACAAATACTGGAAATGATAAAGAACTCGCCACCCGAAACAGAGTTCACAAAAAACCGCATCGATTCGCTAATACAGGAATTCAAAGTGAAAATCGCCGACAGATATATAACCAAGGCACCCGAAAAATCGAGCGCATACTATGCACTGCATCTGATAGTTGGAGGAGAGCCTTTGTTCCGCCCCAACATCTATCGCTACGACAGCAAATGCTATGCAACCGTAGCGACAAGCATGCAGAAGAACATGCCAAATTCACCACGCACAAAAGAGATATGCGACATCGCCAAAAGAGGCATGATTGCTACACGAGAGATAAGCGAGGAGGAACTTGCGGAGCTTACCACCGACCTCAAGACCACTGGACACTTCAACATCGCACTCCCCGACCACACCGGCAAGACAAAGGAACTCTCATCGCTCAAGGACAAGGTCGTACTGCTCGACTTCACATTCTTCGGCGACGAAATGATGATACGACGCAACTCGCAACTCGATGACCTGCATATGAAATACCACGACAAAGGATTCGAGATATACCAGATATCATATGACAAACAACCACACTTCTGGAAAACAAAAGCCAACGATTATCCTTGGATATGCGTTCACGACAACAAAGGCGAAATGTCGCAATATCTCAAGACCTACAACATAACCACAATACCAACCTACTTCCTTATAAACAAAGAGAACGAGGTTGTATTGCGTGACACACAGATTGAAGACTTGGAGAAGGAAATTGAAAAGTTATTTGCAGAATAACAAAGGCTACACTGCAAGAATGCAAAGGCACTCTGTCACAGCAACCGGTAACAAACCGCGAATTTGACAATTTTTCACCCTTTTAATTTGTTTTTTAAAATTAAAGGGCCTACCTTTGCAACACATAAAGAGGGAAATTGGGTTCCAGCACTCGTGTTGGAATCCTTTGTTTTACTGTTTTTTAAAATTACACGATAATGAGTTATATGTCAGAAGACGGCTACAAGAAACTGTTGGCCGATTTGAAGGAACTGGAGGCTAAACGCCCCGAAATTGTACGCCAGATTGCCGAGGCGCGCGACAAAGGTGACTTGTCGGAGAATGCGGAATACGATGCAGCAAAGGAGGCACAGGGTTTGCTCGAGATGAGAATAAGCGAACTCAAGATGGTCATTGCAGATGCTAAGATTATCGACACCTCAAAGCTTAACACCGATACAGTACAGGTACTCACAAAGGTTGGTCTCAAGAACACAAAGACCGGAGCCACAATGCAGTACTCAATTGTACCTGAGAGTGAAGCGAACCTGCGCGAGGCAAAGATCTCAATCAACACACCTATCGCAAAGGGACTCCTTGGCAAAAAAGTAGGCGATGTTGCCGAGATTACCGTACCACAGGGCAAGCTCTATCTTGAAATTACAAGCATTTCATTCTAAAAGAAAATATCCATGGCAACAATATTCAGCAAGATAGTAGCAGGCGAGATCCCAAGCTACAAGGTTGCAGAGAACGATCAGTTCTACGCTTTTCTCGATATCAACCCCCTTGCCAAGGGACACACCCTTGTAATACCCAAGCGCGAGGTGGACTACTTCTTTGACCTCACCGATGAGGAGATTGCCGCGATGCAGGTGTTCGCAAAGAAAGTAGCCGAGGGCATCAAACGTGCTTTCCCATGCATAAAAGTGGGTCAAGCAGTGCTGGGGCTGGAGGTTCCCCACGCGCATATCCACTTGGTACCGATGCAGAGCGAAAGAGACATGCTCTTCACCAATCCAAAGCTGAAACTCACCCCCGAGGAGTTCGCCGAGGTTGCCGAGAAAATAGTAAGCGAGATTGCCTGACGGCAATCTCGCTTACTATTTGCATAATTTCAATATTAAATATCCTTCTCCGATACAAACTCTTATTCAGCTTGAGTTCAACTTATAAATGCAACTTTTTGGGTGCGGATAATAAGCAATAAAAACATTTATTTTTCAGAGAGGAAAGAGAGACAATGTCCCCCTTTCTCTCACTCTGAATGGATAAAGTTTGCTATCTTTGCTTTAATT
>JAFQEZ010000082.1 GCA_017398805.1 Bacteroidaceae bacterium | reverse complement strand
GAAGTCATCCTCTTTTTGTTGGGGGTGAATAAAAAGCAAAGTTCAAGGCTTGTGCAGGCTTCAAAACCGCAGTTTACTAAGCGTAAATGAGGATTTTGAAGGCAAACGTAACACAGAAATTTACTTTTTAGTCACCCCCTTTGTTTTATTTACAACTTCCCGGGCAGCGTGGCTTAATCTGCTTGAAGAAGTCATTGCCCTTGTCATCAACGAGGATAAATGCCGGGAAGTCCTCAACCTCGATTTTCCAGATAGCCTCCATACCAAGTTCGGGGTACTCAACGCACTCAATGCTCTTGATGTTGTTCTGCGCGAGGATAGCAGCAGGACCACCGATTGAGCCGAGATAGAAACCGCCATGCTTCTGACAAGCGTCGGTTACCTGCTGGCTGCGGTTACCCTTTGCAAGCATAATCATTGAGCCGCCGTTCTCCTGGAAGAGGTCGACATAAGAGTCCATACGGCCTGCTGTTGTGGGGCCCATTGAGCCGCAAGGCATGCCTGCAGGAGTCTTTGCAGGGCCTGCATAGTAGATAGGATGATCCTTGATGTACTGTGGAAGACCCTCGCCACGGTCGATGCGCTCTTTCAGCTTGGCGTGTGCGATGTCACGTCCGACGATGATTGTACCGTTGAGTGAAAGACGTGTGGCGATAGGATACTGTGACAACTGTGCACATACCTCCTTCATAGGACGGTTGAGGTCGACGCGTACAATCTCGCCCTCACCGGCATTACGCAACTCCTCGGGAATGAGTGTTGCGGGCTGGTCATCGAGCTTCTCAATCCAGATACCGTCCTTGTTGATTTTAGCCTTGATGTTACGGTCGGCAGAACAGCTGACGCCCATACCTACAGGGCAGCTTGCACCGTGACGTGGCAGACGTACCACTCGGATATCGTGTGCAAGATACTTACCGCCGAACTGCGCGCCTAAACCAATGCGGTGAGCCTCATCGAGCAGTTGCTTCTCGAGTTCGATGTCGCGGAATGCACGGCCTGTCTCGTCACCTGTTGTAGGCAGGTCATCGTAATAGTGTGTAGAAGCGAGCTTAACGGTAAGCAGGTTCTTCTCGGCCGATGTACCGCCGATAACGAATGCGATGTGATAAGGAGGACAAGCGGCTGTACCCAGGCTCTTCATCTTCTCGACGAGGAAAGGAACGAGTGTCGCAGGGTTCAAGAGAGCCTTCGTCTCCTGATAGAGATATGTCTTGTTGGCAGAACCGCCACCCTTTGTCACCATGAGAAACTTGTACTCCATGCCCTCTGTTGCCTCAATGTCAATCTGTGCAGGGAGGTTGCACTTTGTGTTAACCTCGTCGTACATTGTCAAAGGAGCATTCTGACTGTAGCGCAGGTTCTCCTGTGTGTATGTGTCGAACACACCGCGTGAGAGAGCCTCTTCGTCGCAGAAGCCTGTCCACACCTGCTGACCCTTCTCGCCATGAATGATGGCTGTACCTGTATCCTGGCAAAGAGGAAGCTGACCTTTGCAGGCAACCTCGGCATTACGCAGGAAAGTAAGTGCTACATATTTGTCGTTGTCACTTGCCTCGGGGTCGGTAAGAATCTTTGCCACCTGCTCATTGTGCGCACGACGGAGCATAAACGACACATCGCGGAATGCTGTACGTGACAAAAGAGTCAAAGCTTCAGGAGTAACCTTGAGCATAGGTTTACCCTCAAACTCGCCTACTGATACACCCTCTTTGGTCAAGAGATAGTACTCGGTTGTATCCTCACCATGCTGGAACATGTGGGCATACTTGAATTCAGGAATTGCTGCCATAGTGTTATTGCTTTAGTTTATATGGTTAATTATTTTTGTTCTCTGTGTTCATGTCATTTTGAACGGAGTGAAAAATCCCGATTGCATTCAAGAGATCCTTGCCTTTAGCCCCTACGGGCGGCGACCGTTGGTTCGCTTGCGCTCAGGATGACAAGTCCTCACTTTCAGTTTCAACCTTCTTCCTCGTCGATAACAGAGCCTTGCTTTGTCATTCCGACACGGAGTGAGGAATCTCAAAATCGCGATGACCGAGATATCTCACATGCGCTCGATATGACAGGATGTGCCAATTTAGCCATCCACCTCTTCGTATGTCTGATAAAGGAAATCGTTATAAGGGTACTTCTGCACATGCAGTTCGCACACCTTCTTGTATATAATCTCCTTCAGATTCTCGATATTCTGTCTCTCGCGTGCCGATATGAACAGGCAGTTGTCGGCAAGCTTGTTCATCCAGGTCTCCTTGAGTTCGTCAAGAGTGATGTTCTCACGGGTCTTCGGGGTAAGGTCGTCCTCCTCCTTCTGTACATATGTGAAGGCATCAATCTTGTTGAAGATTACCATCATAGGCTTGTCACCGCAGTTAAGGTCGGCAAGAGTCTTCTCCACAACGGCAATCTGCTCCTCGAACTCGGGATGCGACACATCGACAACGTGCAACAGCAAATCAGCCTCACGCACCTCGTCGAGTGTAGACTTGAACGACTCCACAAGGTCGGTAGGGAGCTTACGGATGAAACCAACGGTGTCGGAGAGCAGGAATGGCAAGTTCTCGATTATCACCTTGCGAACGGTGGTGTCGAGTGTTGCAAAGAGCTTGTTCTCGGCAAACACCTCACTCTTGGCAAGCAGGTTCATGAGTGTAGACTTGCCCACGTTGGTGTAGCCCACCAATGCCACGCGTATTAGGCGTCCGCGGTTCTTGCGCTGTATGCTCTTCTGACGGTCAATCTGCGCCAGCTGCTCCTTGAGCAGCGACATACGGCCCAGGATTATACGGCGGTCCATCTCAAGCTGTGTCTCACCCGGGCCACGGAGTCCCACGCTACCACCCTTACCGCTACCGCTGCCGGAGCCACCACCCTGACGTTCAAGGTGAGTCCACAGGCGCTGCAGACGCGGAAGCATATATTTGTACTGTGCAAGCTCCACCTGCACCTTTGCGTGTGCTGTCTGTGCACGCATGGCAAAGATGTCAAGGATAAGAGATGTACGGTCAAGTATCTTTATCTTCAGTTCCTTCTCAATGTTACGCAACTGCTTTGCCGAGAGCTCATCGTCGAAAATCACCATTCCAATCTCATCGTCGCTGTCCTTGAGCATCTCGATATACTCGGCAATCTCGGTGAGTTTTCCCGTTCCCACGTATGTTACAGGGTGCGGATGGTCAATGCGCTGTGTAAAGCGCTTCACAACCTCGGCACCTGCCGTCTGCGCAAGGAACTCGAGCTCATCGAGGTACTCGTTGGTCTTGCGTTCATTTTGTGTAGAGGTTATCAATCCCACCAGAATTGCAGTCTCTTTCTTAGTTGTAGATATTACAAATTCTTTCATCAAAAAACACAGTTATCCAATTTCACGCGAATATAATGATATTTTACAGAAAAATGGTTATCATTGCAGTATTATAACATACTTTCTTATGAAAAAGACTCTATTTTTGTTCTTGTTTATCCTATCGCCATTTGCAGCAGATGCAATAATCGAGGTACCGGACATCATAATCTTCAATGGCAAAGAATACCCGCTCCGGAGCTGCTACCCATTGGAAGAGAACAAATGTCCATTGGGGGATATGGTACGCGAGGCAATGCCCGAAAAGGTCATTCTGGATGGCAAAGTATGGGAATTCACATATTTGGCTGAGACAGGTTGCTCGAGAAGGTACATAGCAACGTGGGAAATAACAGACAACAGATTGTTCCTACGCAAGATTGAGTTTGAGGTCTTCCATGGAAAGCCAGGCAATACAGAAGAACAAAGTATTGCACTATCCGAGAAGGATATGAACAGAATATTTGCCAAATACCGCACAGAGGAGGGAATACACGCGGCATGGGTAAACGAAGAACTGGTTTTTGACGGAGAAACAACAACTACCACATTATACACAGAAGAGACAGAAGCTGCCGGCTTTAATGAAGATACAATCATAATTCCCGATGTTTCTGTAGAAAGAATCTGCAGGCAGGAATTCCATGCATCCGTAAAGAACGGCAATGTACAGGAAATCGACAAGCAAGTAGAAGAGTTCCTTGAACTTGATTACAATACGATACGCCAACTCTGCAAAAACATCTCAAAAGTATTCCCTTGGGAAGAGTTTCCGAATACCAATCATCTGGCTATTGCATTAAAGGAAATACGATTTTCAGAGGACGGCACTATAACTGATTGCGTCATCAACGGGCACAAGGAAAAGAATGATTTAAAAGAACTCCTTGCAATAAAGAGAGTTCTGCGCAAATGCAAATGGCCAAAGGTTGCATTGGACAAAGATGACGACCTAAGGACTGTCCTGGTCCTCTCCAACCGCTTTCATTAAACCCTCGGTCTCTAACGTGCCGTTATAGACAACGCATATAAGAGACTACCGCATCATTGCCCTGTAACAACCGCCGGCCACGGCCTTTACATACCCCTTCATCTCCATTTCAAACAATAGGGGCAGCAGTTTGCTTATAGGAATATTGAGTTTCACCACCAATTGGTTCACCTGTAGACCGTCGCTATCAGCGCGCAGTGCAGTGATTACAGCGTTCTCCTCGGGTGAAAGTTCAGGAAAAAGTTCTGTCTGTAACTCCTCGGCACTCTTTTTCTTTGTTGCTACCTCCCAGTTCATTGCCTCAACAAAATCATAGGCACTGGTTATGAGCGCAGCCTTGTTACGGCTGACAAGTTCATTGCAACCCTGCGAATACTGGTCATTCACCCTGCCGGGAAAAGCGAAGCAGTCGCGCGAATATCCGTTGGCAAGCGAAGCGGTAATCAAAGAGCCGCCTTTTGATGCCGACTCAACTACCACAGTGGCATCGGACATTCCGGCAACAATTCTGTTGCGCTGCACAAAGTTTGAAGGGAATGGGTTTGTTCCGCTCATAAATTCCGACAACAGACCACCCTGTTCAAGCATGCTCTTTGCGGTGGAACGGTGCACACCCGGATATATGCGGTCGAGCCCGTGCGCTAGAACCCCCACTGTAGGCAAACCGGCATTCAATGCCGCACGATGGGCGCAGATGTCAATGCCGTAGGCAAGACCGCTTACAATGAGCGTGCCGGGCACAAACTTTGCAAGGTCGGCAACAAAATTGGCACACAGTTCCTTGCCATACTCACTTGCGTGGCGAGTACCCACAATAGATACGATATGCTTTGCATTGAGGTCGGCGTTTCCCAATGAGTGTAGAACGAGTGGGGCATCATCACACTCTGCCAGACGGCAAGGATAATCCTCACTACCCCAACAGATGAGTTTTATGCCGTTCTTGGCAATAAATTCCATTTCACGCTCAGCCGACCCGATAAGTGACGGGTCGGAAAGCATTGCCGTCAGGCGTGACGAAGCTTCGGGGATTATATCCTGCAAGTTCCTTGCATTCTCAAGCAACTCCTTTGCACTGCCTGCCTCCTCTATGCATTGCCTTACAACAGCAAGTTGCGGTACCTGCACTTTTGAGAGTGCAAGCAACGCAACCTGTTCGTTTATCATAACTTCAGACACGTCTGCAGGTCTGATATTACTTTACAATATTCTGGAATGTAGCATCCTGAAGATATCTGCTGAACTCAAGGTCACCGGCAGCCTTCTTTGCCATTGAGGGGTCGAGCTTGATAGCCTCCTTAAGACCGTCATACACAAATGCAACATTCTGTGTTCTTGCACCCAGCAGAGCCCTGATGTAGTGTGTCATTGCATCGGGATTCTCAATGTTGTCAAGAGTCTCGCGTACTTCGCCATAGTTCTTGTTCAGGAGCTGTGCAAGTGCTGTACTGTTGGTATTCTTGCCTTCGAGCAGAGATACTGCACGGCTGTACATACCCTGTGCGATGAAGAGGTTTCCGAAAGCCTCCTCGGCAGCCTTTGAATCAACACCAACTGTCATGTGAGACTCTGCAGCAGCCACATCACCCTCAAGCAATGCAAGATAGCCAAGATTCAGCTGTGCCTCAAGCGCATTGCCGTCAACGGCAAGAGCCTTCTTGAAATATGAGTCAGCAGTGCTGTAATCACCGGCATTGTATGCAAGTACACCAAGGTTGTTGTATGCACGGTAGTCGCCCGGATGAAGCTTTATAGCGGTATTGTATATCTCCTTCTTCTCTGCTGCATCATCGGTCAGAACAGATGAATAGAGAATCTCCTCAAGAGAGAGAACCTTGGGATCATTTGCATACTGCTCCTTGATCTCCTCGTCGGAACGTCCGATAATCTGATAATTCAAAGAGATTCTTGCACGGCGGAGCTTAGGAAGCACCTCATCGGCAAGTTCGCTGTAGATTGATGAGATATTCTTTATCTGGAGTTCACGTTCCTCGGGGTCGTCATACATTGAAAGCACTCTAAGGATAAGTTCCTTGTCGGGGAGTTCTGAGTTTGCAACGAGTTCCTGGAAACCCTCCCAGTCCTCGGCTGTATACTTGCTGTCGACATAACCGTCAAGCTTAGCCTTCTTCATCTCACCCTTGACGAACTTTGCAGTGTTCTGCTCACGTCCCGTAGCGATATTGTCATTGAGCGAGAAACCGCCGTCGGGAGAGGCGTATGCCGAAATCTCGATATCCTCAAGTACCTTGTTCTCGAAGTCTGCAGCGATATCGGACATCGCGGCCTTGAGTTCCTTCATCTCACCCGAAGCAAGTTCCGATGAGCGCAGATTTGTCTGCTGGATAAGGAACATGATGTTTGCATGCTTCGCCTGCTTGATGACACGTTGGAAAGCATCCTCACCAATGGCGATATTGGATGTAGCGACTGTCTGGCGATAAAGTTGTGATGTAGCGACACAACCGTCGGCAATCTTGACCTCGGGCAGGTCGTATGTCTTGCGTCCTTTGTTCACAACAAAGCGCAGATAAAGTTCTGCATCCTCCATTTCGGGAACATAGTCGAACGTGAACTTTGTCTTGAAGCTTCCGCCATTGTCATATGATATCACGCGGTCGTTTCCACGTACATCGGCACCCTGGAAAGTCACAGGTTCTGCCATGGCCTCGCCACCTGCATACTTGAGAACCGGAGTGACTGTAAGCACCGATTTCTTGTTGAACACTTTTGGAGGGAACTTTCCGTTGACCTCGACAGGCACCTCGCTGCCTACCACCTCAAGCACACCCGGGGTTACGGTAAAATACTCCTGTTTCATCACGCCCATCTTGGAGCTGCATGAACTCATTAAAACAACTGCCGCACAGGCAAACATTAGTGAAAATCTCTTCAACATCTGATATTATTTTATCGTTTTTGCGTTTGAACAAGGGAAAACTGTTCCCAAATATTCTGCAAAGTTAATCCGACCGGAGCAATTGTCAAAATCAAAGAACAGACTTAAACAAAATATTTTATATTTTTCACAACTTACGGTTACGTGGGTGATGTTCTATTATCTCTTCACGCAAACGTGTACGGTCGATATGTGTATAAATTTCGGTCGTTGCAATGCTCTCGTGTCCCAACATGGCCTGGATTACACGCAGGTTTGCACCCCCTTCGAGCAGATGAGTGGCAAAGGAGTGACGGAAGGTATGAGGGCTTACGCTCTTTTCAATCCCCGCCGCCGCAACAAGTTGCTTTATAAAATGGAAGACCATAATGCGCGACAAAGGCTTCTTCAACCTTTCGCTTACAAAGACGTAATCCTCATAACCCGGCTTTATCGGAATCATGTTCCTGTCGGGGAAGTATCCCTCAAGTTCAGAAATGGCACGCTCCGAGATTGGCACAAGACGCTGTTTGTCGCCTTTTCCGGTGATACGTATGAACTGTTCGTGGAGGTAGAGGTCGGACATACGCAGGCTGCACAGTTCCGACACTCGCAGGCCGCAACTGTAGAGCACCTCTATCATCGCCCTGTTGCGCTGTCCCTCCTTCTTTGAGAGATCGATGCTGTTTATAATGTCATCAATCTCCTGCAAGGTGAGCACGTCGGGCAGATGCATTCCAATCTTTGGAGACTTGATGAGTTCGGTAGGGTCGTCCCCAATGAAGCCGTCAAGTTTCAGGAATCCATAGAAGGATCGCAATGACGAGAGAATACGCGCCTGTGAACGGGCATTTATACCGACATCGGCAAGTGAAGCAAGAAACTCGCGCAACTGTTCAAGAGTTACCTCAAGCAGGTTTCCGCCACAGTCGGCAATAAAAACCGCAAGTTTGTCAACATCGCTCAGATAAGCCTCTACGGTCTTGGGGCTGAGTGATTTCTCAAGCTTGAGGTATATGCGGTAACGCATAACGGGCGACTTCGCATTTATATCAATGTCCTTTGCCATATCTTTTTGTTATCGACCACGAAATTAGCAAAAAAAGCCGAACAGCAGAGGCGCAATAGGGATAACATTTTTGTGTGCTCGACAAAATGTTGTATCTTCGCAACCTGAAAGATTATAACTCCGTTATAAACGATGTGCATATGAGCCTCACAACACCGCTTGACCAGTACATAGCCGACCACAGCAGCCCTGAGGGAGAGTATCTCTACAGGCTGTTCCGTGCCACACACGTTGAGATTCTTGCACCGCAGATGGCATCGGGGCACATCCAGGGACGCCTGCTCAAGTTCATGGTGAAGATGATACGCCCGAAGAGAATCCTTGAGATAGGCACATTCACAGGCTATTCGGCGCTATGCATGGCCGAAGGGCTTGACGAAGGAGGCAAACTCTTTACATTTGAGGTGGAGGATGAACTTGAGGACTTTACAAGACGTTGGATAGAAGGGTCGCAGTATGCCGACAAGATTGAGTTCATCATAGGCAATGCATTGGAGATTGTCCCCGGTTTGGGCGAGAAGTTCGACATGGTATTCATCGACGGCAACAAGCGCGAATATCTCGAATACTACGAACTTGCATTGACACACCTGAACGAAGGCGGTTGGATTCTTGCCGACAACACTCTGTGGGACGGGCATGTCATCGAGGCCGACAGGCAGGATGCACAGACAAACGGAGTCAGGGCCTTCAACGATTTTGTCCGCAACGACGAGAGAGTGGAAGTTGTCATTCTTCCCTTGCGCGACGGACTTACGATAATAAGAAAGAAATAAGAATATGGACAGTACAAGACAGAACAAGATTTCACGCCTTATACAAAAGGAACTGAGCGACATTCTTTTGCGCCTGGCAAAGGAGAGCCGAGGAATAATGGTATCGGTGAGCATTGTGCGCGTAAGCCCCGACCTCGGCATTGCCAAGGCATACCTCAGCGTATTCCCGTCGGAGAAGGCTAACGAGGTAGTCAACCACCTTAACGAGAATGTCAAAGCCATCCGCTTTGAACTCGGCAACAGAGTGCGCCACCAATTGAGGATAATTCCCGAGATACGTTTCTACATCGACGACTCACTCGACTACATCGAGAACATCGACAAGTTGCTCAAGGAATAACCCTCGACCATTCCGCAGATGAAACTGTCGCTATTCATTGCCAAGCGCTATCTTTTCTCAAAGAAAAGCCACCAGGTGATAAACATTATCTCCGGTGTGGCCATTGCCGGCATTACCCTTGCAACGGCAGCAATGATATGCACACTTTCTGTTTTCAACGGCTTTAGAGGGCTTGTTGCGGAACAGTTCACAGCCTTTGACCCCGACATCAAGATTACCGCATCCAAAGGCAAGAGTTTCAACACCGACACTAAGGCAATTGAAGAGGTGCGCCGGCTTCCCGGCGTTGACATCGTATCGTTCTGCGTCGAGGACAAGGCGATGATTGAATACAAGGAGAAGCAGGCCATGGTGACGGTCAAAGGTGTCGACAGCAATTTCGCCAGGCTTACAAACATAGAGAGAGCTATGGTCGGTAACGGCAAGTTCACTCTCCAGGACACATTGAACAGTTACGGAGTGTTCGGTGCAGAGCTTGTAAGCAAGCTCAACTGCGGGCTCAGCCCAATAGAGTCTTTCGAGGTATATGCCCCCAACCGCACCGGCAAGCTCAACCTCACCATGCCTGCAAGGAACTTCAAGAAGAGGAAACTGAACTCTAATGGGCTTGCTTTTGTAGTCAACCAGCCAAGATACGATGCAGAATATATAATAACATCGGACGAATTTGCACGCAAACTTTTCAGGCGTAAAGATAACGAAGCCACATCAATGGAAGTGAAGCTGACAGCAGATGCCGATGCCGCGGCAGTAAAGGATGAAATCAAAGGTGTACTGGGCGATGATTTCACAGTGCAGGACCGTTACGAACAGCAGGACGACATATTCAAAGTGATGCAGATTGAAAAACTCATTTCATACATATTCCTGTCATTCATCCTGCTTGTAGCATGCTTCAATATTGTAGGTTCGCTCTCAATGCTCATAATTGAGAAACGTGACAACATGAACACCCTGCGAAGCATGGGCGCCGACGGAAAGACCATTGCAAACATCTTTGTCTATGAAGGTGTGATAATTTCGGCAATCGGTGCACTGACAGGTGTTGCACTGGGCCTTATTCTGTGCTTTGTACAGCAACAGTTCGGTTTGGTTCCTATGGGCGGAAACGGCGGTTTCGTTGTAGACAGCTACCCGGTTGAGATACATGCAGGAGATGTCCTTACAACATTCGTCACCGTGCTTATTGTGGGCATTGCAGCTGTATGGTTACCGGTAAAACTGCTCACAAGGAAATTCGTGTAAAAAAACGCAGTGCAAAACGATGACGCAAATTCACATATAAGCAGATAAATCATTCTGGCTCAGTAGAAATTTCGTGTGGGCGAAATAATTCTGGTACAATAAAACTGCTATTCCTTGGATTGTTTTACCCTTAATCTGTTGTCAATTATTCTCCTTGTGTCGTTCTATCACATACTTTTCGTGACCGAAAAGTACG
>JAFQEZ010000081.1 GCA_017398805.1 Bacteroidaceae bacterium | reverse complement strand
CGTACTTTTCGGTCACGAAAAGTATGTGATAGAACGACACAAGGAGAATAATTGACAACAGATTAAGGGTAAAACAATCCAAGGAATAGCAGTTTTATTGTACCAGAATTATTTCGCCCACACGAAATTTCTACTGAGCCGATTCTGTGAGGCTGGATACTCCTTTTATAAAAAATAACATTTCAAATATTGCAAATAGAATATCTTTTAATAAATTTGTGACAATTGCAGTCACATGCTATCATGAGATGACATATGTAGCACTACCAGGAGATAAACAGTACCGCCTGCCGTTCTATCTTGCAATGGAGGAGTACATTGCACGGGAATTTCCCGCGCAAGACTACTTTTTTATGTGGCAAGTGGATCCTACGGTTATTTTCGGGCGCAACCAGCTTGTCGAGAGTGAGGTCGATTGTGAATACTGCAATTCGAATGGAATACAGATGTATCGCCGGAAGAGCGGTGGCGGCTGTGTCTATGCCGACATGAGCAACATAATGCTCTCTTATATCACTCCCTCATCAAATGTCAACTTTACCTTCAACCGCTATATGCTTATGGTGGAGCATGCCTTGCAACAGCTGGGTGTTGATGCGCGCACAACAGGACGCAACGATATTCTTGTCGACGGTAAGAAGGTCTCGGGCAATGCATTCTACCATTTGCCCTCGCGCAGTATTGTCCACGGCACAATGCTCTATGATACAAATCTTGAGCACATGGCACGTGCAACCACTCCTTCCGATGCAAAACTCAAGAGCAAAGGTGTAGACTCGGTGCGTCAGCATGTAACAACACTCAACCGGTATATAACTCTTTCTCTTGAAGAACTTAAAGCCCATTTCCGCAGTGTACTGTGTGACAGTGAACGTATGTTGACGGATGCCGATATAGCAGCAATAGAGGAGATGGAGAAGGAGTATTATACACCGGAATTCATTTTTGGAAACAATCCTGCATATTCCATTTTGAGGAACGGACGTATTGACGGGGTAGGTGAGTTCCGCGTCAGTATTGATGCCAAGGAAGGGGTTATACGTAAGGTGAATCTTGCTGGGGACTTCTTTATTGTGGGTGACATCGACAGTATGCTGCTCTCAAAATTGAAAGGAGTGCGTCATGAGCGTGAAGCGATTGAACATGCGCTTGATGGTGTTGAGTGCAGTGACGTTATTATGAATTTGAAGAAAGAACAACTTATAAACTTATTAACTGACTGATTTTATGGAAAACAAAAGAACCTGTCTTTATGACAAACACGTAGCTTTGGGTGCATTGATAAGCCCATTCGGTGGCTTTGACATGCCTATCCAGTATACCGGAATCGTCGATGAGCATAATGCAGTGCGCCATGCTTGCGGTATCTTTGATGTATCGCACATGGGAGAGGTGCTCGTTACCGGCCCCGAGAGCGAAAAGTTCGTGAACTATATCTTTACCAATGACATTGCGGGTGCTCCCGACGGCAAGATTTTCTACGGAATGATGTGTCACCCCACCGGCGGTGTCGTTGATGACCTGCTTGTATACAAGATGGGTGCTGAACGCTTCTTCCTTGTAATAAACGCGTCTAACATAGACAAGGATGTTGCATGGATTATGGAACATGCAAAGGATTTTGATGTCACAGTCGAGAACCAGAGTGAGAAGTACGGCGAGGTTGCAGTCCAGGGCCCTAAGACCGAGGAGATTGTAGAGCGCATACTGGGTATCCAGTGCAGTGACCTTGCATTCTACACCTGTAAAGAGGTTGAGGTGAATGGTGAGACAATAATCATCAGCCGCACAGGCTACACGGGTGAGGACGGCTTTGAGATATATGCTTCACATGCATTCACAAACGAGGTTTGGGACAAACTTGTGGGCAGCGGTGAGGTGAAGCCATGTGGTCTCGGTTGCCGTGACACATTGCGTTTTGAGGTAGGCTTGCCACTTTATGGCGATGAACTTACCGACGAGATTACCCCTCTTGAGGCTGGCTTAGGCATCTTCGCAAAGCTCGACAAGGATTTTATCGGACGCGATGCACTTGTTGCACAGAAAGCCGAGGGACTCAAGCGTAAGATTGTGGGCATTGAGCTCAAGGACAAGGCTATCCCACGTCACGGCTATCCCGTCGAGGTTGACGGCAAGGTGATAGGCGAGGTTACGACAGGTTACAACTCAATCTCTACAGGCAAAAGTGTCTGCATGGCGATGCTTGATATCGATTATACAAAACTCGATACAGAGGTTGAGGTACGCATCCGCAAGAAGGTATTCCCCGGTGTCGTTACCAAGAAACGTTTCTACGACAAGAATTATAAGAAATAAAAGGCAGATTGTCATCCTGAGCATTTTTTTTTGAGATACTTCGTTTCACTCAGTATGACAAATACTTTATTGCAATAGCTAAAAACTTAAATAACTAACCATTAAATTTTTAATTATGAGCACAATTTTGGAAGGACTTTATTATGCAGAGTCACACGAGTATGTAAAGGTAGAGGGTGAATTCGGTTATGTAGGTATCACCGACTATGCACAGCACGAGCTTGGCAACGTGGTATACGTTGATATGCCAGATGTTGACGACGAGGTAACAGCAGGCGAGGACTTCGGTGCCGTTGAGAGCGTAAAGGCAGCCAGCGACCTTATCTCTCCTGTAAGCGGTACTGTAGTCGAGGTCAACGAGGCTCTCAATGACAATCCCGAGCTTGTGAACAGCGACCCATACGCAAACTGGATTATCAAGGTTCAGCTTTCCGATCCTTCAGAGGTTGAGAACTTGATGGATGCTGAGGCGTATAAAGCAGCTATCGGCGAGTGATTTTTAATACCCCCTCTGGCAGTTCCTGCCTCGTCCCCCTAAAACAGAGGGACAATATAATTACTTGGTTTAATGCCATACTTTATTCCTCCCCTGTCTTAGGGGAGGTGGTTGAAAACCGGAGGGGTAAATAACTCCAAATTATGAAATATTTCCCTCATACCCAACAGGATATTCAGCAGATGCTTGAAGTTGCGGGGCTCAAGTCCATGGACGAGCTCTTTGGCGAGATTCCGCAGCAGCTGCTGTTCAACCGCGAATTCAACCTCCCCGAGGCTATGTCCGAGGTTGAGATACGCAACTATTTTGAGGCACTCGGCAAGCGCAACAGCGACCTTGTATGCTTTGCGGGCGCGGGTGTCGAGGACCACTATTCTCCGTCGGTGATTGCTCCCATAATCTCCCGCGGCGAATTCCTTACAGCATATACTCCTTATCAGCCCGAGATTTCACAGGGTACTCTGCAATATATCTTCGAGTACCAGTCTATGATTTGCGAGCTGACAGGAATGGATGTCACCAATGCATCGATGTATGACGGCACCACAGCAACAGCAGAGGCTATGATGATGTGTGTTGCCATTGCTAAGAAGCGTAACAAGGTACTTGTTTCCGCAACTGTCGACCCAAAGGTGAAACGCGTTGTCGAGACGTACGCAAAGTACCAGGGCGTAGTAATTGAGACCATTGCCGATAAGGAGGGCGTTACCGACCTTGCCGACCTTGAGGCAAAGCTTGCTGCCGACGATGTTGCAGGTGTCATTCTTGCACAGCCCAATTTCTATGGTATTGTCGAGGACTACACGGGTGTCGCCGATATGTGCCACGCGAAGAAGGCACAGCTTGTGATGAACGCCAAGCTATCTGCTCTTGCAGTGCTCAAGACTCCGGCAGAGTGGGGCGCTGACATCGCTTGCGGCGATGCTCAGTCATTGGGTATTCCCATGACATACGGTGGTCCTTATGTGGGCTATCTCGCATGTACCAACGCACATGTGCGCAAACTCCCCGGACGCATAGTAGGTGCTACTACCGATGTTGACGGCAAGCGTGCGTTTGTGCTTACCCTTCAGGCACGTGAGCAGCATATCCGTCGCGAGAAGGCGAACAGCAACATTTGTTCCAACCAGTCACTCATGGCGCTGTGGGTAACAATCTACATGTCGGTAATGGGCAACAAGGGCTTGAACGATGCATGCTCGCTCTCTTACAGCGGCGCACATTATCTTGCCCAGCAACTTGTGGCTACCGGCAAGTGCACAATGGCATATGACAAACCGTTCTTCAACGAGTTTGCAGTGAAGACAACTGTTCCGGCACAGCAGGTGCTTGAGGCGCTCCTTGCAAACGGCATCCTCGGCGGTGTACGCATTGCCGACGATACTCTGCTTGTATGCGTTACAGAGCAGCGTTCAAAGGCCGAGATGGACAAGTTTGTAGAAATAGTAAGTAACATTTAATATAAGGAGGAGATACTATGATACGCAATTATGACAAATTGATATTCGAGCTCTCAAAGGAGGGCCGTACAGGATATTCTCTTCCAAAGAATGAACTGAAAGAGCAATACTGCATCTGCCAGCTGCCGGCAAACCTCAAACGCGAGTCGGCTCCCGGGCTCCCCGAGGTTACCGAGTTCGACGTGGTACGTCACTACACTAACCTCTCTAACAAGAACTTCGGCGTAGATACCGGTTTCTATCCATTGGGCAGCTGCACCATGAAGTATAACCCGCGCATCAACGAAGAGATAAGCGCATTGCCGTCGTTCGCACGTCTGCACCCTGCTGCTCCTATCGAGGCTGCCCAGGGCGCTCTCGAGGTATACTACAACCTTGCCGAGTCGCTTGCAGAGATTAGCGGTCTTGGAGCATTCACGCTGAACCCTTACGCCGGTGCACACGGCGAGCTTACAGGTCTTATGATTATGCGATCATACCACATGCAGCGTGGCGACCTCAAGCGCACAAAGGTTATCGTTCCCGACAGTGCCCATGGTACCAACCCCGCGAGTGCGGCAGTCTGCGGCTTGCAGATTGTAGAGGTAAAGTCAACAGCCAACGGCACAGTAGACGTTGAGGACCTCAAGCCTTTGCTCGACGATACTGTTGCCGGCATCATGATGACAAACCCCAACACCCTCGGTATCTTCGAGACCGAAATCCCAGAGATTGCACGCCTTGTACACGAGTGCGGCGGCTTGCTCTACTACGATGGAGCCAACCTCAACGCAGTGCTCGGCAAGTGCCGTCCCGGTGACATGGGCTTCGACATCATGCACATCAACCTTCATAAGACCTTCTCTACACCACATGGTGGCGGTGGCCCGGGCGACGGTCCTGTCGGTGTACGCGCAGGCCTTGAGGCTTTGCTGCCCAACCCACAGGTGAAGAAGGATGCCGATGGCAAATATTACATCGATACCGATGACAAGTCAGCGGGCTATGTATCGAACTTTCTCGGCAACTTCGCTGTGCTGTTGCGTGCATACACCTATATCCTCACTCTCGGCCGCGAGAACGTGAAGATGGTAGGTCCGCTTGCAGTGCTCAATGCCAACTATGTGAAGGAGTCCTTGAAGAACGAGTACTACTTGCCTATCGAGGGCGTATGCAAACACGAATTCGTGTTCGACGGCCTTGCCGACAAGTCAACAGGTGTCACAACCCTCGACATTGCCAAGCGCCTGCTCGACTACGGTTATCACGCACCGACCATCTACTTCCCCTTGCTGTTCCATCAGAGCATCATGATTGAGCCTACCGAGACCGAGAGTAAGGAGACACTTGATGAGTTCATTGCAGTGATGAAGAAGGTTGCAGCCGAGGCAATAGAAAACCCCGACATTGTCAAGAGCGCTCCGCACAGCACCCCTGTACGCCGTTTGGATGAGACAACCGCTGCCCGTTTCCCGAAGACTACCTATAAACAACTTAAAGGGTAGATAACAGAGTACAGATAACAGAGTACAGATAACAGAGTACAGATAACAGATAACTGGTGCTCGTCTATAGTTGATTTCCCCAGACATACTTGCGTATTGCCTGGGGAAATTTTTAGTTTGTTCTTTTGGTCTCTTTGTTTAAAAATGAATGATACGGGTTTGTTGCTTGTATTAGTTTTTTACTATCTTCACCTAAAGGTGCAGCTATTTCTTTTGGGCGGCTTATGAGATTAATATTAGTAATAATATAGCAGTTCCCCTAGCACACCTTGTCATACTGAGCGCAGCGAAGTATCTTTGTTCTTTTTTAGATTTTCACTGCGTTGCCTTTGGCCCCTACTGGCGGCGAACTTCGTTTTAAAATGATATGGTTGTGCCCCGGTTTTTATATTTTTATCGTAAAAAATCATAATCAGCCTCTTTGGGAGTCAAGTTCTCTGGAACTATTCGTTTGTAATGTTTTTTATTAATGGGGCTATTACTGTCTTTTGCTGTGTACCAAGTGATTAGTGAACTTCGGTCAAGTGAAAAAGCGCAATATAGAAACTCACCGGTACCATATAAGGTTACACCCCAACCTTCTTGAACCTCTCTCGTTTTTTCAAATTTATATACTTCATATTTGTGCGTACTTGTAGAGTTACAATATTCGTATCTGTGCCAATGATTTACTGCATATTCTTCAAGGATGTCATCTGAAATCAACTTTCTTACTTTATCTTTTGTCAATTCTTGGGCAAACATATTTCCATCTTCGTCAAAATGGTAATAATTGATATAAGAAGATGATTCGATGGTTTTTCCCATTTCAATGTACAGATAACAATTGTGTGAATCGTAGAACTGAGCGAATGCTTCGTTGCAATTAGTAATACAGAATAGCATAATTGCAAGTTTGAAAATTTTATTTTTCATGGTATAATGATGAACTCTCTTTCAGTTCCTACAAGAGATTGTTAAAATAAAAAGCGTGGAACTGTATGCCACACTCTTAACTGAAGGTCCTAGGAAAACCCGAATACATGAATGTAGTAATAGCAGCCCACGCCAAGCGTGAGAACCACTATGCTATCTCCTGTATTCGTTGAAAATTTCCTAGGTTTTCAGTTACAAGATAAGCATAACGCTTCTAACAAATATATCTATTGGAACTTTGGATCCCAAATTCTGCGACAAATATATAACAAAGATATGAAAAGTGGGTGTGAAATAAGAAAAGAATATTTTATAATATGCCGATGGGACTTTGATTTGATTTATAGAAAGCTATGAGCTTTTGAATGATTTATTTTGTGGCACTATGTTGTGTGCATTTCGAAAACTTAGTTTTATTTACTATCTTCACCTAAAGGTGCAGCTATTTCTGCACTCGCTTCGCAATCTGCTTTGCTTATTTGTAGGCGAAGTTGCATTGCTCTCGTTGGCGCTTTTTTTAGATATAAAAAACGGCGAAACATACGAAACACACCTCTATAAGAAACTATTTATTAGAAATTTAAACAGCTTATTTATACTGAAGAAACAATTTCCTTGATATTTGAGTATTGGTTGCTAAAAAGTGTTATCTTTGCATTGTTCATGGAGAGAAATCCATGAATGAAAGGAAAGCATTTTGTTAAGTCCAAATCTGTGAAATCGCCAAAATAATAACGGAGGACGAAGCAACTAATGCTCATTCTGTGTTGTATATACGTATTGCTTGTCTGTTGCAAGTAATCAAGTATATATTCACGGCGTGGGAATATTGTTTCTTCACCGTTCGTTTCCGTTAAGGCGTTTGGCGATGCCTGCAGATTGATGGACGTAAGATGACAAGTCTCACGTCTTTTTGTTTTATATGTTACGTGATACCGCTTCTGACAAAATGTGTGTATGTAAACTTTTAAATACCTATTGTGTTTATGTTAGAAATGGTATTTGTATTTATATTCTTCTTATACGTGTTGCCCGTGATTGTTTGTGCTGTGTGCTCTAAATTATGGGGCGACCAAATTATATCCCAATCTTTTATACCTATAATTAATCTGATTTATGCAGTCCTATGTTGCTGTATTGCTATTGTAATTGTGTCCGCTTTGATTATTGAACAGTTCCCGAATCTGATATACAATTACAAGAAAATATTAAATGACAGGCGAAAGAAATAATTTCCTTCTTTTAGAAAGTTCTTTTTGTATCTTATTTACCTCTTTATTTTGTGCTGTTTTATTCAATAAATATTCTGTATTGCATAAAAAAGTATGTTTTTTGTGCAATAGGTGTCATGGATTGCGTGAGTGTATGAGGTTTGGATTTATAATATAAATATTATGAAGTGTTGTTAATGTGTTTTTACGTTTTTTTACTAATTTCGCAAATTCGATAATAGATTTGTAAACAAACAGTAAATAAAATGAAACAGGAAAATGAAAAACAGACGGGATTGCCGGAAAATGCGTTCCGTCCTTTGAACGAGGGCGAGGAATACAAGCCCTTGATGTCGCCCGACAAGAGGTATCCCGAGGTTAATGCGTGGTCGGTGTCGTGGGGTATTCTTATGGCTGTGCTCTTCTCGGCAGCATCTGCTTATCTTGGTCTTAAGGTGGGTCAGGTGTTCGAGGCTGCTATCCCCATTGCAATCATTGCGGTGGGTATGTCCACTCTTGCAAAGCGCAAAGGCGCTCTCGGCGAGAATGTGATTATTCAGTCTATCGGTGCATGCTCCGGTGTTATTGTTGCCGGTGCTATCTTTACATTGCCTGCGCTTTACATCCTGCAGGCGAAATACCCCGAGATGACAGTGAATTTCATGCAGATGTTCATCAGTTCTCTGCTTGGCGGTATTTTGGGTATTCTGTTCCTCATTCCTTTCCGCAAGTACTTCGTTAAAGAGAAGCATGGCGAGTATCCTTTCCCCGAGGCTACAGCAAGTACCCAGGTGCTTATTTCGGGCGAGAAGGGCGGTAGCCAGGCGAAGCCTCTGCTTATTGCCGGTCTCATCGGCGGTCTCTACGATTTTATAATCGCTACATTCGGTTGGTGGAACGAGAATGTCACTACACGCATTGTCGGTTGGGGTGAGGTTCTTGCCGACAAGGCAAAGGTTGTGTTGAAGATAAATGTGGGTGCAGCAGTTCTTGGCCTTGGATGTATCATTGGTCTCAAGTATGCAATTATAATATGTGTAGGTTCGCTTGCTGTATGGTTGGTGATAATTCCGGGAATGGGACTTCTCTTCGGTGACCAGGTACTGAATGCATGGAACCCGGAGATAGTACAGACTGTAGGGCAGATGTCACCTGAAGTTATCTTCAAGGAGTATGCAAAGAGCATCGGTATCGGCGGTATTGCAATGGCCGGTGTGATAGGCATTTTCAGATCATGGAGCATAATCAAAAGCGCCGTTGGCCTTGCTTCACGTGAGATGAGCGGCAAGAAGGGCGGTGATAATGTAGAGCGCACCCAAAAGGACCTCTCTATGAAGTTCGTCATCTTTGCATCGGTGTTCACATTGCTGCTAGTGTTTGCATTCTTTGTTTTCGATGTGATGAGCGGTAATATACTGCATGCTGTAGTAGCGGTGTTGCTTGTTGCTGTCATCTCGTTCCTCTTTACAACGGTTGCAGCAAATGCCATTGCTGTTGTGGGTTCAAACCCTGTATCGGGAATGACATTGATGACACTTATCCTTGCATCGGTGATTATGGTTGCCGTAGGCTTGAAAGGATCATCGGGTATGGTTGCTGCGCTCATCATGGGCGGTGTGGTATGTACGGCACTCTCAATGGCAGGCGGTTTCATCACCGACCTGAAAATCGGTTACTGGCTTGGCAGTACCCCTGCAAAGCAGCAGACATGGAAGTTCCTGGGAACATTGGTTTCGGCAGCTACTGTTGCAGGCGTGATTATGATTCTGAACAAGACCTATGGCTTTACAAGTGATGAACTTGCAGCACCGCAGGCACATGCTATGGCGGCTGTAATTGATCCGTTGATGAACGGTGTAGGTGCACCCTGGTTGCTCTACGGTATCGGTGCCGTTCTTGCGCTTGTGCTGACATACTTTGGTGTTCCGGCTCTGCCTTTTGCACTTGGTATGTTCATTCCGCTTGAGCTGAACCTTCCGCTTCTTGTGGGTGGTATCATCAACTGGTATGTGACATCCCGCAGCAAGGATGCCAATGTAAATGCCGAGCGTGGCGAGAAGTGTACGTTGCTCGCTTCGGGCTTCATTGCCGGTGGTGCGTTGATGGGTGTGCTGAGTGCAGGCCTCCGTTTCGGCGGAATCAACCTTGTCAATGAGAACTGGCTGGGCAATCCAATGAGCGAGGCTGTTGCAATTATCGCATACACTCTCCTTATTGTATATCTTGTCAAGGCAAGTATGAAGGTTGGAAAGTAACCGACTTCGTTATACGAACCCCCAAAATCATCTTTTACGTTTTGTAGAGTGCGGTTCCAGGGGGTTCGTGTTATTATGTCATTTATCAATAACTGCTATGTACCTGAAATTCATAATCAACCAGGATGGGGTTCTTGTGATGGGCAATGTCTACCAACACTGCGAACTGCTGAAGTTGGGTGACCGATGTCCATACGGCGGTGGGTTATGGCGATATGATGATACTCGCGGTATCTTGCTGCTTTACGGGCGATCGTTTGCATTCGGGCCTCCCTCGGTGGAGTGTATAAAGGATATTGATTGGGAGAGTGCGGATCTGCAGCCATGTCCGGTCTTCTTTCTTCCCGATTGGCCCGATGAGGGGAGATTGCAACCTGTAGGAACAGGGTTATGGTAGTGCAATAGTAGTGCTATTCACTTATTTACTCAAATTTAATGGCTCCAAATTTTGTTGTTGGATAAATTATATTAATTTTGCGATAATTATTGCATCAGGTGACATATAAAAATGAACCTCCCTTTAAAATCACTAAAGGAAACGACTTTAAACATTATAACTACTTACTAAAATGAAAATCCTATTGACTGGCGGTGCTGGTTTCATCGGAAGCCACACTTTGATTGAACTTACAGAGGCAGGCCATGAGGCTGTTGTAGTTGACAATCTTGACAACTCTTCTCCAATTTCTTTGAAGCGTGTTGCCAAAATCATCGGCAAGGAGGTTCCTTTCTACAAGGTTGACATCCGTGACCGCGAGGGTTTGCAGAAGGTGTTCGACGAGCACAAGTTCGATGCATGTATCCACTTTGCAGGCTTGAAGGCTGTAGGTGAGAGCTGCGCAAAGCCTCTTGAGTACTATGAGAACAACATGAACGGTACTTTCGTTCTTGCTGATGTAATGCGCAAGAATGGTTGCAAGAACATGATTTTCTCATCAAGTGCAACAGTTTATGGCGATCCTGCAATCATTCCTATTACCGAGGAGTGTCCAAAGGGCCACTGCACAAACCCTTACGGCCAGACAAAGTCTATGCTTGAGGAGGTTCTTATGGATATCCAGAAGGCCGACAACGAGTGGAACATTGTATTGCTCCGTTACTTCAACCCTATTGGTGCACACAAGAGCGGTACAATCGGTGAGAATCCCAACGGCATTCCTAACAACCTAATGCCTTACATCACACAGACAGCAGTGGGCAAGCGCGCCGAGCTCGGTGTGTTCGGTAACGACTACGACACACACGACGGCACAGGTGTACGCGACTACATCCACGTCGTTGACCTTGCACGTGCTCACGTTGCAGCATTGAAGGCTATCGTAGAGAAGAAGGGTATCGCTATCTACAATATCGGTACAGGCCATGGCTATTCAGTTCTCGACGTTGTAAAGGCATTTGAGAAGGCTAACGGTGTTCCTGTTCCTTATGCGATCAAGCCACGTCGTCCGGGTGATATCGCTACTTGCTACTGTAACCCTGCAAAGGCAGAGGCAGAGCTCGGCTGGAAAGCGCAGTTCGGTATTGAGGAGATGTGCCGTGACAGCTGGAACTGGCAGAAGAACAACCCTAACGGTTTCGAGGAGTAATAATTATTCCTAATATATTATTAAATAAAGGCAACCGAAGTAATAAACCCAGGTTGCCTTCATTTTTTTGTTTCGACAAAGTCAACAGCATTCAGTCACGCGAAGCACAGACAAAGTTTGTGCCGCGTGGGGTGCGAAAAGTTGACTTTGTCAAAGCGCAGTTCGGTATCGAGGAGATGTGCCGTGACAGCTGGAACTGGCAGAAGAACAACCCTAACGGTTTCGAGGAGTAATAGATTCCTTGACAACAAGAAATCAAGAGCGCACGACATGCGCTCTTGATTTTTATATACCTGTATTAAAGGAAAGAGATTCAGTAGAAAATTAATATGGGTAACAAAACTTTGGTATAATAGAATTATTATTCCTTAATCTGTTTTACCCTTGTTCTGTTGTCATTTATTCTCTTGTAGCCGTTCTATAATATACTTTTGATGACTGAAAAGATAGTGGCGCTTGATATAACAACCTAAGGTTTTCTGTGATATTATTTTTTACACAAACTAGTATTTCACAGTGGAATATACTATATTTGCATAGATAAAGCGGAATTTGTATGAATAAAATACGGATTACAGCAATACGGCAGTCGGTATACCCAGACTTGATAGCCGAATACGAGAATCCCATTGAGCATACATGCGAAGTACAGGTTGGTCAGCAGTGGATTTCCGTCAATGGTCAATGTCCAGATGGGATGTGTCCTTCTGCATGGTCTTCCATGCGGGAGTTCGTAGAGTCATTAGCCAAAGGAGAGGGTAATTTTTATGATGGATGGATGAAAAATCCGATGAGTGCTATGATTAGTTGTAATGACGGTTTTCGTCCCTTTAGTTTTTATATTGAGATCATATAAGTATAAATATCCTCCAGACATAATCTCTGTACTTACGGATTTATCTGTAAATTACGACTATAGGATTTTTGCATGTGCATTGCCATAGTGCGTTAGGCTATCGTGCGTCTGGGAGAGCATACTGTTTCTAAACAAAAGTGGCGTATGTAGTGAACCTTGCAGTTCGCTCATACGCCATGATTTATTCACAATGCATCACTCTTGTAACCTTTAGCCCGTTTTCAGTTTTCACCTTTCCGTTTTCTGTTCATATTATTCAAGCATTGCATCAATCTTTTCAACAAGTGCCTTGAACTCTGCCTCTTCGAAACGGCGGGTTAACATCACAATATTTCCGTCGCGGTCGATGAGAATATTGCGGGTGATGCCTGCTCCACGCAGTGCATAGCTTGCAAAGACATCGCCGTTGCTGTCCATTGCGATGGGGTAGGTTGTGCCTACTTTCTCAATGAAAGGGAGGATAGCCTCTTTTGTCTCTTCGCGGTCGATGCCTACAAGCACAAAATCCTTATTATCCTTATGCTTCTGCCATATGTCGCTCTCGATGTATGGCATCTCTTTGCGGCAGATGCCGCACCAACCGGCAGTAAACTGCAACATAACTACCTTGCCACGTTGTTCCGAAAGAGTGAACTTTGTCCCGTCGAGCATTTCAAGTGTGAAGTCAGGGGCTTTGTCACCTACTTTTACAATATAATCGTGCTCATATACTGTAACATCACCCTGCGGATTATTTTCAGCTTTCACCTGTGCATTTGACGGCATTGTGAATACAAATCCCCAAAGCAGTAATGTAATGAAGATTTTTTTCATGTTATATATCATTTAAGTTACTCAAATATCAACTTGCCGAACTGCTCGGGACGGTGGAAACTGGGCTCAGGCCACTCAATGGGGTTCCATGAGAGGAAATGAGGGGTGGGGAGCTCATCACCGCACTTGTAGAAGTTAGCAGCCATCTCCTTTCCGCAGAAACACTCCACGCCGCTGCGGAACAGTGCTGTGGCAGGAATAATCTCAATCACGCTCCATGAGTGTTCGCCCTCACGCAACTCAAAAGGCTCTTTGCCCAATGACGGAATGCGCTCCACGCTATCAAGAACCTCTTTACCGGCAGCCTCCTTCGGCGCATTGGCAGGATGCCATGCAAGCAGCAGCTTGCCGGTACATGTACACTCGAAGTTGTAATAGTCGAGGTTACCCTCGGGTGATACGAAGAACTCCACGCAAGGGTCGGTCCATGTGCGGCCCTGGTCTTCGGTTACGGCAGCCTTAATGTCATTCTCGGTAACAGAGAACTTTATATACAATTTCTTGCCGTCATGGAAAAGCTTGAATGTGGCTTTAGGTGAGTATGGGAACTCTGCGGGCCAGTTGCAGCAGTCTATTGCATGCTCGGGCAATGTCGTGAAAATATTCTCTAAATCTCCGGCGGGAATAATCTTTGGTACATTGATTGTCTTCATATCGGTTGTTTTAAAAGTTTTCATTCTTTGCGAAGATATACTAAAAATGCGATATTCCATCGTTTTATAATTCTTTTTATCATTCCTTGTCACAAATTGGCTTTTTTCGCGTCTTTAAAATGAAAAGTGATATAGCAATATATTGGATTTACTTTTATCCAGCTAACAAGATTTCGTTTAAGTAGGGAGAAAATTTTAAAAAGTTGGGAGAAAGGCGCAAAAAGTTGGGAGAAAGGCGCAAAAAGTTGGGAGAAAATATTATCTTAGCACTGAAAGTGGGAGTAAAGCCACAAAAAGGTGGGGAGAAACCGACAAAAAGTAGGGATAAAATCGTTGCCTTGCTCTCTAAAGACGGCAAGTTAAGTGCAGTGCCTTGATGATAAGGCTTGCTGCTGCAAATAAACTCTTTGCTGAAGAAGTAATGTTCTTTTTTATAGTGTCAGTACAACAAACTTTCTTTCCAGGTGTTTGTATTTCAGTATTGCATAGTAAAAAGAACCTTACTTCGATATAAACTGAACCAAATCGCGAAACTGTCATCCCGGTTGTAGAGGTGGTACCGACGTATCCGCAAAAAAAACGGCGAGGAACCTCAAAAACCGCAGATGACAGAGATTCTTCGCTTTGCTCAGAATGACAAAACAACGTTTTGTTATCGACGAGTTTTGCAGCAACAGGTCAAACGCAGCACTCCCACCCCTCCGCCAGTAAAATGGCACCTCCCCTCAGGCAGAGGAGGAATTTAACTCATGCCGTGCGGGCCGCGAAAGGATGAACGAGTCAATGACAGTGCAAATATAGAATGACAAAACAACGTTTTGTTATCGGCAAGTTTTGCAGCTATTAGTCGCGTGAAGCATAGACGAAGTTTATGCCACGCGGGTGGCTAAAAGCAAAACGAGCCAATGACTTAGCAAATATAGAATGACAAGACAATAGAACCTGTCATGCTGGAACGAAGTGAAGCGAGCTCATCGAAAACCTCTTTTGATTTTTTCATTAAGGTTCGTTCGAAATGAACAAATACGCTAGATTACAGTACTAATTGTTATATATCAAACTTACGTTAAAAGACTATAATTATGAAGATATCAGAGATTAAAGGGAGGGAAATCCTTGACTCACGTGGAAACCCCACTGTCGAGGCCGAGGTTGTACTGGAGAATGGTGTAGTAGGACGTGCTTCTGTACCGTCGGGAGCGTCTACCGGTGAAAACGAGGCACTGGAGTTGCGTGACGGCGACAAATCTCGCTATAATGGCAAGGGGGTGTCAAAAGCGGTAGCCAATATCGGCGAACGCATAGCACCGGTGTTGCGCGGATGTAATGTATATGACCAACGGAGTCTGGACCGCAAGATGATTATGCTTGACGGCACACCAACCAAAAGCAATCTTGGGGCAAATGCCATATTGGGAGTATCACTGGCTGTTGCACGGGCG